>CAXBJF010000015.1:0-80058 GCA_963976005.1 uncultured Flavobacteriales bacterium | reverse complement strand
CTTCGTTCCTCTCGCAATGACGGTTCAAAAAGTACAGATTGCTTCTCCCGATAGCCATCGGGACTCGCGATGATGGGATATAAAAAAGAGGTTGTTTAAAATGCAATATTTTTAGTTGTCAGGTTGAGCTTGTCGAAACCGATATTGATTATCAATAAGTTAAATATTTCGACAGGCTACCATTGACGTCATTCTAACCGCTTGATAAAATTTTTTGGCTCGGGTCTCAATATGACTTGTTATTAAACTTTTTAGTCAGCCTTTTCTAGTTTTTAAAAATATAAAAGCGGAAACAGCATGTGCCATTTCCGCTCATAAATTATAAATAGGTGCTTTTATAAATTGAAAGAAGCACCAATGTTAACTGTAAACTGGTTGAATAATTTTTCGCCGGCATCTAAAACATCGGTATTGTATTTAGCGAAAGGCACGGTAAATTCAGTGTAAAGACCAAAGCCTTCAGAAAAAAAGTATCGCATACCTAAATGGCCACCAAAGTTTTTAAGACTTAAGTCTAAACCTGGATATACATCGAAATTTTCGTCAACATTAATCACATTGCCCAAGTTGGCGCTAAAACGTGCTTTGATATCAAAACGATCGTTAACATCAACCACACTTTCTATGGCATTATTAAGGCCTAAAGCATATGAAGACGAAATACCTACAGACATGTTTTCACCAAGGCCATAATCGTAGGTTACATTAATTCCGGTGGCATTGTTTTGTAAACTGGTACCTACCTGAAATTTGTTATCGCCATTGCCTTTAAAAGCTTGTGCATTGGCTAATGACACACTAAGAATTGTAACTAGTAAAATTAATTTTTTCATGATTTGAGTTTTAAATTTGAGGCTGTAAATATATTACAAAACTAATAATAAATTGCTTTTTTACAAATGTTTATGGGTTCTAACAAGGGCTTGCTCATTTTTCCAGTCAATCCATTTTTGTCCTTGTAGTTTACGCATGGCGTTATCATAATTGCGCATGATGAAAAGATTGTAAATGGCCTTGCTAAAGTTTTTTGGATTTCGGGCCATAGCGCGTAAACTCATTGAAAACCCGGGGGTGATGTATTGCATATAATGCCAGTAACCTTCTGGCATATACAGCATTTCGCCGTGGTTTAGTTCCGTTTGATATCCGTTGGCTTTGGCCAGTAATGGCCATTTTTCAAAATCGGGGTTTGCAAAATCAATATCTTCCCGGGTTATTAAAGAATGTGGGACTTTGTATAAATAGTTGTTCTGGTTTTGGTCAAACAAGATGATTTTCTTGGTGCCTTCAAAATGAAAATGAAATATATTGGCTAAATCAATATCATAATGCATGAAGGTATATGAGTTTCTTCCGCCAAAAAAAAGCATGGGAATATCTTTCATAAGGCGCAAACCTAAATCTGGAAAAGAAAAATCCTTTTGAAGCTGAGGGATTGCTTTCAACGCATTCCATAAAAAAATGCGGTATCGGGTAGGTTCACGTTTCAGTAAGTCAATATACGCACTCATCTTCATGGTAGTGTGAGGCTCATTAAAACCGTCTTTAAAATCAACAGGCCTATCATCATACAATGGTATTGTAAGATGACCAGCAACGGTTTTCATATAATCCAGATTCCATTTGCTATATGCCGGCCAATCTTTAGTAAAATGCTCAATAACTACGGGTTTCTGTGGTTTAAAATACTGCCTGATAAAGTCTTCTTTTTGGATGTTTTTTACACGAGGAATGTCTTGCAGATTCAGAACCATAAACACATGTTTGTTTACTCAAAGTTAAGGAAACGTTGTGAAATAAATACGATTTGTAGTAAAAACCTAACTTTATTTGAAATGATACGTGGCACCAAACAGTACATTGCCTTTTGGCATGGGCACCAAATTGGTTTCTGTATATTCCGTATTGAAAATATTACTGGCTATCATCGAAATTTCAAAAGCATGCATATTAAAATTAATGCTGGCATCAACAACGCTATAACTTTCTCCATTGGTTCTTTCAGCATATTTATAAACGATGCTTTGCGAGACGTTTTTTATAAAACCGGTACTTAAACGTGATGCAAAATGATGCTTTAATGAATTGATGGAATACCTTGAGAAGTTGGCTTGCAAAGCTTTAACATCATCTTCTAAAAACGTGTAAGACAGATTTATGGATTGACTGAATTCGCCAATTTTAAAGTTATAGTTAGTATCAAATTCAAAGCCTTTTGTGTTTAATTCCCTAATATTGGTAGCCTGCCATTTGTCGGCTTCATTTTCTTTAATATAATCAATGAGTTTTTTAGAATCCCTGTTAAAAAAAGCTACTGATGCGCTGAAGGCATTGGCAATATATTTCAAACCCAGTTCTTCTGCAATGGCTTCTTCTGGGACTAAGTTTTCATCACCAAGATCAGTTGGACTACTATAATATAAATCGGTATAGGTTGGAATTCTGTATGTGTAACCAACATTTCCGTATAGTTTTAATTGGTCATTTAATTTGTAACCAATATCCATTCCTGGAAAGGCATGAAATTTAAAATCGGAAAAATAATTGACCGCAACACCAGGGGTCACATCCAATTGATCTTGCAAAAACTTAAAGCGATGTTCTACAAACAAAGTAGTCATAAAACGGTTGCGCTGCCCTAAATTGTTGCTTGACAAAGACACTTTTGCCATATCAATCCCAAAACCGGTTACTCCTAAATTTGAGGTGTAAGCAGCGTTCAATTCGGCACCTACTTTATTGGTAAGGTGCAAATTTCTGTAGATGGATGGGTCTTGGCGCACATAAATGTATTCATCTTGATTGCGTCTCCAGTACATGCGTGGTTTAAGCGTTAATTTTTCGCTTTTAATTTCGGTGGAAAAACCAATCAAACTAGCTTGTGTTGCTTCGTATTGATTGATGGCTGCAGGTGAAGCATAAAAGCCATTGGCACCAAATTTACGTTCAGCAAAAGCGGCAATCATATCAATAGGTAATTGGGTTTTATTAAAGGTGCTTTTTAAAACATAATTTTGATTATCATAGTCCGTATTATAACGATACCCATCCGAAGTGTTTCTTGAAAAATGAACAATATGCGATGAGTTTTTCATATCACTGCCAACGGTAACTGCTGCATTTTTTTGTCCGAATGAACCGGCTTGCAATCCAACAGCAACTGAATTTTCAGGATTTTTTTTAGTTACAATATTAACAGCCCCCGTAAATGCATTTTGCCCAAATACTCTCGCCGCTGGCCCTTTTATGATTTCAATACGTTCAATAACTTCTAAAGGCAAGGCTAAATTCATGGTGTGATGGCCCGTTTGTGCATCTTCCACTTTAATACCATCAATAAGTAATAAGGTCTGGTCAAAACCTCCACCACGAATGTATAAATCGGCTTGCATTCCGGCAGTACCGCGACGTCTTATATCAATACCGGCAAATTGTTGCAGCAAATCGGCTATGTTTGTAGCGGCACTTTGTGCAATATCTTCGGAAGTAATTACGGTTATGGTTCTTGAGTTTTCTTTAAAAGGTAAATCAATCCTACTTGAGGTAATCACTACTTCATCTAATTGTTCAACGGTAGGGTTATCTTGTGAAAAAAGGGTAGCAGTAAAAAGAGCGCTAATAACAAAAAGAAATATTTTCTTAAACATAGTCTGGTTGATTAGCCGGCAAAATTAAGGAAATATCTGTTTTCACAAAGTGAAATAAGCTTTAAATGCTCATTAAAAGAGCTATCTATTTTATTTCAAGAAATTTATTGAGGATGGTATAAAATTTTTCGGGTTCTTCAAGATACGGATTGTGAGCACTGTTTTCAAACATTTCAAATTGTGCCTGCGGCATAAATAATTTGTATTGCACCGCAAATTCTGGCGTTGAAACACCATCGTATCTGCCGGCAATAATCAGGGTTTTGGCTTTGATATGTTTTAATTGTTGCCTATAATCTTGATTGATCATGCTTCCGGAAACATCAAAATCACCATCTTTCCCAATAATAGCAACATACACATCACTTGCCATTCCTCGGTAGGCATAATTTGGTCCAGGTGGTTTTATTTTAGTGTTGTGGTAATAGACGTATTTAGTAGGGAAACTGGCATACAAGGTTTTTAATGGTTCTTGACTGGACACATAACCTAAAGTGTGAAGGGAATCTACTTGTTTCCATTTTTCAGGGAAATGCGTTTTTGCATAGTGGTTGTAGCTATCACAATTGGCTTGCCACATGGCGCCACTATGAAATCCGCTAATCAACACTATTTTATCTACATGCTCAGGATGTTTTAAGGTGTAAGCTTGGGCAGGCACCGTTCCATAAGAATGGCCAATTAAAGAGATTTTATCAAACTTGAGCAATTTGCGAAGTTTTTCAATGAGTTCCACATCATTTTCTACTGAATATTCTGAAAGGTTTTTAGCATCGTCACTTTTGCCCCGACCTAAAAAATCAAAAAAAACCACGGTATTTGTTTTGTAATACTGTCCAAAATTACCTTGCATATAATCATGGGAATTTCCTGGCCCACCAGGTAAAAAGAAAATAGGGTCGCCACTTCCTAAAACTTCCACATTAATTTTATACCCATCAATAGTATAAAATTTAGATTCAAATTTTCCGAAGATATCAGGGTCAGTTTGTGCGAATGATAGGTTTGATAGGAAAACAAGGCAGAATAAGATTTTGTAAGACAAAATTTTCATGTGAGGGAATTAATAAGGTAAATATAATGATTGTAATTGAAAAAGAGGCATTTAAAAAATATTGAAAAATGCAAACGCTAAATTGTATATTAGAGACCTAAAAGAATTAGAATGAACCGATTTTATATTTTCTTGTTTTCATTTATTTTCTCGTTATCTGTACAACCTCAAATAGCTACAAAATATACCATTTCATTTGAAAACGCTGTTCATCACGAAGCTACTGTCATGGCAACATTCAGCCATTTAAAACCTGATGTGGTTGAGTTTAGAATGAGCAGGTCCTCACCGGGGCGCTATGCGTTGCATGAGTTTGCCAAAAATGTTTACAATGTAAAGGTAACAGATAGCAAGGGGCATGTTTTAAAAACGACACGATCCAATCCGTATGCGTGGCAGGTAGAAGATCATGATGGCACTATTATAGTGAGTTATACTTTGTTTGCTAATTTAGGTGATGGCACCTATTCCCAGGTTGATGAAACGCATGCACACCTTAATATGCCGGCAACATTTATATACGTTCCTGAGTTATCGGAAAAAGAAATGGAGGTCACTTTTAATATTCGAAAGGATTTAAACTGGAAAGTGGCTACACAGTTAAAGCACCAGGAAGGGAACACCTATTATGCGAAAGATTTTCAATATTTTATGGACAGTCCGGTAGAGATTGCCAATTTCAGAACACGATCGTTTAAGGTGAAAAATCAAATTATTAATGTGGTTTTGCATGATGATGCGGCTTCTGAGGATGCCTTGAATACGTACGTTGAAAATATTCAAAAAACCGTATTGCAGGAAGAACAGGTTTTTGGTGAATTACCAAGTTATGATTATGGTGAATATACGTTTCTGTTGTGCTATATGCCAAATGCCTCTGGTGATGGTATGGAACACCGTAATTCTACGATGATTTCAAGCACCCGAAGTTTGGCAAATGGTGGGTTGGACGGAAATATTGGAACGGTGGCTCATGAATTTTTTCATTGTTGGAATGTAGAACGGATTCGACCCAAAGCTTTGGAACCCTTTAAGTTTGACCAGGTTAATATGAGTGGGGAATTATGGTTTGCGGAAGGATTTACCAGTTATTTTGATGATTTATCGCTTTGCAGAGCAGGTATTATATCACAGGAAGATTATATAAAAGGACTTGTTGGGACTTTTAATTATGTTTGGAATTCTCCCGGGCGGCGGTTTTTTAATCCGATAGAAATGAGTTATCAAGCGCCTTTTGTGGATGCGGCACGTTCTGTAGATCCGGTGAATAGGGTAAACACGTTTATATCCTATTATTCTTATGGAAGCGCCATTGGTCTGGCCTTGGATTTATCATTGCGGGAAAAAGGATTAAACCTTGATGATTTCATGAAATTGATGTGGAATAACTTCGGAAAACAAGAGAAACCATATACCGTTGAAGATTTGCACAACACATTAATTGGCTATGCCGGTAAGGACTTTGGAAACATGTTTTTTAATAATTATATCTACAAAAGCGAGATGCCGGATATGGAACGCTTGTTAAATAATGTGGGCGTGAGTTTAACTCAGGATAAAAGCAAAATCGCGTTTGGAGCCCATGTGGAAAACGGGATCATTTCAGAAAACACCATGATGGGGTCATCAGCGTATCATGCAGGTTTAGATGTTGGTGATAAAATCATTAAAATGGGCGATGTGGTTTTGAGCGATTCGACAGATTTCAATACTGTTTTGAATGTCTATAATCCAAATGATACTGTAAATGTGGTGTATGAACGCTTCGGAAATACCAGGGAAACAACCGTAAACCTGCAAGCGAGTAAAATGTATAACCTGAGTTTATTTGAAGCCAATAACATTGAATTGGATACTATTAAAAAATCATCAAGAGAAGTATGGTTGCGGGCTAAAGGATAATTAAATACCATTCTTTCAATCAAAAAATCAATCAAAAAAAGTATTTTTATAGGCATGAATGCCTTAGTGGATTGTAATAATTTTTATGCTTCTTGTGAACGGGTTTTTAATCCCAGTTTACGCCATCAACCTATTGCTATTTTAAGCAACAATGCATTCTTAAGCAAACTTTAAGAATTCCTTCATTAGTTTTAAATGATTCTTGAATGATATTTGTTAAAATTAAAAAATTTAACAAATGATTGCTGCAACACACCTTCACGCCATAATTATTCACTTCCCTATTGCGTTATTAATAGTAGGGTTTCTTTCAGAAATAATAAGTTTTTTTATTAAGAAAGACTTTTTTAAAACAGCTGCTTTCTATTTGCTTATTTTGGGTGCTTTAGGAACAATTACAGCGTATATAACTGGTGGTTATGCAGGCGAAGGAATTGAAGAAGGGCCATTATTAGAGCCCATGAATTTACACAAGCAAGCAGCTTTTTTAATACTTTGGGGTTCAATTATTACCGTACTGTTCAAAAGTGCGGTTTTCTATTTTAAATTCCATAAACCTTGGGCAAAAGGTATTGGCTTTCTATTATATATGCTACTGGTTATTGCTGTTGGCAGAACAGGATATTTAGGTGGGCAATTGGTATTCAGTCATGGTGCCGGTGTTGAAATAGCGTTGCCGGATTTTAATAATTAAAGATACAAGGTTGAGTTTCTATCAGTATCTTTGATTAAAGGTTTATAATAATAAAGAAATGAGAATTTTAATTGTTGAGGATGAAATATCTATAGCAAATTTTATTAGAGAAGGACTAAAGGAAGAAGGGTTTGCCGTTGATGTGGCTACTAATGGTAAAAAAGGTTTGGAATTAGCACTTGATAATCTTGATGGGTATGATGTCATTTTGCTGGATTGGATGTTACCAGGGCTTAGTGGAATAGAAATTTGCAGACACATAAGGAAAGTTAATCAACAAATTCCAATAATTATCTTATCGGCAAAAGACACCGTTGATGATGCTGTTTTTGGTTTAGACACAGGAGCAAATGATTACATTAGAAAGCCATTTTCTTTTGAAGAACTACTTGCGCGCATACGTGTTCTTATGCGTAAGAACGAAGTAGAGCCAATTATTTTTAGTGCTGGTGATATAGAAATGAATGTTGAAAAACACAGTGTTACTAAAAAAGGAATCCCTATAGAATTCACACAAAAGGAATTTTCATTATTAGAATTTTTTTTGAGAAACAAGGGAAAAGTATGCAGACGAACAAACATTATTGAAAAAGTATGGGATATTCATTTTGATTATAACAATTCCGTTATAGATGTATATATAAATGGGTTGCGAAAAAAAATTGATGAACCAAACAAGCCATCGTTTATTACAACCGTACGGGGGATAGGGTATAAAATTGAAGAGGATTAATATGACAATGAAGTTTAAAAACCGAATTGCACTTTTTAATACCATAGCGACCGCTGTTATTACGGCTTTGGTTTTTATTGTAATCTATGCAGTCGTTAACAAAACAGCCTATTCACATTTAGACGATGATATCTTATTAGAGAAAGAGGAAGTGTTTAAATACATCAAAGGTTTTAAGGATGAAATAATTATTCATAACTTTCCGGAATGGGATGAGGTAGAACACAAAGAAGTCAATGTAAACCCTATATTTTTACAAATTGTTGATGCCCAGGGCACTGTTGTTTTTCATTCCGAAAATTTATTAAATGACCAGTTTCTATTTAGCCCAAACAACCAACAAGAAAAATTTTATGATAGTGAACTTACGGGCCAAAAAATAAGATTAGGGCAATTTCCAATAAAAAATGAAAAAGGGAAAATAATAGGGCAACTTACCATAGCCGTTTCACAAAAGGAATTGTTTGTTATTTTAAACAACTTGCTGGTAGTGTTGCTGATTTCATTTCCAATAATGCTTATCGTTCAATATGTTGCGTCTTCTTTTGCTGCATCAAAAGCCATCAGGCCAGTACATCAGCTTATTAAAACCGCATCAGGTATAAGTGGATCAAACATGAACACAAGATTAACATTGCCTACTAGAAGAGATGAATTGTATGAACTCGCAAATACTATTAACGAGTTGGTTATTCGTATTGAAAAAAGCATGAAGCAGCAAAAACAATTTACAGGAGATGCTTCACATGAAATTAGAACACCACTTGCAGCTATAAGAGGTACTTTAGAAGTGTTAATAAGAAAGCAACGTGAGCCGGAATTCTATGAAGATAAAATACGTGATATTATAAATCAAGTAGATCGGTTAGATACGCTACTTGACCAGCTTTTGCACTTAGCTAGAATTGAATCTGGAGTAATTTTTGCAAATAAAGAAAGCATACTGCTTTTGCCGTTTTTAACTGAATTAACTAAAAAATGGATTCCTGTTGCCGATTTAAAGAATATAAAAATACATGTAGAAACACCAATTGAGGCTACTATTTTTGCCGACAAAATGTGTTTAGAATTAATACTTGACAACTTGGTAACAAATGCCATTAAATATGGAAACTTTAACGGTCATGTTTTTCTTATTTGGAATGCTGCCTTAAAAACGCTTTCTGTAAAAGATGATGGCATTGGTATTTCTGACGAACATTTGCCCAATATATTCGATAATTTTTATAGAACCGATGAGTCCAGAAGCTCATCAATACAAGGCAATGGGCTAGGGCTTTCCATTGTTAAAAAACTAGCGGAATTACAACATATTAAAATTGATGTGAAAAGCCAATTAGAAAAAGGGAGCATTTTTACATTACAGTTTACAACCTAATTTTTATTAATTGAATCTTAAGAATTACTAAAGGATTTTTAAATAAAGGTCAAATTATATTTGTCTTGTTAAACAAAATCATATAATTCTTAAAATAAATAAAAATGAAAAAATCAGTAATTATGCTTGCCGCCGTAGTAATAGCAGGAACTTTATTCAATTCTTGTAAAAACGAATCCAATAAAGAAAGCACGCTACAAAAACCTATCGCACAAGTTGAAGAAATGTCTGTTGTAGATGCCACGTCTTCAACCATTAATAACATGCAAGCTGCTTTTAAAGGAGAAACCACTGCTAGCGCTAAATATGAAGCTTACAGTAAAAAAGCTGAAGAAGAAGGCCATCATGAAATTGCAATGCTATTTCATGCAGCATCTACAGCAGAGAATATCCACGCAAGCAATCATAAAGTTGTTTTAGAAGAAGCAGGACAAACTGTTCCTGACATCTCACCTGAATTTACGGTAAAATCAACTAAAGAAAACCTAGAGGATGCAGTAACGGGAGAAAGTTATGAATCAAACACCATGTACCCAGGGTTTATGGTAACTGCCAAAGCCGCCAAAAACGAAATGGCTGGCATTAGTTTAAATTATGCCTATAGAACAGAGTTAAAACATCTTGAAATGTATAAAGAAGCTTTGGCTGCTTTAGAAGGTAATAATGATACATCTTTACCATCGGTTTATTACATCTGCCCAACTTGTGGAAACACATATCAAACAACAACACCAAAAAGATGTGGCATATCTATGACAAGTTCTGAAAAATTCATGAAAATAACTTCTCTTAGTGAAGTTTGATTTGTTGGTTGGTAAACGAAAGTCCAGACCTTTAACTGGGCTTTCGTTTTAAAAAAATAAACACCTCAATTTAAAATAACAAACACCTCAATTTAAAATAATAATTATGGACGCAACACACATTCATTTACTACTAACACATTTTCCAATTGTTGGAACCATCATTGGAATTGTAATTTTTATATATGGTATTTACTCAAAAAATGAATCCATAATAAAAGTTGCATCAGGCACTTTTATAGTAATGGCGCTTTTAACCATCCCCGTTTTTCTTACAGGAGAAGGAGCTGCCGAAACTGTAGAAAATATCCCAGGAGTTTTAGAGAACACTATTGAAGAACATGAAGAACTTGCCGAAACAGCCATTTGGTTAATGGGTCTGTTGGGCTTATTATCCTTAATCAATTTATATGCAATTTTCAAAAAAGTATCATTTTCAAAAACCATCACACTGCTAACCTTATTGGTCTCTCTAGCAACATTTGGGTTGTTTGTACAAGTTGGAAATTTAGGAGGTCAAATCCGACATTCTGAAATCAGAAATACGAATGCAACAATTCAAGGAGAAAACAATAATGCCAGTGAAACGATAACTAATGGTGATGGAGACGACGATGACGACGATTAGCTTAAAATCTGTCAGTCAGAATGTAAAAAACATACACCCCTTAATTTATAGTATAGGCTCTTTAATAATGTGAGTTCAATTTATTGAAAGTTATAAATCAGATGATTATATCTTTTTGTTAGCGAATTTTGTCATTTCGAACATTATTGAAATCAAAATATATTTTGATTGAAAATACTAAGCGAAGCTTATTGAGGAGACATCTCAGCAGGATGAGATGTCTCGTCGCTCATGCTTCGCTCTGTCGACATGACAAATGATTAAATATCAGGCTTTTACATGAATTTATTATCTAGTTATAGGTTAAAACCCTGCTCCCGATAGTTATCGGGATTAGTTTCTATAAACTTTTAAGAGTATCTTGTCATTTCGACAGAGCGAGGAACGAGCGACGAGAAATCTTATAATAATGAGATTCCTCTTCGATTGCTCCGCAATGTACTTTCAATCAAAATATATTTTGATTTCAGTAACATTCGGAATGACAAGCTAACATTAAAAAGAATTTCATTCTTTTGTTTTAAAACTATGGATTTCAAATCCATAGTGGTTTATTTTATTGGAATTTATATCGAACTCACGTTTTTAAAGAGTAGCATTTTTTATAAAAATCCGTTCGTATACGCTCATTGTAAAAATTAAACGCATCTATAAATATCTAAAATCTTGTATCTTTGGGTAATGTACGCCTTAGTCGATTGTAATAATTTTTATGCCTCTTGTGAACGGGTTTTTAATCCCAGTTTACGCAACCAACCTATTGCCATTTTAAGCAATAATGATGGCTGCGTGATTTCGCGAAGCGATGAAGCCAAAGTAATTGGATTACCCATGGGTGCTCCCATTTTTAAATGGGAAAATTTCTGTAAAGAAAAAAACATACAAGTCTTTTCCTCTAATTATCCATTGTATGGAGATATGAGTAATCGGGTGATGAAAATTTTGGAACAGTTTACGCCAGATGTTGAAGTGTATAGTATTGATGAGGCCTTTTTAGAATTTAAAGGGTTTGAAAACTATAATTTTGATGACTACGGAAAACAAATACGCCAACGTATTTTAAAATGGACAGGTATTCCAACCAGTGTTGGGATAGCCCCCACAAAAGCTTTGAGTAAAGTAGCCAATAAGATTGCCAGAAAATTTCCAGAACAAACAAAAGGAGTTTACATAATTGATTCTGAAGACAAACGGATAAAAGCTTTAAAATGGATAAAAATTGAAGATGTTTGGGGCATAGGGAGACGGTTAAGTAAACGGTTAAAACTTGAAAATTGTGTATCAGCTCTTGATTTTGTGAAACTTCCTGACAATTGGGTTCTGAAGAATTTTTCTATCACTGAGTGGAAATTAAAAAAGGATTTAGAAGGTATTCCCACGTTAAAACTAGATGAAATTAAAAACAAACATGCTATTGCCACCACGCGAAGTTTTGAGTACACATTTTCAGATATTGATAATATTAAAGAGCGCGTTTCAACCTTTGCCACAAGTTGCGCTGAAAAACTTAGAAAACAACAATCAAGCTGCCACATGATGATAGTTATATTAAGTAGTGATAGCCATAAAAAGGATTTGGAACAGCATAAAGCAAGCACTGCGGTAAGTTTGCCATACCCTACTAATTCATCGTTGACCATAAGTAAGTGTGCCGTGAAAGCGGTAACCTCTATTTTTAAATCAGGAATAAAATATAAACGCGCAGGAGTTATTGTAACAGGAATAGTGCCCACAAACAACCATCAACTGGATTTATTCCAGTATGAAAACCCAAAACACCAACCATTAATGCGGGCTATAGATAGCATGAACATGAAGTATAAAGATTATAAAATAAAATTGGGCAATCAAGACTTAAAACGCACTTGGAAAATGCGTCAAGAGCGACTATCACCAAGATACACTACAGATATTAACAATATTATAACCGTAAAATGCAAGTAAGAGCAAAACAAAATTTAACATTTTTCACTCCAGAAATTTTTATGGATCCAGGAGCTATTTTTTTTGATGCAGGAATTTCGGCCGGATTTCCATCTCCTGCTGAAGATTTTAAACAAGAACGCATATCGTTAGATAATATGCTTGTTAAAAACAAGCTATCTACGTTTTACGCACGAGTTAGCGGACAATCAATGATTGGTGCTGGGTTAGATGACAATGACCTGTTGGTTATTGACAGGAGCTTAGAACCAGAGCATAATAAAATAGCGGTTTGCTTTCTTGATGGGGAATTTACCGTTAAGCGATTAAAGGTAGAACCTGACGGTGTATGGTTGCAACCAGAAAACCCAAATTACAAGCCTATTAAAATCACTGAAGAAAACGATTTTATAATATGGGGAATCGTTACCAATGTGATTAAAAAAGTATAGTTTTCAATGAAGGAGATTGTTTATAGAAGAGCCGAAACAAATGAAGAGCTTATTCAAATATTAGCACTTCAAACAAATAATTTGGCTCATAGAATTTCTGAAGAAGACATAAAAAAAGAAGGATTTGTAACGGTACATCATGATTTTGAACTATTAAAGGACATGAATGATAGTTGTGCGCATTGTATTGCTAAAAAAGCTGATAAGGTAGTTGGGTATGCATTATCCATGACGAGAGATTTTAAAGAGAAAATAGACGTTTTAAAACCCATGTTCGAACAAATTGACAACAACTTAAAACCAAACATAAATTATATGGTTATGGGGCAAATATGTATTGATAAAGCATTTAGAAAACAAGGTATTTTTAAGGGTTTGTACCAATTTATGTGTCAACAATTGCAACACGATTTTGATGCGATTATTACTGAAGTAGATGCAACAAACACAAGATCATTAGATGCACATTATGCCGTTGGATTTAAATGCTTAATGACATATCGTGCTGATAATCAAAATTGGAAACTTATTAGTTGGGATATGACCCCAGAATAATATATAAAAAAGTGGCTGTCTGAAAAAGTATACATTAACCGTCATTGCGAGAAATTTTATTTCGAAGTAATCTGTAAATCAATAACTTGCAATTTGCAGATTGCTTCTCCCGATAGCTATCGGGAGAAGCAATGACAACTTTTCAGACAGCCTCTTTTTTTTATTTTAAAATAAAAGTTAGTCTGCTAAAACGATGACCTTATTATCTTTCATTTCTATGGTTCCAGAACTTATTTTTAACAAAGTGGTGTTTTTGGCACCTTTTGTAAATTTGTCTTGAACCTCTTCATCTAATGTTATATTTCCGGCAATTTTAACAAAACCTTCTTTTAATAAAGACACAATAGCAGCGTGGTCTTTTAGCATTTCAAACTCTCCATTAACGCCAGGAACTGAAACGGATTCTACTTCTCCGCTAAATAAAGTGGCTTCTGGGGATACAATTTCTAAATACATAGTAAAACTTGTTTTACTACCCTGAATTTATTTCAGGGTCTTTTTAATGTTATTCAAGGTTCAATTTAAAAGATGCTGAAATAAATTCAGCATTAGCTTCGGCTAAGCCTCAGCTAACATTTTTTCTCCAGCTTCAATAGCTTCTTCAATAGTACCTTTAAGGTTAAAAGCTGCTTCAGGAAGACGATCTAATTCACCATCCATAATCATATTGAACCCTTTAATGGTTTCTTTAATATCAACCAAAACACCAGGAATACCTGTAAATTGTTCTGCTACATGGAAGGGTTGTGATAAGAAACGTTGTACACGACGCGCACGTCCAACGGCTAATTTATCTTCTTCCGATAATTCTTCCATTCCAAGAATGGCAATAATATCTTGTAATTCTTTATAGCGCTGTAAAAGCTCTTTTACACGTTGTGCACAAGCATAATGTTCTTGCCCTAAAATATCAACCGTTAAAATACGTGATGTAGAATCTAGTGGATCTACGGCAGGATAAATACCTAACTCGGCAATTTTTCTTGACAATACGGTTGTAGCATCTAAATGTGCAAATGTTGTTGCAGGGGCAGGATCGGTTAAATCATCCGCAGGTACGTAAACCGCTTGTACAGAAGTAATAGATCCTCTTTTTGTGGAAGTAATACGTTCTTGCATCGCACCCATTTCTGTTGCTAATGTTGGTTGGTAACCTACTGCAGAAGGCATACGACCCAATAAAGCAGATACTTCAGAACCAGCTTGTGTAAAACGGAAGATGTTATCTACGAAGAACAATACATCTTTACCTTGGCCTTCACCAGCACCATCACGGAAATATTCAGCAATGGTTAAACCTGATAACGCAACACGTGCACGAGCTCCAGGAGGTTCGTTCATTTGTCCAAAAACAAATGCTGCTTTTGATTCTTTAAGTTTAGATTTATCAACCTTTGATAAATCCCATCCACCAGCTTCCATAGAGTGCATAAAGTCATCACCATATTTAATGATACCAGACTCTAACATTTCACGAAGTAAGTCGTTACCCTCACGGGTTCTTTCTCCAACACCTGCAAATACAGACAGACCCCCATGTGCTTTCGCAATATTGTTGATCAACTCCATTAAAAGCACTGTTTTACCTACACCGGCACCACCAAATAAACCAATTTTCCCACCTTTTGCATAAGGCTCAATAAGATCAATGACTTTAATACCTGTAAATAAAACCTCTGTTGAGGTTGATAAGTCTTCAAATTTAGGCGCATGACGGTGAATTGGCAATCCTGCTTTTCCAGCTTTAGGTAAGTTCCCTAGGCCATCAATAGCATCGCCAATGACATTAAACAAACGTCCGTAAATATCTTCACCAATTGGCATTTGAATAGGCGCTCCGGTAGCAGTAACTAAAGTGCCTCTACTTAAACCATCCGATGAATCCATGGCAATAGTACGCACCGTATCTTCACCAATGTGAGATTGTACTTCTAGCACCAATAAAGAGCCGTCAGGTCTTTTGATTTCTAACGAATCATAAATTTTTGGAAGTTCTGAATCAGATCCGAATTCAACATCTATAACGGGACCTACTATTTGTGCAACTTTACCTGTAACCTTAGCCATTGCTTATCTGTTTAATATTATGCGATTTAATTGATTGAAAAATCACCTTATGTTTTCGCGTGCAAAGATATATTTTTTAATTTAAAATAAAAGTGGTTTTGGCATTTTTATAATAAAAAAACACCTCCAATTTGAAGGTGTTTAGTTATATATTTAATTGTTATTATTGTAAGGTGGGCGAATAATTAGTTGGATAATCACCAGCTTTAGCAACATTGCCTGAAGCTTCAAAATTAGAACTATATGTAGCATCAATAGCTTTTAAAAATTCATTGGCCATTACGGCATACCCTCTCGCTGTAAGATGGATTCCATCTAAGCCTACTAAACCACCAGTAACTAGGTCAGTGGTAAAAGTAAAATTTCCACTTTGTAATCCTGTTGTAGTTGCTTGAGTTAATATGGTGTTTAAATCAACTAAAGCCAAACCATTAGATGCTGCAATATTTGCAATGGTTGCATTATAAGCATCCGTAGCGTTTTTTATTTCTGCTTGTTCACTTGGTAATAACACCCATTTGTCTGCTAGTGGATTGGTAACGCCTTCAACTGAAAATTGACCTGCAAGATTTGCAGGTAATCCTTGACCTACTAAATAAGCATACATTGCTGTATTTACAGTACCAATTATTGATCTACTTGGCAGGACTAATAAATCATCTGCTGTGGCTTGTCTTGTTTGACCATAAATGGTACCTAATAAATTGGCAACAAGAGGAGCAGCTTGAACCGGTAATCCAAAACTTTGCACAAAAGCAGGAAATGTAGGACTCGCATTTAATACCCCAGCAATTTGCGCAGATATATCAGTTAACGTTTCATCTTTTATAACCACAGCACTAGCAGCTGTTGTTGAAAAAACAATGGAGCGTTCGGCTGCATTTGAAATGGCGCTAACCGATTGTAAATAAGCATAAACGAGGTTTAGTTGTCCGAACACACCATTTAAAGTTGGGATTAAAGGTCCAAAACTCGGATTTGCCGGACTTAATGGAGCATATGGAACTGTTGTGAAATGCGGTAAATCTGTAATGTAAGGCACATTGGTCACGGCTCCTTTTGCACCTCCAGATGTTAAGGTGGTCACCAAGGTACTAAAAGCAAAATCAAATGTAGCAGTCGCTGTTATAGAACTAGAACCATCCCCTCCAGAAGTAGCATAGCCTAACACGTCATTCCCACCAATTTCTGATAAGGTGAAAAACGTTGGGTTTTGTGCCATAGCTAATTCTAACATAGAAGCATCAGGCGTCGCACCTGTCATTCTAACAAAATAAGGATTCGCTAAACCTGCAGATAAATTAGCTAGATTGCCATAACCGTTAGCTAATAGATGATAACTTTTAGCTCCAGGAACACCTAAATTATTAAAGGGACCAGTAGGATTATTGAGTGCAATATCTGTAGTAACAGTTACCGGGCCGATTAAAGATTCTAAAGGAACTGGACCCGCGCCACCAAATACTAACCTTGGTTGAGCAATTCGATTGCCTCCAACGGCTAAACCGCCAATATTATCATTCATTAATGGTTGTGTAAAAGCTCCGCTACCTAATTTAGCAAATTCTTTTGATAAAATATTAGGAAATGAGTTTTCTTGCGCTGCCATAAACAAAGCACCATCGGTGTAACCGGCTGTAAATGAAGCTCCTAATGCTACGTAATTTGAAAAATCTACAGAACCACTTGTTAATTCAGGTAAAACTTCAATACTGTTAATATCCCTGAAATCTTTAACATTTTCATTTTCACAAGAAAATATAATTGCTATGGATAAGAGTGCTAATATATGTTTATAAAATGTTTTCATATTTTAAAATATTAAAGATTATTAATTGTCCATGACAGATAGTACATAGACCCAATCCTACCGGTACCTACTGCGGTAAAATATTCATCACCTAATAGGTTTGAAGCCCCTGCCTTAAATGTTGATTTTAATGAAGGAACACGAAGGTTTATTTGAGCATCAAATACTTGATAGGCAGGAACTTCACCTGTTGCAAATGATGCTTCCCAAACATAGTTATCACTCCATCTCCAAGCTACATTAAATCCAAAATTTTCAAATAAATCGGTATTTCCGAAAGAAGCTTTTACTTTATGCTCCGGGGTGTTAAAATTGGTTTGGGTATTAGGGTTGGCTTTTCTGTCAAAGTCTAGTTTAGCGTACGTATAATTTACGCCTAAGTCGTAATTACCAAATATTTTTGTATTTACACCCATTGCAGCTCCATAAGAACTAACATCGGCCGTAGAATTAGTATAAGCTCTGTAAGCTTGAAAATCTTCATTTGCAAGTGCAATTACTGCTAAAGGCAGACCATTACCAGGAAAGGTTTGTGTTAATTGAACATCACCATAAAAAGGGTTTATAACATCTACTGTGGCTATAAAATCTTTATATTGATTATAATAAGTACTAAAATCAATAGTGAAACTATTTACTTTTCCTCTATAACCTACTTCAAAAGAACTCACTTGTTCTGGTTTTATAAGACCAGGGTTTGCTATTTGTAAATCAGCAGGGTTTTGAGAAGCTGCGAATGCTGCTACTGAACTCCTTGAAAATGAATTGTTGAAAGCACCTGAGCCATTGTAAGTATAACTGCTGGTACCTAAAATAGCTTGTCCAGTTGGAGAAAGATCATTGCCCGTTGCTGTTCTTATATCGCGTTCCGGATTATCAGGTGCTCCTCCTAATAATATGATTGGCCCAACATTAAGACCTATGTAAAGCGCTTGGGTATCTGGATTTCTAAAACCTGTTTGAAACGAAGCTCTTACGTTGTGGTTTTCATCTTCTCCTATATTATAACCGAGAGAGATTCTTGGCGAGAAAAAGGCATCAAAAAGCTCTGATTTATCATAACGAATGGATGCGGTTACTTTTAAACGATCGTCTTCTAAAAATTTCTTTTGAAATTGCGTGTAATATCCAACCTCAGAGTATTTGATTTCTCCTAACCTGTCGGTGTAAATTGAGCCACCAGAGTTTAATACATACTGCCTGAAAGATCCACCAGCTTGAATTTCAGCAAAATCAGTTAAATGGCTAAAATTATAATTACCATCGGCATGATATATTTTAGATTCACTTTTTAATTGGCTTCCTGTTAAAATATCAGGGTCGCTAATTACTTTATTAAAAGCCGCTTGAAACTCTGGTGTGCCAGGTTCCAATCTACCAGTATCTGCTGCGGCTCTTGCACTTGCATGAGCTTGGTCAGCATTTAATCCTGCTAAAGTACCTTGGATAAATGCGCCAGCATATTCACCAAACCATTGATTGTCTGATTTCCATTGCCTGTTTACATTTACGCCTGTAAAAACCATATCATAAGAGTCACCAGCATTATCTGCTGTAAGGTAACCCCTCACGAAAAAGTTGTCATTTTTAATTTCTAATTTATGTTGCTGTAGAAAGAAATTTTTGATCGAGTATCGATTTGATCCTTGGTAGATTGTTGAACCAGAACCTATTTTACCAACATATTGTATTTCAAAATCATTTTCCCAGGGTCTAAAAAACAAACCCCAGTCTGCTTTTATACTTTTCGCATTATAATCTGTTAAGTCTGCTTCATCATACCCGGTTCTACTCACATTCACATCTGGAACGAGATTAGCAAGAGCAGGGTTGGGCAATTGAGCTAGGAAATCAGGATTTGCTTTTACCACTCTTAAATTAGTTGATGCTAAATCTCCATAAACATTCACGCCATCATAATCGATGTCGTTTTCTCGAGTGCTATTGGGTTCAATAAAAGTGTTATCTCTATTTTTACCTCTTGTGTCATTTGCCACCCAGTCTGTTCCTCTTAAATAACTAAAGTTAACTTTTGCCGCAAATTTATTGCTAAATTTATGAGCAGCACGAAAACCATAATCGATATAATCGTTATCACCTGCAGCTTCTTGAGAGGTGATACCTTGCTTATAATAAGCACTTATTCCTGGATAATCAAAAGGATTTTTACTTTGCATGAAAAGAATTCCATTAAAAGCATTGGCTCCATAAAGTGCAGAGGCAGCTCCGGGCAGTAACTCTATGCTTTGAACATCAGTTTCTACCATTCCCAATAAGTTACCTAACGGGAAGTTAAGTGTAGGTGCTGCATTATCCATGCCGTCCACACGTTGCATAAATCGTGTATTGGCAAATGTAGCAAAACCTCTTGTATTTACTGATTTGAAAGTAAGACTATTCGTGTTTATATCAACACCTTTGAGGCTTTCTAAACCATCATAAAAATCGGCAGAAGCAGTGCTTTTAATTTCTTTAAGCCCAATGCGTTCAACAGTCACTGGCGATTCAAAAACACGCTCGGGCGTTCTGGATGCAGAAATAACTACTTCATCTAACGAGGTGCCTTCCTTAAGAATAAAGTTAAACGTTTGTGAATTTGAAGTTGTAACTTGCTGTTTTACAGTTTCAAACCCTACACTACTTGCTTGTAAAGTAAATGGTGGATTTAGGTTTACTTTAAGGGTAAAACTACCATCAAAATCGGTAACAGTTCCAGTAGAAGTGCCAATAACAATGATGTTGGCTCCTGGAATGGGTTGACTGTTTTCATCTGTAACAGTCCCGGTAATAGTTGTTTGGGAGTATGAAATACTACTAAAAAACAACAATAAAATTGGGAAAATTGTTTTCATTTAATTGAATTAGTTTAATTATTAGTCAGTCAATATTAAAAATAAAAATTGGCATAATTACATAAATATAAAAAAAATTATGCACGCATAGTATAACTTAACAAAAAATCGTACAAAAAACTGATTTATATGTAATAAATGGTTCAAAAAATAAGAAAAATCATAATTAATTTTTTTAATCATGAGGTTTTTATAAACCTAAGTTCAATTTATAACATAGGACTAATAAATTGACTTAAATAGTTAAAAAATCAACTACTTGTTATTTCGACGGAGCGAAGCATGAGTGACGAGAAATCCCATAAAAATGCGATTCTTCCTCGTTCCTCGTTCGGAATGACAAATCATCCATAAAAACTTTTATTAAATAATTGATATTCAAATATATAATAATCTAACTCAGGTTGATTTACTTATGTGGTTCTTAATTATTCCACCGTAACCGATTTTGCTAAATTTCTTGGTTGATCAACATTTTTACCAAGCATGACAGCAATATGGTAAGAAAGTAGTTGCAACGGAATGGTGGTTAACAATGGCGATAAAGATTCCAACGTTTCAGGAACTTCAATCACGTGATCTGCTAAGGCCCTTACATCAACATCGCCTTCAGTAACTATACCGATGATTTTTCCTTTTCTTGATTTAATTTCCTGAATATTACTTACCACTTTTTCGTAATGTCCTTTTTTAGTGGCAATTACAACAATAGGCATGTTTTCATCAATTAAAGCAATAGGGCCATGTTTCATTTCTGCAGCGGGATAACCTTCCGCATGAATATATGATATCTCTTTGAGTTTTAAAGCACCTTCTAAAGCTACCGGGAAATTATAACCTCTCCCTAAGTATAAGAAATTATGCACGTCTTTATAAATATTTGCAATCATTTTGATGTGATCATCAGATTCTAACACTTTTTCAACTTTTTTCGGAATCATTTCCAACTCAAGTAAATGAAGACGAAAATCTGAACTGGAAATCGTGCCTTTAGCCCGGGCAAGACGCAAGGCTATTAACGTTAACACGGTAATTTGAGTTGTAAAAGCTTTTGTTGATGCAACCCCTATTTCAGGACCCGCATGCGTATAAGCACCTGTATCTGTTTCTCTTGCAATGGAAGATCCAACAACATTACAAACACCAAAAACAAAAGCACCTTTAGATTTTGCTAATTTAATGGCGGCAAGTGTGTCGGCTGTTTCACCTGATTGTGAGATGGCTATGATGACATCTTTTTCTGTTATGATTGGGTTTCTATATCTAAATTCTGAAGCGTATTCAACTTCCACAGGAATTCTGGCTAAATCTTCAAAAATGTATTCTGCCACTAAACCAGCATGCCAAGACGTACCACAAGCCACAATAATGATTCTATCCGCATTAAGAAACCTTTTCATGTTATCTTCAACACTTGACATTTTTATAATGGCTTCTTCCCGGTTGAGCCTTCCTCTATAAGTGTCAGTAATGGCCTTAGGCTGCTCAAAAATTTCTTTTAACATAAAATGATCAAAACCTCCTTTTTCAATCTGATCCAGATTCATTTGTAGCTTTTGAACATATGGGGCAACTAAAGAATCATCTTTAATTTTTCTGATTTTTATGTCTTTGTGTAATCTTATAATGGCCATTTCTTCATCTTCTAAATAAATGGCATTTTGGGTATATTCTATAAACGGAGACGCATCGCTGGCTATAAAAAACTCATCTTTACCTACACCAATAGCCAATGGACTCCCTAAACGTGCAATAACAATTTCTTTAGGCTGGGTTTTGTCGAAAACGGCAATAGCATAAGCCCCAACCACCTGATTTAATGCTATTTGAACGGCTTGCCCTAATTTTACGTTTTCTTGTTTTTTGACGTCTTCAATAAGATTAACCAAAACTTCAGTATCTGTATCTGATTGAAATGTGTATCCTCTGGTGATTAATTCTTTTTTGAGTGATTCATAATTCTCAATAATACCATTATGGATGATTACTAAATTTCCGGAATTTGAATAATGTGGATGTGAATTGACGTCATTTGGAACCCCATGGGTTGCCCATCTGGTATGGCCAATACCAATATTTCCGTTTTGTGATATTTCTTTTTCTAGCCTGGTTTCTAAATCTACAACTTTCCCTTTAGTTTTGCATACGTTTAGGTCAGTGCCATCAAATAATGCAATGCCTGCACTATCATATCCACGGTATTCCAATCGTTTTAAACCTTCAATAATAATAGGGTAAGCATCTCTTGGGCCAATATATCCAACTATTCCACACATGATTTATTAATTTAATTTGGGGTTATATTAAAGTCAATGCAAATATGTAAATTTAATTTACATGAATGATAAATAATATATAAAGTCATTGTTTTATACGATGAAATTCGTTTCTATTGAATAATAGAAATGAATTTTAGCGCATAATATTATTCTGACAATAATTAATGCTAATTATTTTGGGTCAGTAAAAAAGACTTCCAATGCCATTCTTTTATTTACCGGTACGCTTTGGCTGCTACCGTATAAAATAGTGCCTCTAGGTGTGATAACAGATGCCGATGGAACTGCTGTCACAATATCTTTACTGTTTAATATGTTTGTACTGGCTGTATAATTAACATTGGTAGATAAAACCAATCCTATTTTAGTGTTAGTGGAATCTTTAAGCAATATATTATTAAGATGTTCTGTTAGGCGTATTTTGTATTTTGAAATGCCAGAATCATCCGTTGTCCGTTGTCCTAAATGTATATATAGCGAATTATACGGATTAGATGTATTACTAGTGGGATCCGCAAGGTAATCTATTAAAGGGATATTGTTTTTAACATCATAAGCATAGATTCTGTCATATTTATGATAATCTTCTGAAGGCGATGTCATAGTCTCATCTTCATACACTACTAGTTGGGCTTCATTAATTAGTTTTTTCAATACAAATTGACCATTTTTCACAATGTAATCACCATTACCGTCCACAGCTCTATAGGTTTTCTTAAAAGCTTCTAATGTGCTCATAGTTTCGCCATTATAATCAACATCCCCATTAAACAAATCAACTACCGCCATAGAGCCCAGGCTTTTAAGATATAGTTTATCATCTCCTAAAGTGGAGTTCCCATTTTCTAAAGAAACCAGATTGTAATTGTTTATAAATGTATTGACCTTGTTGCCAGTAAAATTTAAAACATAGCTGCTATTTTGGCGTACAGTTGCATCAGTTGAAGAGTCGTAGGAATAATAAATAGTTATGCTAGACCCAGTACCTGCAATATTAAGCATGATCATATTGCCATTTCCACCAATTGCTTCGGCTTTAAAATAAAGACCTCTAAAATAATTTTTAAAGTTATTGGCATTACTTAATTCAGCACTGCCTTCTTTATCTAAAATAGCAGATTTCCAAAAAGCAACATCTAAAGATGCTCTTAAAGCAGGGACTGATCGTGTTGTAACAGGGGTATCTGTGTCTTTACCAGTGGTTGTTTTAATGGCATCACTGCTAGGTATAAAATCAGGATTTTCATAAATAAGGCTACCTATATGGCTATCAAAATCTATGGTAGAATTTTCTGTTATAGCAAAATTATCTGTATAATTAATAACCCCATTAGAAAATGAATAATAGCTTTGAGGATCGTTAAATTCAGTATTAGGGTTAAAATCCCTTAGAAAATATTTATTTTCATAGACCGACAATTTAATGGCAGCGTTTCCAAATAATGAATCGCTTATTGAATAAACCGTATTCCCATCAGCATCCGGAGAATTGGCACTTACTTTATTGAAATAAGGAATGGTTAAAATAACAGAATCAATGGCCGCATTAGCTCCAAAAACCGGATTAAAGGTTGCAGGTGTTATTTGGGTAATAATACTTGCTGTAGTTTGACCATAGGCAGGGTCATTAAATACACCTAATAAACTAGAGTTTAAATTGTTTATTTTAACAGAATCAAGTTTTTTGTTATACGCAACAATGGGCAATTGCGCATTATCTATATTGAAATGTTTTATCCCTATCACGTCACTTTCTAGGGTATTAAAATCTGCGTCACATGCTATAATAGCCAATATTGTAATTAGGATAACACTGGTGAATTTCAGGGCTTTAAATATTTTTCTCATATGTTGATTGTGAAGAACAATTGGTTTAAACTATTACTTTTGAATTTAAAAACTCTGTGTAGGCATCACCAAATTCATCTTTAAATTTATATTCCAAAACAGGCTTTTTTGAGTTTTTTACATAGGATTGTAAATCGTCTGGAATTTCTTCAGACCCTATAATAAGCGCATCAGAATAGTCAACAGCCAATTTCATTAAGTTTGTATAAGACGGTGTTTTTAGTATTTTAAAGGCGTCTTCACTGATATTATCAAATTTTACTTTATTAAACATGTCGTTGTTTAACGTTTCATCAAAACTTTGTTTATATATAGATGTTATTATTTTACTGTCACTAAACAAAGGTTCATCTTTATAGTATTCTTTTAAATAAAGAGGCAATAATGAAGCAAGCCAACCATGAACATGTATAACGTCTGGAGACCAATTTAATTTTTTAACAGTTTCAATAACACCTTTTGCAAAGAAAATGGCACGCTCGTCATTATCCGGAAATAAATTCCCATTTTCATCGGTTAAGGTTGCTTTTCTTTTAAAATACTCATCATTATCTATAAAGTAAACCTGTATCCGCTCCTTAGGGATTGAGGCCACTTTAATAATTAGAGGCATATCTAAATCATTAATCACTAAATTTATCCCTGATAATCTTATAACTTCGTGCAATTGATGCCTTCTCTCATTAATATTACCATATCTCGGCATGAAAATTCTGATTTGACCACCTTGTTGATTCACCATTCTAGGTGCTTCAAAAGACATTGAAGAAATTTCAGTTTCAGGTAAATATGGCACTACTTCAGATGATACATACAATATCCTCTTATCTTTCATAAATAGGGTGCTTTTGAAAATTCAAAATAAAAAACACGCAAAAGTACAAAAATTTATGCAGATTGATTGTAAAATCTTAAGTTTGCAACCGTTAATTTTTTATTAAAGAATGAAGGTTTTTTCAGAAATAGAGCAAATTACTTCAGCTATTGAAGCATTTAAAGTGCAGCATTTAACCATTGGCTTAGTACCTACCATGGGTGCTTTACATCAAGGGCATTTGGCATTGGTAAAAAATGCAATGGCAAATAATGATATAGTAATTGTGAGTGTTTTTGTAAACCCAACACAGTTTGATAAAGAAGAAGATTTAAAAAAATACCCCAGAACGCTTGATAATGATGTATTGCTTTTAGAATCAATTTCTAAAGACATTATCATATTTGCACCACCAGTTAAAGCTATTTATAAAGGAAACACAGTTTCTCAGATTTTTGATTTTGATGGATTGGAGTTTGAAATGGAAGGCAGGTTTAGGCACGGACATTTTGATGGTGTAGGAACTATTGTAAAAAAATTGTTTGAAATTGTAAAACCGGATAACGCTTATTTTGGTGAGAAGGATTTTCAACAATTACAAATCATCAAGAAATTGGTGAGTAAATACCATATTCCGGTGCATGTTGTGGGTTGTAAAATACATAGAGAATCTTCGGGTTTAGCCATGAGTTCAAGAAATACGCGACTGTCAGTAACACAAAAAGATGAGGTGCCTTTTATTTATAAAACCCTAAAAACTGCCAAAAAACATTTTGGCACAAAAAGTGCTAATCAAATTACTAAATGGGTGACAAAACAGTTTGAAAACAACCCTTTATTAAAATTGGAATATTTCATAATTGCTGATGTTGACTCATTAAAAGAATTGAAGCGAAAATCAAAAAACAAAAAATACAGGGCATTTATTGCAGTTTATGCTGGGGAAATTCGACTAATTGATAATATCGCGTTAAATTAATATCTTTGCCACATGCAAGTTCAAGTAGTAAAATCAAAAATACATAGAGTAAAATGCACCGGTGCAGACCTTAACTACATTGGTAGTATAACCATTGATGAAGATTTAATGGAGGCTGCTAATATTATTCAAGGCGAAAAAGTTCAGATTGTTAATAATGACAATGGCGAACGATTAGATACTTATGTGATACCTGGGCCACGAAACAGTGGTGAAATTACCCTTAATGGCGCAGCTGCCAGAAAAGTTTCAATAGGAGACACCTTAATATTAATTACCTATGCCTTTATGGATATTGAAGAAGCAAAAACGTTTAAGCCTTCATTGGTATTTCCTGATGAGGCCACCAACTTATTAAAATAACCCTTTGAGTCAAAATATAAAAAAAGCACTAAAAATCATACTCCCATTATTATTGGGAGTTTTTTTAGTATGGTATTCCCTCTCAAAAGTATCATTGGATGAATTGCTTCTATATTTCAAAAAGGCAGATTATAAATGGATTATTGTTGGAGTTTTTTTAGGCTTATTAAGTCATATGTCCAGAGCCTACAGGTGGTTGTTTATGCTGGAACCCATGGGTTATAAAATTAAATTCCCCAATAGTGTCATGGCTGTTTTTGCCACCTATTTAATTAACTATACCATTCCAAGAGCAGGTGAAGTTGCCAGGGCCACTATTTTAACCAATTATGAACAGGTTCCTTTTGAAAAAGGATTTGGAACCATTGTTTCTGAACGAATTGCTGATTTAATTGTTATGTTTGGAATTATTGCAATAACCCTGTTTCTTCACTTTGATTTTATATTTAGTTTTTTCATACAAAAATTTAATCTTCCTAAAATTATTATGGGGATCATGGTGCTAATCATAATTGCAGTAATTGCATTCATGTTTTTAAAACGAAGTAAGTCTAAAATCGCGTTAAAGACCAAAAAGTTCATGAACGGATTACTAGAAGGGGTTTTTAGCATTTTTAAAATGAAAAAAAAGTGGCCATTTATTTTTCATACACTTTTTATCTGGAGCATGTATGTACTCATGTTTTATGTCACGTCCTTTGCTGTTGAAGAATTGCATGGTATTTCAATGGGGGCTATTTTAATTGGATTTCTTTTTGCAAGTTTTAGTATTGCGGCAACCAATGGCGGTATTGGATCGTATCCATTAGCTATCTATGCAGCGTTTTCAATTTTTGGAATTGCTAAAGAGCCCAGTTTAGCCTTTGGCTGGATTATTTGGTCTTCACAAACATTAATGATTATTCTATTAGGGGGTTTGTCATTAATATATTTGCCTATTTACAATCGAAAAAGACAAGCAAAGCAACTTTAATTCTAGTAAAAAGGTTTCAAATACTTTGCTTTTAAACTTTCGCTTTATTTGTTACCTTGCCATATATAATTTCTCAAATCAAACCAATGAAATCAATTATTTACTGTTTATTCTTGTTGTGTTCGTTCAATTATGTTCAATCTCAGGTTATTTATGAGCCCATAGAATCTTCTAAGCTAGGAGAGTCACGAGAACTTAAAATACAATTGCCCAGAGGTTATGGTGATGATGATAAAAAAACATATCCATTATTTATAGTATTTGATGGGGATTATTTATTTGAAGCTGTAGCGGGAGATGTTGATTATTATTCCTATTGGGAAGATATGCCGGAGGCCATTGTTGTAGGCGTAAATCAGGATGATAAACGATATGATGATTGTCTGTATTCTGAACAAAATTCGCTGCCCATTGAAACCGGAGCTAAATTTTTTGAATTTATTGGAGTCGAACTCATTCCATATCTTCAAAACAAATATAGAATAGGTAATTTTAAGGTTGCAGTTGGTCATGGTGAAACAGCTAATTTTATTAATTATTATTTACTCAAACAACAACCCTTATTTCAAGGGTACATTGTTGTTAGCCCGGAACTAGCACCTCAAATGAATACATTTGTGAGTGAAAGATTAGCCAAAATTGAAAATAAAACATTTTATTATTTAGCAACATCAACCAATGATGATGCTTCTATAAAAAAGGACGTTGAAGATTTAAACACAAGTTTTGCAATGCTTGATAATAAAAATTTGTTTTACGATTTTGATTTGTTTGATGGTCCATCCCATTATTCAGTTCCGGCACATGCCATTCCAAATGCCTTGGAAAATATTTTTTCAGTATTTCGGCCCATAAGTAAGACCGAGTACAAAGAAAAAATCCTTAATCTTGAAACGTCTCCAGTAGTTTATCTTGAAGAAAAATATCAAACTATAAATGAATTGTTCGGAATTAAAAAACAAATTCTTATCAATGATTTTAAAGCCATTGCGGCAGCTATTGAAAAAAAGGAAGAGTTTCAATACTTTGAAGAATTAGGAAAAATAGGTAGAAAAGAGTATCCAAATACGCTTTTAGGCAACTATTATTTGGCACGTTTTTACGAGGAAACAGGGGAGCCTAAAAAAGCTATGAGAACCTACCAATCAGGATATTCTTTTGAAGAAATTGGAGGCATCACTAAAGATTTAATGTTGCAAAAAGCAGATGCTATTAAGGCAGATTTTGGTTTTTAACGAAGGGATAAATCCAACATCATTCTCGAAACAACAGATTTTGAAGATTATTAAACTTTAAACTAATTAATCCCTCTCCTTTGGAGAGGTTAGGAGTGGCTTATGGCAAAAGTAAAAACAACATTTTTTTGTCAGCATTGTGGCAACCAATATGCGAAATGGCAGGGACAATGTACGGCCTGTAAAGAATGGAATTCTATTGTTGAAGAAGTTATTCAAAAAGAAGAAAAAATAGACTGGAAATCATCAAATTCATCTGTAAAACGCGTATCAAAACCCTTACTTATTCAGGATATTGATACCTCACAAGAAGCACGATTAGATACGTTTGATGGTGAATTCAACCGTGTTTTGGGTGGTGGCATAGTTCCCGGCTCTTTAATTCTTTTAGGTGGTGAACCAGGGATTGGAAAAAGCACTTTATTACTCCAGATTTCGTTAAAACTGCCCTATAAAACCTTATATGTTTCTGGGGAAGAAAGTCAGAAACAAATAAAAATGCGGGCTGAACGCATTTATCCTGGCAATACCAATTGTTATATTTTAACCGAAACAAAAACACAAAATATATTTAAGCAAATTGAAGCATTAACACCAGATATTGTGGTGATTGATTCCATTCAAACCCTTCATAGTGATTATTTAGAATCCTCTTCTGGCAGTATTTCACAAATTAAAGAATGTACTGCGGAACTCATTAAATTTGCAAAAGAAACAGCAACTCCGGTTGTTTTAATTGGCCACATCACTAAAGATGGTACCATTGCCGGACCAAAAATTTTAGAACATATGGTGGATACGGTTTTGCAATTTGAAGGCGACCGCAATCATGTTTTTAGAATTTTGAGAGCGAATAAAAACCGTTTTGGCTCCACCAATGAGTTAGGTATCTATGAAATGCAAGGTTCTGGTTTACGTGAAGTTACCAATCCGTCTGAATTATTAATCTCAAAGAAAGATGAAGAGTTATCTGGAAATGCCGTTGCCGCCACTTTAGAAGGCATGCGCCCATTAATGATAGAAGTTCAAGCCTTGGTGAGCACTGCGGTTTATGGAACACCACAGCGAAGCGCTACAGGTTTTAATGCTAAACGGCTTAACATGTTGTTGGCTGTTTTAGAAAAACGCGCAGGTTTCAGATTAGGTGCCAAGGATGTGTTTTTAAATATTACCGGGGGCATCAATGTCGATGATCCTGCCATAGATTTAGCTGTTGCCGCCGCCATACTATCATCAAATGAAGATGTTGCCCTGCAAAAGGATTTTTGTTTTGCGGCTGAGGTTGGTTTGTCTGGTGAAATTCGCCCGGTACAACGTGTGGAGCAACGCATATTAGAAGCTGAAAAATTAGGGTTTTCAACCATTTTTGTTTCGAAATACAATAAAATTTCACTAAAAAATACGGCGATTAAAATTCAATTGATTTCTAAAATTGAAGATCTGGTTGGGTATCTGGTTTGATTCAAAAAAATAGATATTAAAACATGAGTAAAAATATAATTCCTTCGGAAAGTATTATCAAAAAGATTTTTGTTTTTAGAGGTCAAAAAGTGATGTTAGATAAAGATTTAGCTGAAATGTATCAAGTAGATACAAAACGCCTCAACGAACAAGTTAAAAGAAATATAAATCGTTTCCCTGAAAGTTTTATGTTTCAACTCACTAAAGAAGAATGGACAAACTTGAAGTCGCAAAATGCGACCTCAAGTTGGGGAGGACGAAGAAGTGAACCTTTTGCCTTTACAGAACATGGAATTTTAATGGTATCAAGTGTTTTAAATAGTGAAATAGCTATAAAAATGAGTGTTCAAATTATAGAAACCTTTGTTCAACTTAGGAAAATTGCTAATAATTATGAAGAAATAATGCAAAAAATGCAGCAAATGGAATCTCAATATAATAATCAGTTTTCTGAAATTTATGAAGCTTTGCAACAATTGCTTTCAATCCCAAAAGAACAAACAAGACCTAAAATAGGTTATAAAAAAAATTGAAAATTTAGTTGGATTTGTGGTGTGATGTGATTGCGAGCATAGTAAATCAATCTTTTAAATAGAGTTTCAATTCTAAGATTACTTTGATCGTTCCTCCTTCGTAATAAATGAAAGATTAATTTATTAAGTACATCATCTTCTATTTCCCCAAAATTCTTTAATTTCGCACCTCGATTAGAATTTTGATAACATGAGTGTTAAAACTTTGGTTTAGTGATGTTTGTGTTTTGCATCCTGTCCATGACTAAAGTTTACATCTGTCCATCATAATAAAATTAAAATTATCAGATGAAATTTCCTGAATATAAAGGACTTGACTTACCAAAAGTTGCAGAAGAAATTCTCAATTATTGGCAAGAAAACAAGGTGTTTGAAAAAAGTGTCACGACAAGAGAAGGCCATGAACCATATGTATTTTTTGAAGGACCACCCTCTGCAAACGGACTTCCGGGTGTGCATCACGTTTTAGCACGTGCCATTAAAGATATTTTTCCGCGGTACAAAACCATGAAAGGCTATCAAGTTAAGCGAAAAGCGGGCTGGGATACACATGGGCTGCCTATTGAATTGGGTGTTGAAAAAGAGTTGGGTATTACTAAAGAAGATATTGGTAAAACAATTTCTGTTGAAGACTATAATGCGGCCTGTAGAAAAGCTGTGATGCGTTATACAGATGTTTGGAATGACCTGACACAAAAAATGGGTTATTGGGTAGATATGGACGACCCATATATCACATACGAACCAAAATATATGGAAAGTGTTTGGTGGTTACTAAAGCAAATTTATGATAAGAAATTGTTGTATAAAGGCTATTCCATTCAGCCATATTCACCAAAAGCAGGAACAGGTTTAAGTTCGCATGAGTTAAACCAACCAGGTACGTATCAAGATGTAACTGATACAACTGTGGTTGCTCAGTTCCTCACCCCAACCCTCTCCAAAGGAGAGGGAGACCATTCTGTGTGGGAGGCTTTTAAACTCTCCCCTCCTTTGGAGGGGTCGGGGGAGGCTTACTTTCTAGCATGGACAACCACGCCTTGGACGCTTCCAAGTAATACGGCTTTAACCGTTGGTTTAAAAATTGAGTACGTTCTGATAGAAACATTCAATCAATATACGTTTGAACCTATTAAAGTTATTCTTGCTAAAAAATTAGTTGATTATCAATTTGCAGGAAAATTTAATCAGGTAAATGATAAAGCTGAATTGTTAACATATAAACCTGAAGACAAAAAGATTCCCTATAGAATTATTAGCGAATGTAAAGGAAAAGATTTAGTTGGAATTAAATACGAACAACTAATGCCTTATGCTTTGCCAAACGATAACCCTGAAAACGCCTTTAGAGTTATTTCAGGGGATTTTGTTACCACCGAAGATGGAACTGGAATCGTTCATACGGCGCCAACTTTTGGAGCAGATGATGCCATGGTTGCAAAACTTGCAACACCAGAAGTGCCGCCAATGTTAGTGAAAGACGAGAATGGGAATTTGGTGCCTTTGGTAAATTTACAAGGTAAGTTCAGACCAGAAATGGGTGAATATGCTGGTAAATATGTAAAGAATGAATATTACAATGATGGGGAAGCTCCGGAACGTTCAGTTGATGTTGAAATTGCCATCAAATTAAAAGAAGAAAACAAAGCCTTTAAGGTCGAAAAATATAAACATAGCTATCCAAACTGTTGGAGAACCGATAAACCAATACTTTACTATCCGTTAGATTCCTGGTTTATTAAAGTGACTGATGTGAAGGACAGAATGTTCGAATTGAACGAAACGATCAACTGGAAGCCAAAAGCAACAGGGACAGGTCGTTTTGGAAACTGGTTAGCAAATGCCAACGATTGGAACTTATCACGGTCCCGTTATTGGGGCATTCCATTACCCATTTGGAGAACTGAAGACGGTAAAGAAGAAATATGTATTGGTTCTGTTGAAGAACTAAAATCTGAAATGAAAAAAGCAGTTTCAGCTGGTGTTTTAGCAAAAGATATTTTTGAAAGTTTTGAAGTTGGAAACAATTCCGAAGAAAACTATGCAAAAATAGATTTGCATAAAAACATTGTTGATGAAATTGTATTGGTTTCAGTTTCAGGAAAACCAATGAAACGCGAAAGCGATTTAATAGACGTGTGGTTTGATTCAGGGTCCATGCCGTATGCACAATGGCATTATCCTTTTGAAGAAGCCCCCTCTAACTCCCCCAAAGGGGGAGAACCCAAACGTTCCTACGGATATGAAACTGCGAGAAAATCTTCTTATCATTTAATTAATGAACTTAAGAAAGAAAGAATTAAGAATCCTACTGAAGCGGAAAAAGTACTTTGGGAATCTTTAAAGACCAAACAATTAGATGGTTATAAGTTTAGAAGAGAACATATTATAGACGAGTATATCGTTGATTTTGTATGTTTAGCTAAAAACCTGGTTATTGAAGTTGATGGTGGTTATCATAACCATCCAGAAATACAAGAAGCTGATACATTTAGAACTGAAAACTTAGAAAATTTAGGTTTTAGGGTTATTAGATTTACTAATGAGGAGGTTATGGGAAACATTGATAGTGTTTTAGAAAAGATAGCGTACGAGTTGCGTATGGGTTTTTCCCCTTTGGGGAAATTAAAAGGGGCTTTCCCCGCTGATTTTATTGCTGAAGGCGTTGATCAAACCAGAGGTTGGTTTTATACGCTTCACGCTATTGCCACTATGGTTTTCGATTCTGTAGCCTATAAAAACGTGGTATCCAACGGATTGGTTTTAGATAAAAACGGACAAAAAATGTCCAAGCGTTTAGGAAATGCGGTGGACCCTTTTGAAACCATATCAACATACGGAGCCGATGCCACCCGTTGGTACATGATTTCTAACGCAAATCCTTGGGATAATTTAAAGTTTGATTTAGAAGGCATTGAAGAAGTAAAACGAAAGTTCTTCGGAACCCTTTATAACACGTATTCCTTTTTTGTACTCTATTCAAATCTTGATAAATTTAAATATACTGAAGCGGATATTCCCTTAGAAGAACGACCAGAAATTGACCGTTGGATTTTGTCTGAATTACACACGTTAATTAATAAGGTAGATGAGTATTATGCTGATTATGAACCCACAAAGGCAGCGCGTGCCATTTCAGATTTTACACAAGATTATGTAAGTAATTGGTTTGTTCGCTTGAGCAGAAGACGTTTCTGGAAAGGCGATTACCAACAAGATAAAATTTCTGCATATCAAACGCTTTACACATGTTTGCTTACCATAGCTAAATTAGGAGCGCCAATTGCACCTTTCTTCATGGATAGATTGTATTTAGATTTAAATGCTGTCACCAAAAAAGAAACATTTGAAAGTGTGCATTTAGCAAATTTCCCTGTTTTCGATTCTGCTTTTGTTAATAAGAGTTTGGAACGCAAAATGGAAAGTGCCCAAACAATATCATCCTTAGTATTGTCGTTAAGAGCTAAGGAAAAGATTAAAGTACGTCAACCTCTTCAAAAAATAATGATTCCAGTTGATAGCAAACAACAAAAGGAAGAGATTTTGGCGGTATCAGATTTGATAAAGCACGAAGTGAATGTGAAAGAAATTGAGCTTTTAGAAGAAGCTTCGGATATATTGGTAAAGCAAATCAAACCCAATTTCAAAACCTTAGGCCCGCGTTTCGGCAAGGATATGAAAGCCATTGCCAACGCCGTTATGAACTTTGATTCAGAAGATATTAACAAAATTGAACAAAGTGGTGTTTTAGACTTTGTAATCAATGAAAAAAATATAACTTTATCCCTTGAGGATGTTGAAATTACATCTCAAGATATAGAAGGATGGTTGGTAGCAAATGAAGGCTCCATTACAGTTGCGTTAGACGTTACCATATCTGATGAATTGCGTAAAGAAGGCATTGCCAGGGAGCTGGTAAACAGAATACAAAATTTACGAAAAGATTCGGGATTTGAAGTGACTGATAGAATTGATGTACAGCTTCAAAAGGATGATAAAATTGTGAATGCAGTTGAAGCTAATATAGCGTATATTAAAGCAGAAACATTAACAGAGAAATTAGAGATAATAGAACAAATAGATAACGGCATTGAAATCGCTTTTGATGATGTAAATACCAAATTGTTTATTAACAAACATTAAAATTATGAATTTAGACGCGAATTTAAGATACTCGGATAAAGATTTAGCAGAATTTAAAGACTTGATCAAAGAAAAAATACAAAAAGCTCAAAATGATTTAGAGCTTATTAAAAGTGCCTACATGAATAACCATGATAATGGCACTGAAGACACGTCACCAACTTTTAAAGCGTTTGATGAAGGAAGTGAAGTAATGAGTAAAGAATCAAACTCGCAATTAGCAATTAGACAAGAAAAGTTTATTCGCGATTTAAAAAATGCGTTAATCCGTATTGAAAATAAAACGTATGGTGTTTGCAGGGTTACCGGGAAACTAATTAATAAAGAACGTTTAAAATTAGTACCTCATGCCACTTTAAGTATTGAGGCAAAAAACATGCAATAATAATTAATAATTATATATTTGAAACGTCTCTCCCGATAACTATCGGGATTGAGACGTTTTTATTTTGGCTAACGCGATGTCCTTAAAAAAATCAATCATTGTCATTATTGTTATTTTACTTATTGACCAAATAAGTAAATTGTATATAAAAACCCATTTTGCATTAGGCGACGAATACATTGTATTTCATTGGTTTAGAATTTATTTTGTGGAAAATGACGGAATGGCTTGGGGTACAAAACTTAGTGATTTTACATCATTTATTTCTGAAAGAACAGCTAAAATAGCCTTAACGGTATTTAGAATAATAGCTATAGTTGGTATAGGTTATTGGCTAGTTGAAGCAACCAGAAATAGAAGCCCCAAAGTATTAATAATTGCCATAGCCTTAATTTTTGCAGGAGCACTTGGAAACATCATAGACTCTGTTTTTTATGCTATTTTGTTTAATGATAGTTACGGACAAGTGGCTACATTTTTACCGCTTGAAGGGGGTTATGATGGCATTCTACATGGGCGCGTAGTTGACATGCTTTATTTTCCGCTTTGGAAAGGGTATTTGCCAGAATGGTTACCTTTATATGGAGGAAAATTCTTTACTTTTTTTGAACCCGTTTTTAATGTTGCGGATATGGCAATAAGTACAGGGTTTATTATGTTATTAGTATTTAATAAAAAGGCGTTTCCTAAGAAGTAAATACTATCTTAAAAACGGTAAATCTCATTTTGGGTTACACAATAATCCAGTGTGACATCGCTTTCAAAAACATCGGAAATCTCGGCTTCAGCATCAAAAAAAGAGAGTCCAATTTTCAAGGTTTCAGGGGTGCAATCCGCTAAAAATGTATCATAAAAACCTTTGCCATAACCTACCCGATTGCCCTTTTTATCAAACGCTAAAAGCGGAATAAAAACAACGTTTATTTTTTCCGAAGAAATTTCTATACCATCAACAGGTTCAGGGATATGGTAATTATTTTTCTTAATAACGGTATTATCAGTTAATAAATAATGTTTCATCTTGCCCGTTCTAAAATCACTTTTAGAAATCACGATATGTTTATCTTTTCCTGATAAAATATTCAAAATATAATCAGTGTTAACTTCTTTTTGTTCTTCTATGGATAGAAATATATGATAAAAAGAATAGTCCCACACAGGTAATTTAAGAAGTTGATTGGCTATGGCCATACTAAAATCTTCAACCTGATTTATTGATAAGGTTTTACGAAGCGCTTTGTATTTTACCCGTAATTCAGATTTAGTCATAAAACAAGCACTAATTTTTGAGTTTAGTAGTAATATGAAATAATGCATCACCCTGATACACTAAGGACGCTTCATTGATATTAATAATATAACCATCAATAGTTGATTTCACCGTGTGGTGAAGTTTACCATATGGATCAGTAATTTGCCCTAACACATCGTCAATATTGACTTTAGTATACATGTCAATTTTCGCTTTAAACATACCAGAGCGTCTGGCCCGAAGCCATTTGCTATCATCAACAAATTTGGTTGGTTCTTTTGGAGGACTTGATTTTTTCTTCACATTCAGCATCTCATAATGATTTAAAATGCGTTTTGCTCCTTCAATTCCAATTTTTGAAATTGTATCGTCAACAAATGATGATTTTCCACCTTCAAATAATAATATAGGTTTGCCTATTTGATGACATGCATTTCTGAAAGATTTAGCTAAGTTGTTGGAATATAACGTAAACGGAGCACCAAAAACAGTAGCTAAATCTTCAAGTTTTTGATCCTCTTTAATAATCCTGATTTGGGCCGCATTAAATCGGCTGGCTCCACCGGTATGAAAATCTATGATTAAATCAACTTCGGGAATTATTTCATGAATTAACCTATGGGCAACCCTGCTGGCTAAAGAACCACTTGCTGAACCGGGGAATACCCGATTTAAATCTCGTCCGTCAGGGAAATTCCTTGAACTATTTAAAAACCCAAAGACATTCAGTATGGGCATACAAATAATGGTCCCGCGTTTGGGCTTGTTTATTTTGGTTGCAATAAGTTGCCGTACAATATCAACACCGTTAATTTCATCCCCATGAATACCTGCAGTAAATAAAATAGTTGGTCCCGGTTTTTTGGAGCGTTCTATGATTACAGGAACTTCAATGGCCGTTGATGTATGTAATTTAGCAATATTAAAATTGATTTCTTTTGACGCTCCCAAAGGAATGTCATGACCTAAAATAGAAATAATACGTTTGCAATCCTTAGTCATAAAACAGTTTAAACGTTACGTTCAATATACCTAATAATAGATTTTGCAATATCCTTTTTGGTGGCTGCTTCTATACCTTCTAGACCAGGAGAAGAATTCACTTCTAAAATTAAAGGGCCACGAGCCGATTGCAATAAGTCCACACCGCAAATACCTAAACCAAGGGCTTTTGCCGCTCTTAATGCTGCATTTTCTTCTTCATCCGTTAATTGAATGATATCAGCACTTCCGCCTCTATGCAAATTGGACCTGAATTCACCTTCCTTTCCTTGTCGTTTCATGGCGCCAACTACCGTGCCATCAACCACAAAAACCCGGATATCTGCGCCTTTGGATTCTTTAATAAATTCTTGTACAATCACACGCGCTTGTAATCCGTTAAACGCTTCTAAAACGGATTCAGCCGCATTATTAGTTTCAGCTAAAACGACCCCCAATCCTTGTGTGCCTTCCAGTAATTTTATCACTAATGGGGCGCCACCAACATAATTTATAATTTCAGTCACATCTTTGGCATAATTAGAAAACGCTGTTTTTGGCATGCCCAATCCCGCACGCGATAATACCTGAAGGCTTCTTAATTTATCACGAGATCTGACTAAAGCTTGAGATTCAACCGTAGAAAACACTTTCATCATTTCAAATTGCCTCACTACTGCCGTTCCATAAAAAGTTACGGATGCTCCAATCCTTGGAATGATAGCGTCAATATGTGCTAAGTGCTTTCCTTTATAAATTACCGCAGGATTCTTTTTTTCAATAATAATCTCGCACATTAAAGGATCTATGACCTCTACTGTATGTTTACGTTGAATAGCCGCTTCAACCAATCTTTTGGTAGAATACAAACGAGGATTTCTTGATAGAATTACTATATTCATTAATTTGTTTGTTTTTTGTTATTTTCAAAAGATAGGTTTTTCAGACTGACGTCTACAATAAACTTTTTATTTAAAAAGCGTCTCCCTATTAAAATGGGATATTTCATGTCATCCCTGGTGCTTAAAGTCAAATTTATTCTATATTTTTTATTAAAAAGCAACATGGTTGTTTTTACTTTAAAACGCTGTTGTACAATGCCATTGCTGCTTTTTACTTTAGCGATATTATAATTTGAAAATATAATCTCCTTGCCATTATAAAGCGGATGGCCTTTATCATAAAACTTGCATTTTAGCAAATCATTCTCAACAATTACTTGATGGCAATGAATGGAAGACGTGTATGCCCCGGTGTCAATTTTTATATCAATACCATATAAATCAAGCAACGGAAAATCTGCCTTATCAATTCTGCCAATAATTTTTTTAGGCATTTTTAGTTTTAAAATAGGCACGCAAGATATGAAAAAAATCATGGTAAAATTAAAATGACAAGCACCGTAGTATTGAAATGTTTTCGGATATGTTTATCTTTGAATTCATGAGTAAATCAGCATTAGAAATTCAACTACAAACTTTGCCGCATCAACCTGGGGTTTATCAGTATTTTAATGATGAAGGAATCATTATATATGTTGGAAAAGCTAAAGATTTAAAGAAACGGGTAAGTTCATACTTTACAAAAACCCATGAAAATGGTAAAACCCGGGTTTTAGTAAAAAAAATTGCAAGTATCAAGCACATTGTAGTAGATACTGAAACCGACGCGTTGCTGTTAGAAAATAATTTAATTAAAAAATATCAACCTCGTTATAATGTCATGTTGAAAGACGACAAATCATATCCTTGGATTTGTATAAAAAAAGAACGTTTCCCAAGAGTGTTTTCAACACGACGTGTGATTAAAGATGGCAGTGAGTATTTTGGACCTTATACCAGTATGAAAACAGTGTCAACCTTATTGGATTTAATAAAAGGCCTTTATCATTTAAGGAATTGCAACTATGATCTGGCAGAAGATAAAATTGTAAATGGGAAATATTCTGTTTGTTTAGAGTATCATTTGGGCAATTGTAAAGGGGCTTGTGAAGGTTTTGAAACCGAGGATGCTTATAATGAAAGTATAAAGGCAATAAAAGAAATTTTAAAAGGAAATTTTAAGGATTCGCTTTCACAATTCAAAATTCAAATGAAACAATGTTCTGAACACATGCATTTTGAAGAGGCTCAAAAAATAAAAGAAAAAATTGAAGTTCTTGAAAATTACCAATCAAAATCTACGATAGTAAACCCAAAGATCAGTAATGTGGATGTGTTTTCAATTATGAGTGATGAAAGTTACGCGTATGTCAATTTTTTACAGTTATCTTATGGTTCCATTATCCGTTCGCATACTTTAGAAATAAAAAAGAAACTGGAAGAAACAGACCAGGAATTATTAGAACTGGCAATTATTGAAATCAGACAACGGTTCCACTCTAATTCCAAAGAAATTTATGTGCCATTTCAAGTTCAAGTTGGTGACAATTTGAAAGTAACTATTCCTAAGTTAGGTGATAAAAAACACATTTTGGATTTATCACTTCGCAATGCGAAATATTATAGAATGGAACGGTTTAAACAGATTAAAATCACCGATCCGGATAGGCATGTAAATAGAATTATGGCGCAAATGAAAACAGATTTACGTTTGCCTGCTGAACCAAGACATATTGAATGTTTTGATAATTCAAATATTCAAGGCACCAATCCGGTTGCGGCTTGCGTGGTTTTTAAAAACGGAAAACCAAGCAAAAAAGATTACAGGCACTTTAATATCAAAACGGTTGAAGGCCCTAATGATTTTGCCTCAATGGAAGAAGTAGTTTATAGAAGATACAAGCGGCTATTGGATGAAAATCAGCCACTACCCCAGTTAGTTATTATTGACGGTGGGAAAGGACAATTATCATCGGCTTTAAAAATTTTGGACACATTAAATTTAAGAGGAAAAATTGCCATTATCGGAATTGCAAAACGTTTGGAAGAATTATTCTACCCAAATGATCCAATTCCATTATATTTAGATAAAAAAAGTGAAACGCTTAAAATCATTCAGCAATTAAGAAATGAAGCACATCGTTTTGGCATAGAGCATCACCGTAACAGGCGCAGTAAAAGCGCTTTAAACACAGAATTGGAAACCATTTCTGGAATTGGAGATAAAACGGTTGTGGATTTATTGAAACATTTTAAATCTGCTAAACGAATAGCCAACGCAAAATTGGATGAACTGGAGGTTGTTGTTGGCATTTCAAGAGCTAAAAAAGTATATAATTTTTATCATAATCAATGAAAAACAGCCTTATTTTATTATTATCATTATTTATTGGTGTTTTTTGTTATTCTCAAGACTTAAACACAAATAAGGACAACATTAAAGTTGGTTTGGTATTAAGTGGTGGCGGCGCCAAAGGGTTGGCACATATAGGTGTGCTTAAAGTTATTGATAGATTGGGTATTCGGGTTGATTATGTTGCAGGGACAAGTATGGGGGCTATTATTGGGTCATTATATGCTTCAGGCTATACAGGAATTCAAATAGATTCTATATTTCATACAATCAATTTTGACGATCTTATAAACGATAATGTACCTAGAACTTCAAAGACATTTTATGAACGGGAGAATTCAGAAAAATACACTGTGGTTTTGCCTTTTGATCATTTTAAAATTCAATTACCTACGGCTTTATCTAGAGGGCAAAATACTTACAATTTAATATCTAAATTAACCTTACATGTCAATAATATTGAAAATTTCAAAGATTTACCAATTCCATTTTTTTGCATAGCAACAAATGTAGAGAGCGGTCAACAAGTAATTTTAGATAAAGGAAATTTAGCACAGGCAGTCATAGCAAGCGGCGCATTGCCAACATTATTTCAACCAGTAATTATTGATGATCAAATTTTAATAGATGGAGGTGTGGTAAACAATTATCCAGTTGATGAGCTTAAAGCAAAAGGGGTTGATGTGATTATTGGGGTTGATGTACAAGCTGATTTAGCTACTGGAATGGAGCTTATCTCAGCACCAGACATTCTACTTCAAATTAATAATTATAGAACCATCAAAGAGATGTATAAAAAGTCTAAAAAAACAGATGTTTATATAAAACCAGATGTGGAAGGCTATAATGTAGTTTCCTTTAATGAAGGTAAAAAACTCATCCAATTAGGTGGTGTTGCTGCTATGGATAAAATAGATGAATTAATAGATATTTCCAGGCATCAGTCTGTTAAAAGCCCAATGAGACCGCTGATAAAACCTGTTGACAGTATCAAAATAAATTCTATTACCATAAATGGCAACAACAATTATACTAGAGCATATGTATTAGGAAAGTTAAAATTAAAGTCAAACAAAAAAACGAGTTATGCGAAGTTTATAAATGGAATTAATAATTTAATAGCAACCAATAATTTTGATAGTTTTTTATATGAATTGAAACCATCAAATTATGATGAAGGCTATGATATGATTGCTGATTTAACAGAAAGCTCTATAACTACTTTTTTTAAGGCAGGCATTCATTATGACGATTTATACAAAAGCGCAGCTTTAATTAACCTGACTAAAAAACGGTTGTTCACAAAAAATGATGTGGCATATTTTGACCTTATCCTTGGTGATAATGTTAGATATAATTTTGAATATTATATTGATAATGGGTTTTATTGGAGCATAGGTTTCAAGTCAAGGTATAATCAATTTAGAAAAGCTATTTTAGCAGATGCCATATTAACGCCCAGTCAAATAGCGACCATTAACGTTAATAAACTGGATGTTTACCTGCAAGATTTTACCAATCAAATATATTTACAAACACTTTTTAGAAAAGACTTTTCATTAACGCTTGGTGCAGAACAAAAACTATTAACCATTACATCTGAAACGATTCTTACAAACGCCAATACTCCTAAAACCACTTTTGAAAACAGTAATTATTTAAGTTTGTTTGGAACGCTTAAATTTGATACCTATGATGATTTATATTTTCCAAAAGAAGGGTTTTTGTTTAATGGCGATTTCCATTTGTATTTATATTCATCAGACTATAATAAAAATTTTTCAGGGTTTTCAATAGCCAAGGCAACTATTGGGTTTTCACATAGTTTTTCAAATAAGTTCACAACAAATCTCACGGCGCAAGGAGGTTTCAAAATTGGAGATGATTCAGTTCGTTATCTTGATTTTGTGCTAGGTGGCTACGGAGCTCAATTAATTAATAATTTTATTCCGTTTCAAGGATATGATTTTATATCGCTTTCAGGAAATAGTTTTGTGAGTTCAAAATTAGCCTTGGATTATGAATTGTTTAAAAAGAACCATTTAAATTTATCAGCCAATATTGCCAATATAGAGGATAATATTTTTAAAACGGGCCAATGGTTTACAGCACCAAACTATACCGGTTATGCCTTAGGATATTCATTGGAAACTTTACTAGGCCCCGTTGAAGCAAAATATTCATGGTCGCCAGACACACATCAAGGATTTTGGTTTGTTAATGTAGGATTTTGGTTTTAATATGATACTATAAATCATTGAGAACTATTAGGCTAAAAACCCATAAAAAAGTACTTTTGCCAATGTGAAATTTTTGAAAGTATAAGATGAATCATGAAAGTTTATAAAGGAATAAATAAATTCAGGATGCGATTAATGCATCGTTTAACTAAAAACATTGGCAACTCCCATTCAATAGCGAATTTTAATTCTGGCATTAAACCAGAAATCAAAAGAGTATTAATTTCCAGACCAAACCACAGATTAGGCAATCAGTTATTACTAACACCTCTTGTTCAGGAAGTTATAGAAATATTCCCAGATTGTAAAATTGATTTGTTTGTAAAAGGCGGCGTAGCTCACCCTGTTTTTGAAAATTATAAGAATGTTGATCAGATTATTCAACTTCCCAAAAAACCCTTTAGTCATTTAATATCATACGCTTTAAAATGGGCTTCTTTAAAAAAACACCAGTATGATTTAGTTATTAATGGCGATAAAAACTCTTCGTCAGGAAGGTTATCAACCCAATTAGCAAAATCAAAATTTAAAGTTTTTGGTGAAGCTAATGATAGTATACAACTTACGTTTGATGATTATGAGCACATTGCAAAATACCCTGTTTATAACTTAAGAGATTATTTGTCTAAAATAGGATTTCCAAAAAACAACAATCCGGTTTTCACTATTAACATTAAACTTACAGATACTGAAATTGCTAAAGGGAAAAGGATATTAAACGACCTGGTAAAAAATAACAAACCAACCATTTGCATTTATACCAATGCCACTGGAGATAAATGTTATGATGAAATGTGGTGGACTGCTTTTTATCATCGTTTAAAAAAAGAATATCCAGAATATAATATTATAGAGTTACTTCCCATTGAAAATATTTCAAAAATAAATTTCAAGGCTCCAAATTTATATTCTAAAGATGTACGTGAAATGTGTGCCTTAATAGCCAATACATCTATTTTCATTGCAGCAGATAATGGGGTTATGCATTTGGCAAGTGCTGCACAAATACCTGTGGTTGGGTTTTTTAAAGTTACCAGTATTGACAAATATCAGCCTTATGGCAATAACAGCATAGCTTTTAATACCAATGAAACCAATTTGGATGATTGGATAAAAAGCATTGGTAATATTCTTAATTAACGTGAATAATGGATAAGGAATTTATGTCAGTTAGAGTGCCAAATCTGTGATTTGGTGTATCGAAAACAAGTAAATTACTTACCATAAAAGATTTCTCGACACCAAATTCTTCCAGAATTTAACTCAAAGTGTCATCATAACACTTAAACATTATTCACGTTAATTAGTAAATTTTTACGTAATTTGTTACGGTATGAAAATATTTTGGCAAAATTTATTACAATTTCTACACTATCTCATTAAGAGAAATCCTGAATGAGCCTACTTTATTGTATCTTTATAGTTGATTGAAATTTAAGATTTCAACTTTTTATTTTTACTATCTAACTTTTAATATCTAAAGTATGCCTTTTTATCATAAATTAGGAAACATTCCGCATAAGCGCCATACACAATTCAGGAAATCGGATGGCAGCTTGTATTATGAACAATTATTTGGCACTATTGGGTTTGATGGGATGTCAACAAATAGTTATCACGAACAGCGACCAACACAGGTTAAAGAAATTAAAAAGCAATACAGTGTGGCGCCAAAAATCGCAAAAGCCAACAATTTAAAGTCATATCGATTTATTGGGTTTCAAGTAAAGCCGGAAAACGATTATTTAAAAGGCCGAAAAACCCTACTTACAAATAGTGATTGCTCCATCATATTGGCTGCACCAAAACAATCCACTAAAGATTATTTTTATAAAAATACGGATGCTGACGAACTTATTTTCATCCATAAAGGAACCGGGAAATTAAGAACACACTTAGGGAACCTCGATTTCAAATATGGCGATTATCTTTTAATTCCAAGAGGGATTATTTATAAAATAGATTTTGATACACAAGATAACAGACTGTTTATTGTAGAATCCCACCGACCCATTTACACGCCAAAACGGTATAGAAATTGGTTTGGGCAATTATTAGAACATGCACCATATTGTGAACGCGATATCCGCAGACCAAAAGAGTTGGAAACTTATAATGAAACCGGTGATTTTTTAATAAAAGTAAAAAAGCAAGGTGATATTATAGAAATGGTTTATGCATCGCATCCTTTTGATGTGGTTGGGTATGACGGCTACAATTATCCATATGCCTTTTCAATTCACGATTTTGAACCTATAACTGGTCGAATCCATCAACCACCTCCAGTACATCAAACCTTTGAAACTGATGCTTTTGTGGTGTGTAGTTTTGTGCCACGGTTATATGATTATCACCCACAATCCATCCCAGCGCCATACAACCACAGCAACATTGATAGTGATGAGGTTTTATATTATGTTGATGGCGACTTTATGAGTAGAAATGATATAAAAGAAGGGCATATTTCATTGCATCCAGCTGGCATACCACATGGTCCGCATCCAGGAGCCGCAGAACGGAGCATAGGTAAAACAAAAACAGATGAGTTGGCTGTTATGGTTGATACGTTTAAACCTTTAATGGTTACTGAAGAAGCCATGAAAATAGCTGATGAAGATTATTATAAATCTTGGTTAAGCCCCTAAATCCCCAAAGGGGACTTTTATAAACGTTCATTAAAATAATTTTTAGAAGCTATTTCCTGCTTTCGGCAAAAGTTTATCCTGAGCGGAGTCGAAGGGCTCTCTGCGAGGAGCTCCAACAAATGCCTCAATCAGGGCTAACATATTTGCTAGCTAATAGCTAAATCAAAATAAAACACTCAATTACCCGAGTTGAGTTTCTCCCCTTTGGGAAGATTAAGAGGGGCTTATCATGAGTAAGGACATAAAATCAGTAAACTACGGTTTAGAAAAAATATTCAAAGGAGCAAAAGACTTTTTACCCCTTTTAGGAACAGACTATGTAGAGTTTTACGTAGGCAATGCCAAACAATCGGCGCATTTTTACAAAACGGCATTTGGCTTTCAATCTTGTGCTTATAAAGGTTTAGAAACAGGATCAAAAGACTCTGTGAGTTATGTATTAAAACAAGATAAAATCAGATTGGTATTAACAACGCCTTTAAATAGTAAATCACCAATAAACAACCACTTGGCAAAACATGGAGATGGCGTAAAAGTAGTGGCTCTTTGGGTGGAAGATGCCAGAAAGGCTTATGAAGAAACCATAAAAAGAGGCGCAAAATCTTATATGGAACCCCATGTTGAAACAGATGAACATGGTGAAGTAGTTCGTGCAGGCATATATACTTATGGTGAAACCGTGCATATGTTTGTAGAACGTAAAAATTATAAAGGCACATTTTTACCAGGATTTAAACCTTGGAAATCAGAATACAACCCAACACCCGTGGGGTTTAAGTTTATTGACCATATGGTTGGTAATGTAGGTTGGGGCGAAATGAATACCTGGGTAAAATGGTATGAAGAGGTCATGGGTTTTGAAAATTTCCTGTCTTTTGATGACAAACAAATCCATACAGAATATTCGGCTTTAATGAGTAAGGTTATGAGTAATGGCAACGGACGCATAAAATTCCCTATTAATGAACCTGCAAAAGGAAAAAAACGTTCTCAGATAGAAGAGTATTTAGATTTTTACGAGGGTCCGGGTGTGCAACATTTAGCCATGGCTACAGATGATATTATTAGTACCGTCGCCCAATTAAAATCAAGAGGTGTTGAGTTTTTACCGCCACCACCACAATCTTATTATGATGATATTCCGCGCAGATTGGGGGAACACAAAAAGATGATGAAAGAAGACATGACAGAGCTGCAAAAATTATCAATTATGGTGGATGCAGATGAAGAAGGATATTTACTCCAAATTTTTACAAAACCCGTGGAAGACAGGCCAACCTTGTTTTTTGAAATTATTCAACGCATGGGAGCGAAAGGTTTTGGGGCTGGAAATTTTAAAGCGCTTTTTGAATCTATCGAACGAGAACAAGCCAATAGAGGAACACTTTAATAAAAAGATTTAATATAAAATCATAAAAACTTCATCATTAATCTTTGATGGAGTTTTATTGTTTTAATACTTTTGGAACAGTAATTGTAATTTATACATTATTAACAATAAAATGTATATCCTAGAGTTACATTACAATTACATATAGCATATGATTAAAAAACTACTTATTCTTATCACCATATTAACGGTGCAATTTTCAGTTGCCCAAAATGAATCATCATTTGGTGATGGTGAATGGCTTAAATTCAAAATGAGTTATAGCGGCTTTTTAAAGGCAGGAAGCGCAACACTTTCAGTGAAGGAAACAAAATTAGATGGCAAAAATGTGTATCATGTTATTGGTAAAGGCTGGACTTCCGGACTCATAAAATGGTTTTTTAAAGTGAAGGACCAATATGAAAGTTATTTTGACACCAATACTTTGATACCATATAAGTTCATAAGAAATATAGATGAGGGTGGACACACAAAGGATTTGGAAATTGATTTTGATCAAGCTCAGAACAAAGTGTATGTCAATGACAAAAAACATAAGGTAAAAAAAGTTTTTGATACCTCTCCAAACATTCAGGATATGGTCTCAACTTACTATTATTTACGTGATAGATTAGACCTTAAAAATTTAAAGATAGGAGATGAAGTAAAGGTAGATATGTTTTTTGATGAAGAAACCTATGGATTTAAGTTGCAATATCTTGGTGAAGAGACCATCAGTACAGATTTTGGAGATATAGAATCCTTAAAATTCAGACCGTATGTGATGGCCGGACGTGTTTTTAAAGAAAAAGAAAGTTTAACACTTTGGGTTTCAAAAGATAAAAATAAAGTACCTTTACGCATTAAAGCTGACTTAGCCGTTGGCTCATTAAGAGCTGACCTTGAAGCGTTTAAAGGCTTAAAACATTCTTTTAAAATAGTTGTTGATAATTAAAATATATTGAAAACAAAACTAACCGACCAACTCAAGGGAAAATACCAAAAAATAGGACAGGATGTAGATGTTCATCTAGAAGGGTTATTGTATAGTAAACCAATAAATTATTGGGATTATATACAAACCGATGCCTTATTGAATTTACAAATACAACGCACTACCTTACCAGATGAGATGGTATTTATTATGTACCATCAAATCAATGAATTATTATTTAAAATGATTCTAGGCGAAATTGAACAAGTAGCAAAAACCAATGCGGTTGATGCTGTTTTATTTTCATCAAAATTGATGAGGATTAGTCGGTATTTTGATATGTTGACATCATCGTTTACCATTATGAAAGATGGGATGGATGTTGACCAATACAATAAATTTAGAAAGACTTTAACACCAGCCAGCGGATTTCAAAGTGCTCAATACAGAAAAATTGAATTTGCCTCAACTGAGTTAATCAATTTAATTGATAACAGATTTAGAGAAACTATTGATAGAAATTCATCTTATGAAAATGCTTTTGAGCATCTGTATTGGCAAGCCGCAGGAAAAGATTATAAAACAGGTAAAAAAAATTACACATTAACAGTATTTGAAGAAAAATATAAAGAGGAATTTATTAGATTTACGCAGTTTTATAATACACATAATTTGTGGACAAAATTTAAAGCGCTGCCACAAGAAATAAAAGATGACAAAGAGTTAATAAATGCCATGCGCCATTATGACTATACCGTTAATATAAAATGGGTCATGGCACATTACAATACGGCAAATCATTATTTAAACATTGGTGGTAAAACCACTGAAGCAACAGGAGGAAGTGAATGGGTAAAATACATGCATCCAAAATATCAAAAACGAATATTTTTTCCAGATTTATGGACAAAACAAGAATTACAAGATTGGGGAACAGATATGTAATAGTAGTTGTAGCGGCAATGTTTTTTGTCGCTTGTAAAGAGAAACCCCAATTTGTTAAAGAGGAAGATTTAGCTATAATTGAACCCGTGCCAGAACCGGATATTTACGAGTTTGGTTTTAATTTAAACGATTATGTCGTTAAACGTGACACTATAAAAAGAGGAGATAGTTTTGGGTCCATTTTAGAACGGAACAGTATTGGCTATCCTAAAATTTACAATATTGTTCAAACGGCTAAAGACACCTTTGATATACGTAAACTTCAAATAGGGAAACCATATACATTATTATGCTCTAAAGATTCCCTGGAAACTCCAAAATGTTTTATTTATCAGCCAAATATTGAAGAGTATGTAGTCATAAATTTACAAGACTCCATACATGCCTATACAAGCCGAAAACCTATAAAATATGTAGAAAAAACGGCGACTGGCGTGGTCACTACCAATATATCGGATGCTTTTTCAGACCAAGGCTTAAGTGTGTTATTAGCCTATAAAATGGCGGATGAAATATATGCCTGGACTATAGATTTTAGGCGTCTTCAAAAAGGAGATAGATTTAAAGTGATTTATACAGATAAATATATTGATGACACTATTTATGCGGGAATTCAAAATGTAAAAGCAGCTTATATGGAGTATAATAAAGAACCCTTTTATGCTTTTAAATTTGAAACAGATACGGTCAGAAAATTTTCAGATTATTTTGATGGAGAAGCCAAAAACTTGCGCCGTGCGTTTTTAAAAATGCCAGTGCAGTTTAGTAGAATATCATCAAGATATAATTTGAAAAGGAGAATAGCTTTCTATGGAAATAGAATAAAACCACATAAAGGAACTGATTTTGCTGCTCCAATAGGAACTCCTATTATGGCAACAGCCAATGGAACTGTAATCAAATCTGCATATAATCGAGGTAACGGAAATTATGTGAAGATAAGGCATAATTCTACTTATGAAACTCAATATCTTCATATGAAGAAACAAAATGTTAAAGTTGGGCAATTTGTAAAACAAGGAAGTGTTATTGGTTGGGTTGGTATGACAGGAAATACGGGTGGGCCACATGTATGTTATCGTTTCTGGAAAAACGGAAAGCAAGTCGATCCTTTAAGAGAAAAATTGCCAGAAGCAGAACCTATTTCAGAAAAACTAAAAGCAAAATATTTTGATTTTATAAAACCTGTAAAAGCACAACTTGACAACATTTCGTTTAAAAAGGAAAAAACGAAAAAACCTTTATCAAATAACTTAATTTCACGAATAAAATAATGGCATTTCCAAGCATAAACCCAACAACAACCAAGTCATGGAAACAACTTAAAGCGCATTTTGAAGCTGTTAAAGATGTTCATATGAAAGACTTATTTGCAAATGATAAAGAACGGGCAAATAAGTTCACTATGAAATGGGATGATTTTTATGTGGATTTTTCAAAAAATAGAATCACTGAAGAAACCTTAAAATACCTTCTTGAATTAGCCGAAGAAGTAAAGTTAAAAGAGGCCATAGCTTGTCAGTTTTCTGGGGAAATCATTAACCAAACAGAAGGAAGAGCGGTGTTACATACTGCTTTGCGTGCACCAAAAACGGCTACATTTAAAGTTGATGGCGTTAATGTGATGCCTGAGATATTTGAGGTTAAAAAACAAATTGAAACCTTTACTAATGAGGTTGTAAGCGGGAATAAAAAAGGATTTACCGGCAAGCCTTTTACTCATATTGTAAATATTGGTATTGGGGGCTCAGACCTAGGTCCTGCCATGGTTGTTGAAGCCTTGCAATTTTATAAAAACCATTTAACAACTCATTTTGTGAGCAATGTTGATGGTGATCATGTGAATGAAGTTATTAAAAAGTTAAACCCGGAAACCACCTTGTTTGTGATAGTTTCAAAAACTTTTACCACACAAGAAACGCTTTCAAATGCCAATACTCTTAAAGCATGGTTTTTAAAATCAGCTCCTAAAGATGCTATCGCAAAACACTTTGTGGCAGTTTCAACAAATATTGAAACCGTAAAGAATTTTGGGATAGATGAAGCTAATATTTTCCCAATGTGGGATTGGGTGGGCGGTCGTTTTTCACTTTGGAGTGCCGTAGGATTATCAATTAGTTTGGCTGTTGGGTATAACAATTTTAATAGCTTGTTGCAAGGAGCTCATAAAATGGATACTCATTTTAAAAATGAAGATTTTAAGAGCAATATCCCTGTGATTTTAGCCCTTATAAGCGTTTGGTATAATAATTTTTTTAAAGCAGAAAGTGAAGCTATTATTCCATATTCTCAGTATCTGAATCAGTTTGCAACCTATTTGCAACAAGGTATTATGGAAAGCAATGGAAAAAGCGTTGACAGAAATGGCGACCCTATTGACTATCAAACCGGCACTATTATTTGGGGAGAACCAGGAACCAATTCACAACATGCTTTTTTTCAGTTAATACATCAAGGCACCAAATTAATCCCTGCTGATTTTATAGGGTTTACAAAATCGTTACATGGAAATCAAGATCACCAAGATAAACTTATTTCCAATTTTTTAGCGCAAACAGAAGCTCTTTTAAACGGTAAGACGGCAGAAGAAGTTAAAGCAGAAGGAGCAAATGCTAAATTGGCACCTTTTAAAGTATTTAAAGGGAATAAACCAACAAACACTATTTTTATTAACAAATTAACGCCCGAAAGTTTAGGTAAATTGATAGCCATGTATGAACATAAAATATTTGTTCAAGGCGTTATTTGGAATATTTTTAGTTATGACCAGTTTGGAGTGGAACTAGGGAAGCAACTAGCAAGTAAAATTTTAAAAGAATTTCATACCACAGCAATTACAAAACATGATTCTTCAACAAGCAATCTTTTAGAATATTATAATAATTTAACTTAGGTTTTATTGACTACATAATAAATTGAATTCTATTTTTTTAGCCCAAAAAAAGGCCTCTCCATTGTTAATTTCTTTCAAATTTGTTAATAATAAGTTAACAAAAACTGCATTATTATACTTATTTTTGTTTGACTAATTCAAGTAATTTAAATATTTAATTAAAATTATGAAAAAAACTACTCAATTTTTATTAGTAACAATGCTAATGCTGTTTTCATTTGCAGCGATGGCTCAAGGTGTTACAACAGCATCCATTAATGGGCAGGTCTTAGATTCTAACGATCAACCTTTACCAGGAGCAAATGTGCTTGCAGTACATACATCATCAGGAACGACTTATGGGGCCGCTTCAGATTTTGATGGGTACTATAGAATGTCAAATATGAGAACAGGTGGGCCTTACACCATTACTGTTTCTTTTGTTGGTTATCAAGATTTCAAACTTGAAAATTTTTATTTACAGTTAGGGGAATCTAAAAGAATAGCGGTAAAGCTTTCTGAAGATGCTAACGTTTTAGATGAAATAGTAATTACTGTAATAGGAGATGCAATATTTGATTCGGGAAAAACGGGTGCTGAAACACGTGTTTCTCAAAGACAAGTTACTTCCCTGCCAACTATTGCTAGAAATATTGCAGACTTTGCCAGATTAACACCACAAGCAAAAGTAACTGGAGATGATGTTATTTCAATAGCGGGTCAAAATAATAGATACAATGCCATTTATATTGATGGAGCCGTTAATAACGATGTGTTTGGTTTAGCAGGAAACGGAACTAACGGCGGTCAAACCGGTGTTAGTCCAATATCGTTAGATGCCATAGAATCGTTTCAAATAAATGTAGCACCGTTTGATGTAAGACAGGGCGGTTTTGCCGGTGGTAGTATCAATGCCATCACAAAATCTGGAACAAATACCACCGAAGGATCTGTTTACGGGTATTTAAGAAACCAGGATATGGCTGGAAAAACCCCCATAGGGCTTATTGGTGATGATGGTGAAAGGAAAAAACTTGCTGATTTTACAGCTAAAACCTACGGTGTTAGAGTTGGCGGAAATATTGTAAAAGATAAATTGTTTTACTTTGTTAACTATGAAAGACAGGATAATGAAACGCCTCAACCTTTTGATGTTACAACATTTAGAGGGAATGAAAGAGCGACAGACATACAAACACTTTCAGATTATTTATTAACCACCTATAATTATGATGCCGGTGGATATGCTAATAATACCTCATCATTAGTAAGCGATAAACTGATTGCAAAAATAGATTGGAATATCAATGACAATAATAAATTGTCATTAAAACATAGTTATGTTAAGGCGGTACAGCTTGACGCACCTTCATCTAACACAGGAGCCATAAGTTTTTCAAACAGGGCCATTAATTTTGAATCCATAACCAATTCAACGGCATTGGAGTTAAACTCCAAAATTGGCGAAAAATTCTCTAATAACTTAATCGTTGGTTATACAACGGTAAATGACGATAGAGGGCCACAGGGAAGTGCATTTCCTTCGGTTGAAATTCAGGGAGCTGCCGGAACATCTATATTTTTTGGGTCAGAACCTTTTTCAACTTCTAACTTATTGGAACAAAAAGTGCTGTCAATTATTGATAATTTTGAGATTTATTCGGGCAGACATACCATTACGATAGGAACCAACAACGAATTTTCTTCAGCATACAATGTGTTTTTCAGACAAAATTTCGGTGATTACAGATTCAATAATTTGACTGATTTCTTAAATGATGCGCGTCCAAACAGATACCGTTACGGATATTCTTTACTTGGCGGTTTTGGGGATGATTCTCAAGGAGCTGCAGATTTTAATATTTTCCAGTTAGGGCTATATGTTCAAGATGAAGTTAACATATCAGATAATTTTAAATTAACAGCGGGTCTTAGGGTAGATATTCCGTATTGGTCTGAAGGCTTGGGAAATGACGATTTTAACACAAGAAGTGTTGCTTTGCTAGAAGCTGCTGGTAAAGATTTAAGGGGCGCAAGAGTAGGACAACCCATAAACCCTAATGCACATATTTCTCCTAGAATTGGGTTTAACTGGGATGTAAAAAACAATAAAGAGACTCAAATTAGAGGTGGTTTTGGTGTATTCACCTCAAGAATTCCTTTAGTATGGCCAGGGGCTACATATAATAATAACGGCATTAGTACAGGGTATATTCAAGTTACTGGCGGAACTACTCCTTTCTTTAATTCAGATCCTCTTAGCCAATTCGCAAGTCCAGCTCCAGGAAGCGGAAGTATTGGTGGTCAAATAGATTTATTCGCTAAAGATTTTAAATTACCACAAGTGTTTAAAACAAATATAGCGATAGACCAAAAATTACCGGGAGGATTTGTGTTTTCGGCAGATTTTATTTGGAATGACAATATCACGGCATTGGCGTATGAAAACATAAACCTGGTTGGACCTCAATTTACAACAACAGGGGCCGGTTCCCGTCCAAATTATGGTTTTGCTAAAGTTGACAACACGTATAGCGATATTTATTTAGGATATAACACAGGTGAAGGCAGCTCGTACAACATAAGTGGTACCTTGTCTAAAAATGTGATAACTGATAAATGGGATATTAGAACCTCTGCAACATATTCTTATGGTAAAGCAGACGGAATACTTGATGGTACAAGTTCACAAAACAGTTCTCAATGGAGAAATTTAGAATCTGTAAATGGGTCTAACAGGCCTGATTTAACAATTTCAGATTTTTCACCAGGAAGTAGAATTATATCAAATGTTACTTTAGAATACAAATGGACCAACAACATCAAAACAAGATTAGGCTTGTTTTATGAAGGCGCAGAAGGCTCTCCATTTAGTTATGTTTATACAGGAAGCGGATTATTATCTGATACAGGATCCAATTCCGCATTGATTTATGTGCCAGCCAATGAAGCTGAAGCTTTACTTGTAGATTCATCTACGTTAACCGCCTCAGAGCAATGGGCTTCCTTAAATGCTTTTATCGAGGGTGACACATATTTGAGCAGCAGAAGAGGCCAATTTGCCGAAAGGAATGCCGATAGATCTGATTGGACCCACATTGTGGACTTAAAATTTGCTCAAGAGTTTGGGCTGAATATTGGTAATAAAGTACACAAACTTGAGTTTACACTTGACATATTTAACTTTACTAACCTGATTAATAAAGATTGGGGAGTAAGAACATTTACAAACTTTAACCAAGTACAGTTACTTAGGTTTGAAGGGTTTCAGTCAGACGGAACTACACCATCATTTACTTACGATCCACGATCTGCTTCTACAACAAATATTGTAGATGATTCCGGATTACAGTCATCTAGATGGCAAATGCAGGCAGGATTAAGATATAGCTTTTAATATTTCGCTGATACAATAAACTTTAAACCGCTTCATCCCGATAACTATCGGGAGAAGCGGTTTTTTATTTATAACCGTTAGGTAATAATTTAAATCAGTGCGTATTTATTTAATTACTACATTTGTAACTCAATTAAATTAAAATAAATATTTCATGTACGATACTGTAAAAAATCTTCACTCTTATTGGGCTTACCTAGTGCTTCTAATTTTAATTATTGCCGTTGTAAATACTTTGATTAAAGTATTTGGTGATAAAGAATACACCGCCAAAGATTTTAGAATATCATTATTTACCTTAATAGTATCACATATTCAATTATTAATTGGATTGATATTATATTTTGTATCCCCTAGGTTTGAATTATGGAGTGAGTTAGGGGGAAAGGTTATGAAAGACCCATTGGCAAGATTGTATTTGGTTGAACATCCTTTGGTAAATATTATTGCGCTTACTTTAATAACCATTGGTTATTCCAAACACAAAAAGAAGCTAACGTCACCATCAAAATTAAAAATAATAGCTATTTTCTATAGCATTGCTTTGGTATTGTTTTTATCAAGAATTCCTTGGTCGGTTTGGCCAAATTAGATACAAAAGGTCGTCTGAAAAGGATTTGTTTTTCATTTGTCAGGTTAAGCTTGTCGAAAACCTATTGCTGATTTCCAATAAGTTGATGTATTTCGACAAGATCAATATGACTTTGTAGTTTACTTTTCAGACAACCTTTTGTATTTGATTAATTTTCAACTTCTTTTATTACATACATATAAACAGGGAAGTGATCACTATAGCCATCGGTAAAACCACCATAGCCCCAACTTCTATATGGATATCCTTTATATTGTCCACTTTTTTGAGTTAAATAATTTTCATTAAAAATCCCTGCTTTATAAAATCTATAGGAAGAAAAATCCTTTTCCAATAGAGGTTTGGAAATCATAATCTGATCAAATAAACTCCACGCATCTCTGTATGCCGTGGTGCCTAACCCGTTTTTAAAAAAAGTCTCAAACGGATTATAAACGTCCTTAAAACTAACGTTGTTTTTATTTTTTTGTGTTTTTAAAACATCTTTCACGCTTTCGTTAGTCGGATCATCATTCAAATCACCCATTATAAATATCTTTGCATATGGGTCTATTACTTGAAGTGAATCTACCAAATGCTTTGTTAATTTTGCTGCTGCAACACGTTTGGGCCTACTCCGGGCTTCCCCGCCACTTCTAGATGGCCAGTGGTTTACAATAACATGAATAAGGTCTCCATCTAAATTACCACTAACTAATAATTGATCCCGTGTATAAACACGTTTACTAGTAAGATCATCGTAAATTTTTAATTCATGACTACTGGTTGAAATAGGCGTAAATAGTTTTTTTTGATATAGCATGGCCACATCAATGCCACGAACATCTGGTGACGAATAATGAATAATGCCATAGTCTCTAGAAATCAACAACGAATCATTTACAAGATCTTCCAATACGTCTCTGTTTTCAACTTCAGAAACCCCAATAATTGCTGGTGAATTCTGAGTGTCTTTAAAACCAATATCGGCAATAACACGTGCCATATTATGAACTTTCTTTTTATAGACTTTAGAACGATTGGTTTTTAGTTCCATCATAGGGCTGGCTTCATCAAATTTGGTTGGGTCATTTATAGTATCAAATAAATTTTCCAAATTATAAAAAGCAACTGTTTGTATTTTATATGATTTTTTTTCTTGCGCTTGTATGTTTAATAGGGTAGATGAAAATAGCGCTAAGATTAAAAATTTCAAGTAGTTCATTAATAAGATCATATGGTTATTATCCATTTCATTGCAAAAGTTAAACCAAAAATAAATATTAATTATAAAAAATGTAAATTAGTTTTTTAAACCATAAATAGGGCATCAATAAATTAAATTATTTAAATGGGGATTATTAAAAAGGGATTGTTTTTTTTCTTCGGAATTTTTTCCATTTTAAGTATGAAGGGGCAACAAACCATTATTAAAGGGAGTGTAAAAAATGGTGTTACTTTTGAGCCTATAACCAAGGTTCTCATCACCATTGAAGAAACCAATCAATCAACCGAAACTAATACTAAAGGAGAATTTTTATTTAATGAAGATGTGCCATTAGGAGAACAAATTTTAAGAATTTCGAAGGAAGGATTTATTACCAAAAGATATCCCATTATTGTCAATGAATTTAAAACTGTTGATATTTCGGATATGACTTTGGAATTGGATGTTTCAAGTTCCCAGGATTTGTTCACCATAACATTATCCGACGATGAACTTGATAATGATGAAAGCGGATTAGGCAATATTTCAGGGTTATTACAATCCTCATTAGATATTTTTCAGCGGACCGTGGCTTTTGAGTTTAGCCCCTCTTTTTTTAGATTAAGAGGATTGGATTCCGATAATGGTTCTGTGTTGATTAACGGTATTGAGATGAACAAACTGTTTAATGGACGACCACAATGGAGTAATTGGGGCGGCATCAATGATGTGTTACGAAACCAGGAATTAACGTCGGGATTAACACCTTCCAATTATAATTTTGGGGGCATTTTAGGCTCCACTAATATGAATACAAGAGCATCCCAATACAAAAGCGGTGGAAGAATTACCTATTCAGCATCCAATAGAAGCTATACAAACCGATTCATGGCAACCTATGCGTCGGGGTTGTTAAAAAACAATTGGGCATATGCCATTTCGTTAGGCAGACGATGGGGAGATGAGGGCTATCAAGATGCCACTCTTTACGATTCGAATTCATTCTTTGCTTCCGCAGAAAAGAAAATTAATAACAAACATAGTGTAAATTTCACGGGTATTTACACCCCAAATAAACGCGGGAAATCGTCACCAAATACTCAGGAAGTTTACGATTTAAAAGGCATTAAGTATAATGAATATTGGGGATGGCAAGATGGCAAGAAACGTAATTCGAGAATAAAAGAGGTAGATGAACCTATTTTGATTTTAAGTCATTATTGGGATATTTCCAAAAAAACATCTTTAACCAATACCGTTGCCTATCAATTCGGGAAACAGGGAAATAGTCGTTTAGATTATAATGGCACCGATTTAGTAAATGGTTTCCCGGAAGGCGGTGGGTCCAATCCCAGTGCTACCTATTATCAAAAATTGCCAAGTTATTTTGAACGCAATTTCCCCAACGATTTAGGTTTTGCATATACCGCGCAACAGGAATTTTTAAACAATGGGCAAATAAATTGGAATGATTTATACAGTGCAAATAACAGCAATACCATACAAGGAGGTAATGCCATATATGCCTTGTATGAAGATAGAGTAGATGATAAACAATTAACGTTTAATTCAACCCTAAATTCTCAAATAAGCGATAACATCATATTCAACGCTGCCATAAATTATAAATCTTTGAATTCTGAAAACTATGCCAAGGTTTTTGATTTACTGGGTGCCACAGGATATTTGGATGTGGATGGCTATGCCAACGATTTTGTAAATAACCCAGCAGCCATTCAAAACGACTTGCTAAATCCGAATAGAATTGTTGGTGTGGGCGATACTTTTAAATACGATTACAAGCTTAATGCCGAAGTTTTAAGCGGGTATGCACAAACGCAATTTAAATACAATAAAACAGATTTTTATACAGCAATAAGCGTAACCAACACCAGTTATCAGCGTGATGGTATTTTTGAAAATGGCTCGTTTCCAGGAAGTGAATCATTTGGTAAAGGCAAAAAAATGAACTTTCTAGGTTTTGGTGCCAAAGCAGGCGCAACCTATAAAATTTCGGGGAAACATGTTTTAGATGTTAACATTGGGTATATTTCAAAAGCACCTTCTATTAAAAATACGTATTCAAATTCAAGAGAAAATCACAATATAGTTCCAAATATTTCCGAAGAAAAAATTAGCAGTATCGATGCCAGTTATATTTTTAGGTCGTCTATAGTAAAAGCTAAACTTACGGGCTATTATACTCAAATTAAAGACGCCAACGACATCTCATTTTTCTTTGCTGACGGAATAGGTGCCATCAATGCTTTTGCTGAAAACGGTTTTAATGAACAAGCTAATTTTGTACAAGAAATTCTTCAAGGAATTGAAAAGATATATTTTGGTTCAGAATTAGGGATAGAAGCACAAGTAACCACAGACATTAAATTGAAAGGAGCTTTAGCCATGGGGCAATTTACGTACAATAACAATCCAGATTTATATTTGTCATCCGAAGATTTTACCAATGTGTATTTAGGAAAAACCAATCTAAAAAACTATAAACTGGCTGCGGGCCCGCAAACAGCTTATTCTGTTGGTTTTGAATACAGAGACCCAGATTATTGGTGGTTTGGTGCAACAGCCAACTTATTTAGTAACACCTATATTGATATTAGCCCGTTAACCAGAAGTTCAAACTTTAATACAGATGTTGATGGTTTGCCCTTTAATGATTATGATGAAGTGCTTGCTAAGGAATTATTAAAACAAGAAGCCTTTGATAATTATATGGTTGTGAACCTGACAGGTGGTAAATCGTGGCGCATTGGGGGAAAGTACATTGGTTTGTTTGTAAGCGTGAATAATCTTTTAGATGAAGTTTATAAAACAGGCGGATTTGAGCAATCCAGAAATGCTAATTTCAGAGAATTAAGAGATGATAAAGCATTGAACAAACCTGTTTTTGGTTCAAAATATTGGTACGGTCGTGGTGCTACATATTTTGTAAATGTGAATTATAGATTTTAAATTAACGGTATTATGAGTAAACTCAATAAAGTTTTAATTGGTGTAATTATCGCGATCAGCTTTACGGCATGTGTGCAAGACGATGATTATGCTGTTCCAGATACGTCCATTAAAGAACCTAATATTCCAGCCAGTAATATTACAACGTTTAAAGCCATTGTTGAACGTTATGAGCAAGCAGTTAGTGGTGGAAATGCCACGGTTCTAATTAGAGACGAACAAGATTTATATATTGAAGGCTACGTTATTTCGAGCGATAAAGGTGGTAACTTTTTTGAAGAACTGATCATTCAAAATAAAATGGATGACAGCAACCCCGATAATGATCCGCGATTAGGATTAAAAGTAGAAGTAAATGCCAGTAGCCTTTATAACACCTTTGAAATTGGCAGGAAAGTATATATAAAAATGAATGGGTTAACCATTGGTTTGTCCAATGGGGTTATAGCCATTGGTAAAGGAGATTCAAACAATGTAAAGCAAATTCAGGCGTCTGAATATCGCGATATTATCATAAGAAGCACTGAGGTAGTAACACTAACTCCTAAAGTTGCTAATATTCAGGATTTAACAGGTACAGATGAAAACACACTCATTCAATTAAATAATATGCAAGTCAATCGATTTGATTTGGCATCCACTTATGCAGGGGAAGGCATCGATGAGTTTGATGGATTTCGAATTTTAGAAAGCTGCGATTTGGGAGTTTCCATTTTATTGCAAACCAGTACGTTTGCTGATTTTAAATCGCTGCCCGTTCCACAAGGGAATGGCACTGTTAAAGGTATTTTTAGCAGGGATTTTGGGGATGATTTTAATGTATTTATAATCAACAGTACTTCAGATATTAATTTTGACAATACACAACGTTGCGACCCGTTGGAATTGAATTGTGGATTAGCGGCATCCTATGGCACCACCAATTTGTTTTATGAAGATTTTGAATCACAAGCCAATAATAAATTAATTACAGGTAATGGTTGGACCAATTATATTGAAGCAGGAACCGAAGGATGGGAAGGGTTTTCCTCAACATCATCCAATGCGTCTTTAGGGCGGTCTGCAAGAGTGCAGTCGGCAAGTTCTGGTGATGCTAGTAATATCACCTGGTTAATTACCCCAGCCATTGATTTAACGGGCAAAAATGGTATGACGCTCAGGTTTAAAACTTCAAACAGTTTAGCCGATAGTAGTTTTCTGGAGGTGTTGTATTCTTTAGATTGGGATGGGACTGAAGCAAATATTAAATCGGCCACTTGGGGCGTATTATCAGCAGCTTATGTGGTAAAAGATACCGATTCTTTTGTGCCCTGGTTTAATTCTGGAAACGTTGATTTAACATGTGCTACCGGAACCATATATATTGCGTTTAAATACACCGGAAGCGGACAAGATTCTTTTGATGGAGTTTATGAATTGGATGAGGTAAGTGTTGATTACACACCATAGTGCCATCTGATTTAAAAAAACGGAACAAAAACTCCTATTACTTTACAAATAAGTAGGGAAAATAAGTATATTAGTTTATATATAACGAGTTGTAAGCAATTTAAGAACTGCCTCGAAAACGACAAATTCAACATCTGAATCTTAAGATTTCCCCAATTATTAAATTCTTAACTGAAATTTAATTTTTTATTTTTTAGTATTGGTAACTAAACAAAAAATCAACGCCCATTATGAAATTTTCCTTATCAATAATATCCATATTTATAAGTTTAATTGTTCACTCTCAAGAAAAAACAATATCTGGAAAAGTTTTGAATTTCGAAAATAATGAACCTCTTGCTTATGTCAATATTGGGATTAAAAACAAAACTGTTGGAACCGTTTCCAACAACAATGGTTTATTCAATCTTTCATTAAACGACAAAGTGACTTCAAAAGACACTATTATTTTTTCATACATTGGTTTTAAAACCGAAAAACATTTGGTGTCGGAACTAACTAAAGTAAAAAAACCGATTTTACTTCAACCCAAAAATATGGAATTAGATGAAGTAGTTGTGAGTTCAAAAAAAATAAATCTAAAATCTAAAAAAATTGGAAGGACATCAAAAGGACTCGGATTGATGCACTCGAATTTTTACTCATATTATGAAAAAGATGTTGACGACCGATTGAGTAAAGAAAGAGGAATGAAATTTAAAATGAGACAGAATTGCCATATCAAAGATTTGAATTTTAATATAACTTCAAATGACTTCAAATCTTTAAAGTTTAGGGTAAACTTTTATAAAATTAAAGACAGACTTCCTACTGATTTGATAGTTCAAGAGAATATAGTATTCGAAATAAAAGACAACTTTCTGGGTTGGTTTACCGTTGATTTAGAGCCTTATGAAATTTATTTTAATGAAGAAATCGAAGATGTTGCAGTAACAATTCAATGGATTGAAAGTGTAAAAGCAAATGAAAAGAGTAAATATTTTTCAATTTCGACTGCTAGTTCACCAACTCATACTGCATATTTCAGAGAAAAGGCAATGGATAGTTGGAATAAAGGCGGACAAAATTTAAGTTTTTATTTGAATGCAATGTGTGAATAAAAACTACTTACAGCAAAGATGTATATAAAAAATTGCTAAATTAGTGCTTAACCAATGTGAGTTTCTTTGTTTGCTAGCTTCTGATTTTCCTGCGGAAAATCCTCGCACACAAAACGGCACTATTCTTATAAACGTTGTGTGCAATTTGGCTACGTTACCAAGATTTGGTATATTTGATTAAAAATATTGTAAAATGGGAAAAAACACATCAATATCAATCGGAAATCATTTTGAGGAATTTATAAATGATGAAGTAAAATCTGGTAGATATAGTTCTGTCAGCGAGGTTATTCGTTCAGCTCTGCGATTATTAGAACGTGAAGAAAAAAAAGAAAGAGAACTGATTAAAGCTCTTGAAATCGGTGAGCAAAGCGGATTTGCTGAAAATTTTGACCCTAAACAAAATCTGACTGAATTACATCGCCAACACTTATGAGTGAAAATAAGTATCGAATCAGTAAACAGGTGATTAAAGATTTAAATGATATTTGGATTTACACTTTTCACAAATGGTCTAAAGAACAAGCGGACAGATATTACGACTTGATAATTGGAGAGATTGAATTTACTGCAGACAACTTTCTGACTGGAAAATCCGCAGAACAAACCCGAAAAGACTATAGAGTAACTAAAATCAAATCTCATCTGATTTTCTATAGAAAAGTTGAAAATGAAATTGTAGAAATCGTTAGAATTCTACATCAAAGAATGGATATTAAAAAGCGACTAAAATAAAAACTGCACACAACACAGTATATAAAAAATTGCTGTTTTTAGCTTAACCAATGTAAGTTGCTTTGTTTGCTTGCATCTGATTTTCCTTCGGAAAATCCTCGCACTCAAACACGCAACTTTCCATATAAACGTTAGCAAATATTCCCCACATCAGAATCCGATTAATTCCTCGAGCTAACGAGAAAAAGGAGTCTAAATGTTGGTGAAAATTGATAGATTTGACAAAAACATAATTAACTGAATATCAATAACAAAATTTGACGTTAGTCGAGACAGTTTGAAAAACAATGAATAAGAAAGAAAAATCTGAAATAGAAAATTTACTTAAATCAATCCCAAATGATTTCAGGGCAATGGAGAATAAAATTAGTACAAAAGCTATTGATGAGTATTATGAAATAGCTAATGAATTAAAAGGTAAAAATAAAGCTGAAATTATACAAAATCAAAATAAATGGAGAGAATTAAAGTTTTCAAAAGAGGTTAAAGAGCTATTAGTTTATTTATCTGAAATTGGGGACGTAAAAAGCTATAGAAAGATAGAGAAAATCATGAAAAGTGGAAAATCAGAAATTTTGGACTTCTCTTATGTAGCATTAAAATTTGCCAGGTTAAATTTGGAAAATAACTTATTCGACGAACCAATAGGGTTTATTTCCACCGAGCTAGGAGGTAAAGGAAATAAATTGAGATATTATTTTGTAGTAAAATCAAAGGATAAAATTGAAAAGGAGAAGGAATCAAAATTAATAAATGAGCTTAAAAACATTTGCAATCAGGACTATTCCGAAATTGAAGAAATTGAAAATCACGGAAGGTACATTTTAGTGAAAATTTTAGTTTCAATAGATATTGCAATTGGAAATATAATCGAAAAATTAACAAATAAATGTGTGTTTCTTGATGAAGAATATATTTGCGACAATGTGGAAAAACCCACAACAAAATTTATCGAAAAATGGATGAGCAATAAATTAGGATGAAAAGCCAGTTGCCAACACCGTGTAAAAATAATTGCTAGTGCAAGTCTACTTCCGAAAATCCTCGCGGATTTTCTATTCGGTTTGTATTTGCTAAATTAGTTGCTTAAACAACGTAACTAATCTTATACAAGACCATTGTAGCCAATTTGAGAAAAACCGAACATACAATTGAATTTAAGAGACGCAACAAACACGGATTTAGAAATAACGTATCGAATTAAAAGCAACTCGATTAAACCGTATGTGGAAAAAATATGGAGTTGGGACGAACAGTTTCAAAAGAAAACTCACGAAACGAATTTTACTGCTTCGGACACAAAAATAATTGAGCGAAACCGAAAAGAAGTTGGATATTTAGTTCTGAAAGAAACACTCGACGAAATCTTTATTGAGAACTTACTAATAGAAAAAGAGTTTCAGAATTTAGGAATTGGAAAAGCGGTTATGGAAAAAATTATTGAAAGAGCTAATTCCGAAAAAAAGCTGATTCGATTACAAGTTTTTAAGATAAATATTAAAGCTCAAAAATTTTATGAAAATCTCGGATTTGAAAAAAATTCGGAAACGGAAAATCATATTGGAATGAAAAAAAACTGGCTACAACAAAGAATTGAATTAAAAAGCGAACAACGTTAAGCAAATTTTATAACAGAAATAATCAACTTAAATTTTTAGTTCTACTTTTCCGCCTTAGGGATAGCAGTGGAAATCCTTTTTAAACTTAGGTGAAATGACCTTTGTTTAGAACTAAAAATTAACAGATTGCTTCGTCGCTTCACTCCACGCAATGACATTTTAAAAAGATTGTAACGAATAGCCCGACCTCCCGATAGCTATCGGGAGTGGTAACGTCCAAATAATTTTAAAGCTTTTCGCTATATTTGTGATTCATTACATTATTGATTTAAAAAAACCAAATGCCCAAAAACCAAGAACTTGAATTGGCCTGGGATTTTGTTGAAAAAACAGATAGAAATGTATTTTTAACGGGAAAAGCAGGCACCGGAAAAACCACTTTTTTGCATGATTTAAAACAAAAATCGTTTAAGCGACTGGTTGTGGTAGCACCAACGGGTGTGGCGGCCATTAATGCAAAAGGGGGCACGATACATTCGTTTTTTCAAATGGCTTTTGGTCCGGTTTTGCCTGAGGAATCAGGGTTTCAGAATAAAGAATCGGGGTTTCAGAGGAAATTCAGTAAAACCAAAATTGACATTATAAAGTCGCTGGACTTACTGATTATTGATGAAATCAGTATGGTGCGTGCAGATTTATTGGATGGCATTGACCGGGTTTTAAAACGCTATAAAGACCGAACCAAAGTGTTTGGTGGCGTGCAGGTACTTATGATTGGCGATTTGCAACAACTATCGCCCGTTGTGAAAGACAATGAGTGGGAGTTGTTGAAACCATACTACGAAACGCCGTATTTTTTTAGCAGCAACGTGTTTAAAAGTTGCAACCCCATTAGCATTGAGCTAAAGCATATTTACAGGCAGGATAATGAGGTGTTTATTAAAATCCTAAATGAAATCAGGAACAATAAACTCACCAGCGAATCGGCGGCACTTTTAAATGAACGCTATATAGCCGATTTTGTTTCGGCTAAAAATGATGGTTACATAACCCTTACCACGCATAATAACAGAGCCAACGACATGAATAATTTGGAGTTGCAAAAAATTAAGGACAAAAGTTATTTTTATAAGGCTGAGGTTGATGGTAAATTTCCGGAGTATTCATACCCAACGCATGAGAAACTGGAATTAAAAAAAGGCGCGCAAGTGATGTTTGTAAAGAACGACAGCACACCCGAAAAGCGTTATTTTAATGGGAAGATAGGTGAGATTATTTATTTAGATAAGGAAGAAATTACGGTGCGATGCCAAGGTGACGGTTTTGATATTGTGGTAACGCCTGAACTTTGGGAGAATATTAATTACAGTATAAATCAAGAAACCAAAGAAATATCGGAACATGTGGCGGGCTCGTTTTTGCAAATGCCATTGCGATTGGCATGGGCCATAACCATTCATAAAAGTCAGGGGCTCACATTTGACAAAGCCATAATTGATGCGCAGGCTTCTTTTGCACATGGGCAAACGTATGTTGCTTTAAGTAGATGCAGAACACTTGAAGGTATTGTTTTAAAAAATCCGATTAGTGAAACCAGTATTATTAATGACACCCGCGTCACTTCGTTTAACGAGTCGGTTGAAAATAATCCTCCAAATGAAGCTGTTTTAAGTGAATCACAAAAAACATATCAGCTAAATTTAATTGCAGAATTGCTCAATTATTATGCGTTTTTGCAACCCGTAAACAGACTTCTAGACATTTATTATAAAAATCCCAACAGTTTAAAAGGGAACATTATTGAGCCTTTAATTGCCATAAAAGAAGAAGGTATTACCAAATTATTAAAACTAAACACCAGTTTTACGGCACAATTAAAAACGTTATGTGTTGATATTTTGGAGCCAGAAAAAAGTAATATAATTCAAGAAAGAATAAAAAAAGCTTTGGAATATTTTTTAAAACACACTTCAGACTTTATAAAAGCACCTTTTGACACACTCACATTTTCGACAGAGAATAAAGAAATTGACAAAGAAATCAATAAGCAATTAGATATCATTGAAGTGCAATTAGCAACTAAATTATATTGCTTAAATGGGTTAAAAGATAATTATAGCAGCTTAAAATATTTAGAATTACGTGCCAAGGCGGTGTTGCAAAAAACCAAAACCACTTCTGTTAAAAAAGAGCGTAAAGACACCACTGAACACCCTGTGTTGTTTGAACAGCTAAAAACATTACGAGCCTCATTTGCCGATGTTGAAAATGTACCTCATTACGTGATATTTACTCAAAAATCGTTGTATGATTTGTGTGAAATGCTTCCTGTAACCAATAAACAATTGTTGGCTGTAAATGGTATGGGAAAAGTGAGAATTGAAAAATACGGATCAGAAATTCTTGATATTATTAAGGATTATTGCGATTCTAATGGCATTGAACCAAATCCGATTCCTGTAAAAGTAAAAGTTAAAAAAGAAAAGGCTAAAGAAGACACTAAAAAAATTTCGCTAGATATGTTTAAAAGCGGGTTGTCTGTTTTTGAAATTGCTAAAGAACGGGGTTTTGTTGAAACTACCATTCAAGGGCATTTAGCTCATTTTATTCCCATGGGAGACATTAAAATAACAGATTTAATGCCCGAAGAAAAGTATGAAGCGCTTAAATCAATCATGCAAACAACCACTTTTGAAAGTTTAACAGAGCTTAAAAATAAAATTGATGAGAAGTTTACTTACGCTGAATTGAGATTGGTAGCTAATTGGCTTAAAATGAACGCATAAAAAAAACCCTGCCTCAATGCCGTCCCGATAGCTATCGGGATTATTCGGGAGAGACAAGGTTATTTATAATTGATTAATAGCACTGCAAAAATCATGGTTTATTGGTTTTGAAACGCGATTTTAAGGTTAAGTTATTATTAAGTTTTTAACAATTTCACTAACTATACTTTACTTTTCTTAAAATTCTAACAGATTCTTTAAATAAATCATATAATTCTTCACTGTGATTTTTCAAGAACGGTCGTGCTTCATTTAGTTTATCAATGGCTTCATGAAATAAATTCAAATAGCAAATGAGATAGGTTGCAGGTAAATTTTTTAAATCGAATTCTTCTCGTTCAGTAAGGCTAATTCCTTTTTTAAGTTTTTCTAAAATTATATTATTGCTATTATAAATATGATGCAAGGTTTTTTTATCAAATTGAGGGGGTTCAAATAAAAGCTTGGTTTCAATAGAGTAACTGACATTGTTTTCAAAACGAATAATGGTTTCTTCCAAAGGATAATACTTATAATTGTTATGCAACCCCAAACTAACATGTTCAATTATTTTAAAATAATCTTCTTCATAAATGATAGAAACCTCATCTAATGTTGAATAAAATAAGCGTACTTGTTCATTAATAAGTTCAATGTCCACTCTTGAAAAAAAAACGTCATCATGGACTGTTTTTTTTTGTCCGGCCCAACAGACCACAAAATACTCTTTAAACACTTTATATTGTGGTGCGTAATCTTTTCGTTTATTCAAAAATTCGAAAACACCATTTAAGGTATGTTCTATGTTATTTTGCGAATTATTTTCAATGGCTTCAACAATTTTAGAATTGATATCTTTTATTTCAATATCAAATATTTTTGGCATACTCATGCTGCCATCTCTAAGAAAAACAGAACCGCCATAATATTTCCAAATGTTTTTTCTAAGTGAGGTTATTTTATCAATAGGCCTAATGGTTACTAATCCAACTACTTTGCCATCAGGTAGATGTGGAAATGGGATGTTTTCATATTGAACAACAGGTGGGTTTGTTAAATAGGCATTGATGAGGTTTTGTATTTTGCTGTCATCAAAAAAATCTACCCCCACAATAGTATTATCTTCATCCTCAACCCCAATAACAATATAGGAGTTGTTCTTTGGATTGCTGTTTGAAAGTGCACAAATATGTTTTAAAAACTTGGCTTTTCCTTCTTTAAGACTGATATCAATTTTTCGTTTTTTATCATAAAAACTATTCTCATCATTATGAGCCAACAGATGTTTTATAAGAAGTCGTTTATTAATCATGACGATTTACCAAGTGAGGTAATAATATTAAAGATTCTTTTTCACGGTAGTATTATTAGCTTGCGCGGTTGGGAATACTAATAAATCAGCAATATTTACATGGGCTGGCCTTGAAACAACAAAGTAAATAATATCTGCAATATCTTCGGCTTGTAAGGCTTTAAATCCTTTATAAACTGTGTTGGCATTTTGATCTCCTTTAAAACGCACCTGCGAAAATTCAGTTTCTACTAACCCTGGATTTATGGAGGCCACTTTTATTCCAAACGGATTTAAATCAAGTCGCATGCTATCAGTTATGGCTATTACTGCATGTTTACTGGCGCAATACACGTTGCCTTTAGGATATACTTCTTTTCCGGCAGAAGACCCAATATTTATAATATGCCCTGATTGCCTTTCAACCATATTCGGAATAACAGCTTTACTTACATACAATAAGCCTTTCACATTAATATCAATCATGGCATCCCAGTCATCAATGTTTCCTGTTTGAATAGGGTCAAATCCATGGGCATTACCGGCGTTATTTATAAGGATGTCAATGTTTTTGAAATTATCAGGAAGTGACTTAATGGCCTTTTCAACTTCTGATTTTTTTCTAACATCAAAATTTAAGATATGCACTTTAGTTAATGATTCTAGCTCATCTTTAATGGTTTTTAGACGGTCTAATCTTCTTCCACAAATAACTAATTGAATCCTATGTTTTGCAAATTCATATGCGGTGGCTTTTCCTATGCCACTTGTTGCCCCGGTTATTAGGGCTGTTTTATTTTTATTCATAATTTAATTATGCCTTTTTTCGCGTTATGGAACTTCATGTCCTTGACTTGCCTGTAAAAGTAAAAACCAGTCTTCAAGTTCCAATTGAATGGTTGTGGCGTTCATAGCATTTTTAATTCTTGTTGTATCTGTTGATCCTATAACAGGAATTATTTTGGACGGATGTTTTAAAACCCATGCCAAAAGTAATTGGTCTTCTGTTACATGATATTTAACTGAAAGAGCACTTAATTGTTTTTTAATGCGTGATGTTTGTTCAGAACTTTCTTTATAAATGCTACCTAAAGGCGACCATGCCATTGGTTTTATGTTTTTTAGCATCATTTGATCCAAGGTGCCATCATACATTGCCTTGTTTTGAGTCAATGAAAATTCTACTTGATTTACAGATACTGACATGTGTTTTGAAAATAATTCTATTTGTGATGGCGTAAAATTAGATACCCCAAAATCTTTAATTTTCCCTTGTTTTTTTAAATATAAAATGGCTTCAAAAATTTCTTCAGGATCCATTAAAGGACTGGGTCTATGAATCAAAAGTAAATCCAAATACCCTGTTTTTAAATATTTCAACGAGTTTTCAACAGACCAGATGATGTAATCTTTGCTGTAATTATAATGCTTAACGCTATTTTTCCTGTTTTGAGTTGCTACCTGTATGCCACATTTTGAAATTAATTGAACGCTTTCCCTTTTAATCCCACTATCAGCAAAGGCCCGACCAAAATCGTTTTCATTCGTATAACCGCCGTAAATATCAGCATGGTCAAAAGTGGTTATTTCATTATCAAAACAATAATGCATTAATTGCATCATGTCCTTTTTAGAAAGTTTTTTTCCGCCACTTCCCCAAGTCATGGTTCCGGCAATAATTTTTGAGTAGGTATGAGTCATTTTTTGCGGTTTGTATAGATTTTTATGCTATTCATGTATAAAAATAATTAAAACTCCATTAAAATTGTATAATTGTTCAATAATTATAATGAAGCCCTGAAAATGAGAGTATTACAAAAAGGTAGAACAGCGATTTTTTTAAGTTTTTTAACGATTTTTTTAAGTTGTAGTTCAGAAAGCATCAATCAAGATTTAGAATTGAACAAAGCAACAGTATCTGTAAATTTAATAGGTGCTCAAGCCGAATTCGATTTAGTAAATATTGAGGTATTAGATGTTCAGGTTAAAGTGATTGATGATGAGAGCGTCCCTAACTGTTGGTTAAGTTTAAATGTTAACAGTAAAGGGATTTACAATTTGTTGGATTTGATAGATGACTCTGAAGCTAATCTAGTTAATAGTTTAAAAATCCCAGCCGGTGAAATTTATGAGGTTAAGTTAGTACTTGGAGATAATAACACCATTGTAATTGATGGGAAAACACTTCCATTAGTAATGAATAGTGAACACGCCAAAGGTTTGGTTGTAAGAACAGAAAAAGATTTGAAATCAAATACTGACTATTCTTTTTCAATAAATTTTGATGTTAAAAAATCTATTTTGAAAACCAATATTAAAGATCGAATAATTTTAAGTCCGGTTTTAAGCGTAAGTCTACAGACCTTGTCAAATGGCATTTAGTGAATTTTTTAGTGGCGAAAATTTAGTTCCTCGTTTCAAATTTGAATTAAATCATTTTATTTATTTATTAAAAAACAAATAGTACATTATAGAATATTTATAAAAAAATAGCGTTCATGCACTTATATAGTCCATACTTAAGGATATGCACGTATATAACCCATACTACTAATAATTTAATTTCAAAATCATGAAAATTTTAAAAAAACTAAAATTAATTTTTCTTTCATTTTTAATACTATCATTTTTTGGATGTAGTGAATCACAATCTAATAAAATAAGCGCGGAAGCACCAACAATATCTGTAAAACTTGTTGATTCTCCGGGTGATTTTGATGAAGTTAATGTCAATGTAGTCGGAGTTATGATTAAAATGGATGACAGCAATGATGATAGTGGATGGATTGACTTAGATATGATTAACACTGGCAATATTGATTTATTGAATCTTACTGGTGGTGTCAATGAAGTATTGGTAGACCGTTTCCCTATTCCGGTTGGAACACTTAAACAAATACGTTTAGTATTAGGAGATGGCAATACCATTGTTATTAGAAATGAATTTGATGAACCTGAAACCTTCGATTTAAAAACACCTAGCGCACAACAGTCGGGCTTAAAGCTAAAAGTAGATGCCATCATTGAGGAAGGTTTTACTTATGATTTTATTTTAGATTTTGACGTAGAAAAATCAATTGTTATTGCCGGTAATTCAGGTAATATTATTTTGAAACCAGTGCTTTATGTTAGTACTGAAGTGAGTTCTGGAATTATAGAAGGAACTGTTGAACCCAGTGATGTACCTTCTATGGTTTCAGTATTAGTAGATGATATGGGAACGCCAGAAACAGATGATGATTTTATCATTTCTGCATTTACTGATGAAACAGGTGCTTTTACTTTATGGGGGATACCTGCAGGAGCTTATGATGTTATTGCGACGCCTTTAGATTCTGAATCAGATTATACAAAAGGGTCGGCATTAGGAGTATCTGTTATTAATGGTCAGATTACAACCATTGCAGAACCAATTCAACTGGCTTTTAAACCAGGATCTATAAGTGGTGATGTAACAAATAATATTGTTGTAACTGTTATCGTAAAAGAAAAAGGCACTGAAAATATTGTTGCAACAATGGATTCAAACGCTAATGGTGAATTTCTTTTAGAAGGTATTCCAGTTGGAACTTACATGGTTACTATAAGTGCTACAGGTTATGTTTCACAAGTTTACTCTAAAGATAGCTCTGAAGATGTAGTTGTATTGGCAAATACTCTAACAGTCCTAGATGCGATTACTTTAGTTGCAGAATAAAATATTAAAAATTGTTAAATACCAAAGCGCGGCATATATATATGTTGCGCTTTGCATTTTAACCAAGAATTAATGTGCTGAAATAAATATTTTAACCAATCATTAACACGGTTGCATCTAAAATTTTAACAATTTGCAGTGCTCTAATAAGGATGTCCTTTTTAAGCTTTAATAAAAATTAAAATAATGGAAGAAACAAGTGTAATTGATATTAAGACAATTAATGAAAAAATAGAAAAGGAAAGTGCTTTTGTTGATTTGCTCATGCTGGAAATGAACAAAGTTATTGTAGGACAAAAGCATATGGTTGAACGATTGCTTATTGGGCTACTTGGTCAAGGTCATATCTTATTGGAAGGGGTTCCTGGATTAGCAAAAACATTAGCTATTAATACCTTGGCTCAGGCTATTGATGGATCATTTAGCAGGGTTCAGTTTACACCAGATTTATTGCCTGCTGATGTTACCGGAACCTTAATTTACAACATGAAGGTGAATGATTTTTCAATTAAAAAAGGGCCTATTTTCGCAAATTTTGTTTTAGCTGATGAGATAAACAGAGCGCCGGCCAAAGTACAATCAGCATTGCTTGAAGCCATGCAGGAAAAACAAGTAACAATTGGAGATGAAACTTTTAAGCTTGACAAACCATTTTTAGTAATGGCCACTCAAAACCCAATAGAACAAGAAGGAACTTACCCATTACCAGAAGCTCAGGTTGATAGGTTTATGCTTAAAACCGTAATTGATTACCCAAAACTTGATGAAGAGCAAAAGATTGTCAGGGCCAATTTGAAAGGTGATTACGATAAAGTAAATGCCGTTGTTTCAATAGATCAAATTTTGAAGGCTCAAAAAGCAGTGAGAGAAGTTTATATGGATGAAAAAATTGAAAAATATATTCTTGATATTATTTTTGCAACACGCTATCCAGAAAAATATAAACTTCCAGATTTAAAACCATTAATTTCTTTTGGAGCTTCTCCTCGTGGTAGTATTAATTTAGCCGTTGCAGCAAAGTGCTATGCCTTTATTAAGCGTCGTGGATATGTCATCCCGGAAGATGTTAGAGCCGTTGTGTATGATGTTTTAAGACACAGAATAGGAATTACTTATGAAGCTGAAGCTGAAAATGTAACATCTGTTGACATCATTAACAAAATTATAAACGAAATAGAAGTACCTTAATAAATTCAAAGTTTCAAGTACAAAGTTATCTCACCTTGAACCTTTAATATTTAACCTTGAATATATTTTATATTAACTGAAAACTGTGATTGCATAACGCAAGCTTTTTAAATATGTTAAAATTAATATGAATTATTCTCTGTAATAGAAAGTCTAATAAAGCAAGAATCAAAAAGTCCCCTTTGGGGATTTAGGGGCTATGGATACTAAAGAATTACTGAAAAAAGTTCGTAAAATTGAGATTAAGACACGTAGGTTGTCTGATCATATTTTTGGAGGCGAATATCATTCAACCTTCAAAGGGCGTGGTATGACTTTTAGTGAAGTTCGGCAATATCAATTTGGTGATGATGTGAGGAATATTGATTGGAATGTAACGGCCCGTTACAGTGAACCTTTTATTAAGGTTTTTGAGGAAGAACGTGAATTGACCATGATGTTAATGGTTGATATTTCAGGGTCTGAGTTATTTGGAACTGAAACCCAGTTTAAAAATGAAATCGTCACAGAAATTGCTGCAACTTTAGCATTTTCGGCAACTCAAAATAATGATAAAATAGGCTTGATTTTATTTTCTGAAAAGGTTGAACTTTATATCCCTCCAAAAAAAGGACGCTCACATGTACTTAGAATTATTAGGGAACTTATTGAATTTGAACCTTCAAGCAAAGCAACAAATATTGCAGAAGCATTAAAGTTTTTATCAAGTGTCATTAAAAAAAGAGCCATTGTTTTTGTGTTGTCTGATTTTATGGCAGATGATTATTTACACACCATGAAAATTGCTGCAAAAAAACATGATGTCACCGGAATAAGAGTGTATGATAAACGAGAAGAAAGCATTCCTAATTTAGGGATGGTTCAAATGCAGGATGGAGAAACAGGAGAGCTCATGTTGGTTAATACCGCTTCAAAAAGGGTAAGGTTAAATTACGGTAAATATTATCATGACAAAGTTCATTATTTCAAAGAAAGCTTTACCAAAACAGGTGCAGGAACCATTGATTGCCGCGTTGATGAAAGCTATGTTAAAAAATTATTGGGCTATTTTAAAGCAAGAGCATAACCGATCTATGAATTATGATTTACGAATTATGAATGTTGGAGTAAGATTAATGAGGAAGTCTATATTGTCTTGTGTCTTGGTTCTTACATCTTGGTTCTTACAGGCTCAAGTATCGGCTTCAATAGACTCAACCTCTGTAAAAATAGGGGCGCAGATAACATACAAAATTCAGGTTGAAGCAGATTCAACCAGTTTAGTGGTGTTTCCGGAAGGGCAAACATTTATGCCTTTGGAAATGATTGAATCCTACACAACAGATACTTTAAGAAATAATGATAAATATAACCTCATAAAAAAATATGGTTTAACACAATTTGATTCTGGTGCATATACCATTCCACGTCAAAAAATAATTGTAGGCAATAAAACTTTTTTCACAGATTCGTTAAAAGTTGAAGTCAGAAATATTCTTGTTGACTCCACAAAACAGGGGCTTTATGATATTAAACCGATTATTGAAGTTCAAAAAAGTGGCAGTAATTGGTGGAAATATTTATTATATATTTTCATTGCTTTAGCTATAGTTGCTGGCTTATTATATTGGTTTTTATGGAGAAAGAAACCACTTACTGAATCCGAGAAAATCGCTTTGCTTCCACCATATGACAGAGCCAAATTAGCCCTTAAGAAATTAGAAGAAAGTGATTATTTAAAACAGGCAGAATTTAAAGGTTATTATTCTGAATTGACTCAGATAATTAGAAAGTACTTAGATGAAAAAGTGTACGACCATTCTATGGAAAGCACAACCGATGAGCTTATTAACAGGTTACGCCTGCTTAAAGAAGGCAATAAAATAGATTTAAGCCCTGACACCATAAAAAACATTGAAAGCATTCTTAAACGTGCCGATTTAGTAAAATTTGCAAAATCTACACCAGAGATAGCTTTGGCTGAATTGGATAGAACAACTATTGATGTAGAGATTGATCATGTAAAAGAAGTACTTCCAGAACCAACTGAAGAAGAAAAACTGTTAACTGAACAATATAAAGAAGAACAGGAAAGAAAACAAAAGCGTAAAAAAATAATCATTACCGCTGCAGTTGCTGCATTTTTTTTAGTGGCCATATATGTTGGATTTTCATTAAAGTATGGGTTTAATTATGTTAAGGATAGCATTATTGGTAATGAAAGCATGGAACTTTTAGAAGGTAACTGGGTGCACAGTGATTATGGCGTGCCACCAATTACTATCTCAACGCCTGAGGTTTTAAAACGGGAGAATCCACCATTACCTAAGGATATAAAAGATAAAACTAATAGGACTGCTTTTAGTTATGGCAGTTTAACAGATCCGTTAAGCATTACTGTTACGACGTTAAGAGTGAATCCACAAGGCGAAAATAAAGTTGATTTAAAGGAAATTGTTGAAAAAAATCTAAAAAAATGGGAAAACAGTGACGTTCAAAATATGGTTGTCCAAAATGAAAAATACGTCACACCAAATGGTGCTGAAGGATTAAAAACATTTGGGAAGGCTGATTTTCCAAGTACCACACCAGGAAAGTTGGTTAAAGGGAATTACGTGTTATTAGTATTTAACGCCAATAACGTGATTCAAGAAGTGATTTTAACATGGCGTGATGATGACATTTATGCAGCACAAGTGGCAGATCGTATTTTAAATTCAATTGAACTTATTAAACCTAAAGAATAATGTTTGAAGGTATTCAATTTGTAAATAAAGAGTTCTTCTGGCTGTTTTTACTGCTACCGTTAGCAATTATATGGTATTTAATTAAAAACCAACAGCAAACAGCAGCACTTGAAATTTCAAGTTTAAAAGGATTTAAAGTCACTAATACATGGTTGCCAAAATTAAAACACCTATTGTTTGTTTTAAGATTATTGGCTTTGGCATTAATTATAACAGCCATTGCACGACCTCAAACCGTTGATGTTTCAACAAAAACAAAAACAACACGAGGGATAGATATTGTGATGGCTATTGATGTCTCAGCGAGTATGCTGGCAAAAGACTTATCCCCTAACAGATTGGAAGCCCTTAAAGATGTAGCTGCGGAATTTATAAAAAGCAGACCCAATGATAGAATTGGTTTAGTGGAGTATGCTGGAGAAAGTTATACAAGAACACCAATAACAAGTGATAAAGCCATTATTTTAAGGTCATTAAATGACATAAGATATAATACCATTATTGAAGGTGGAACTGCAATAGGTTCAGGATTGGCAACCGCGGTAAACCGATTAAAAGACAGTAAAGCAAAAAGTAAGGTTATTATTTTATTAACGGATGGTGTCAATAATTCCGGATTCATAGATCCTAAAATTGCCAGTGAACTGGCCAAGGAATATGGCATAAAAGTTTATACTATTGGTATAGGCACAAACGGAACAGCATTATCACCCGTGGCTATAGACCCTCGAACAGGTGAGTTTCAGTACGCAAGGGTACCAGTTGAAATTGACGAAGCCTTACTTCAAGAAATAGCTAAAGTTACAGGAGGAAAATATTTTAGAGCAACCAATAATAAAAAGCTTGAAGAAATTTATAGTGAAATCAATAAACTTGAAAAGACAGATGTTGATGAATTTAAGTATTATAATTATCAAGAAAAATATAGGTCATTAGTGATTTTAGCTGCTATGTTATTGCTGTTGGAATTATCATTAAGATTTACAATTTTTAGAAGTTTTGTTTAAAAGAGAATCAAGAAAATAAGGTGAATAGTATGAAAGCTATTGTAAAACAAATGCACAAATAACGATTAAACATACATGTATCAATTAGACGAAAAAATATGGTTTTGGGTATTGGGTGTTATTCCTGTTATAATCCTGTTCTTTCTTGTTTTACAAATTTGGAAACACAAGACTCAAAGGAAGTTTGCTGATAAATCGTTGCTAAAAAGGTTAAGCCCTAATAGTTCGCTTTTTAAATCTATCTTGAAAATAATTGTGTTAAGTTTAGCCTTTGCGTGTTTGGCAATAGCGTTGGTAAACCCAAAAATTGGAACCAAGATGGAAACGGTAAAACGCGAAGGTGTTGATATTGTTTTTGCTATTGACGTTTCCAAAAGTATGCTGGCTGAAGATATTGTCCCAAATCGTTTAGAAAAATCTAAGCAATTGGTAACTCAAATTATTAATAATTTAGCAAGTGACCGTATAGGGATTATTGCATATGCCGGCAAAGCATTTCCACAATTACCCATAACTACAGATTATGCTGCTGCAAAAATGTTTTTGCAAAGTATGAATACAGATATGATGTCATCACAAGGAACCGCCATTAATGAAGCCATTAAACTGGCAAAAACATATTATGATGATGAGGAACAAACCAATCGGGTACTTATTATTATTTCAGATGGTGAAGATCACAGTGAAGAAGCTGTTAGTGCTGCGGAAAGCGCAAGTGAAGAGGGTATCCGTATATTTACTATTGGTGTTGGCGATGTTAAAGGCGGGCCCATTCCAGAAAAACGTAACGGGATCGTTTTAAATTATAAAAAAGATAATCAAGGAGAAACCGTTATAACCCGTTTAAATGAAGAGATTCTTAAAGAGATTGCTAAAGAAGCAAACGGAGAATACATAAATGGGAAAAACACCAATGAGGTTGTAGAAAAAATAAGCAGTATTTTAAACAAAATGGATAAAAAAGAATATGAATCAAAACAATATGCAGATTTTAAAGATCAGTTTCAATGGTTTTTAGGGTTTGCCCTATTCTTTTTGTTTTTAGATATATTTCTTTTAGAACGAAAAACAGGTTGGTTGAAAAAATTGAATTTATTTAATGAGAATTTATAAAAACAGGATTTATAAAAAAGTGTAAATATTTTATAAAACCTTTAACTATAAGACTTTAATAGGTTTTATATATTTATAAACGAATTAATACATATGAAAATGAAGTATATAATATTAACCATGGTAACTTTAATAACGTCCCTGTCTTTTTCACAAGAACAAGATAAAGAGGCTGAATTAACTGCTCAAAAAAAGGCTAATAATTATGTATATGAAGCTAATAATTTAATCAATAAAGAAGATTTTGTTACAGCTGAAATGGCATACAGAAAAGCTATTTCAGAACAATCAACATCGGTTGCTGGTCAATACAATTTAGGAAGTTCTTATATAAAAAAAGGCGTTTACGACGAAGCATTATACAGACTTGAGGAAGCAGCGAAAACAAGTACTTCAAAAGCAGAAAAACATAAAGCATTTCATAATATTGGTAACATTTTAATGAAAAATAAAAAATGCAAAGAAGCTGTTGAAGCCTATAAAAATGCATTAAGAAATGATCCAACTGATGAAGAAACCAGATATAATCTTGGTTTAGCAAAAGAATGTGCTGAACAACAAAAAGACAAGCAAGATCAAAATAAAGACAATCAAGATAATAAAGACAAGCAAGATCAAAAGGATAAGCAAGACGAAAATAAGGATAAACAAGACCAAAAAGATAAAGAAGGCGATAAAAAAGACGATAAAAAAGATAAAGGTGACCAAGATAAAAAGGAAGGTGATGATAAAAAGGATGAAGACGGGAAGCCTAAAGATGATAAACAAGACCAAGGTAAAGGTGATCAAGATAAAAAAGAAGACCAAAAGCCTCAACAACAACCGGGTAAATTATCAAATCAGCAAATAAAAAGTTTGTTAGAAGCTATGAATAATCAAGAACAAAAAGTTCAAGAAAAAATAAATGCTGAAAAGCAAAAAGGAGTAAAAGTAAAAACCGATAAAGACTGGTAGCAAAAGAAATTTGAGTAACGAACAACGATTAAAGAATTAAGAATTTTAATTTAATGAAGACAAATGATTTAGAGGAAAGAGTAATTGATTTCGCAGTTTTAATAATAGACATCATTGAAAATGTTAATAATAATTATGCAGGCAATTATTATGGAAATCAATTAATTCGTTCTTCAGGTTCTCCAGCGCTAAATTATGGTGAAGCGAGAAGTGCTGAATCCCATAAAGACTTTGTTCATAAAATGGGAATATGTTTAAAAGAGCTTAGAGAATCATACAATTGTTTGAAAATTATAAATAGAGCTAAGTTATATAATGGGAATAAAGATAAAATAGAAAAAGCTTT
>CAXBJF010000014.1:0-80911 GCA_963976005.1 uncultured Flavobacteriales bacterium | reverse complement strand
ATATGGAATACGCCGTCATTGCGAATGAAATGAAGCAATCCGTAAATTGCAAGTTGCTGATTTACAGATTACTTCGAAATAAAAATTTCTCGTAATGACGGTTAATATATACTTTTTAGACAGCCTCGCCTGAAAAGTAAAACACTAAAATCATTTTCAGGTTCCCTCCTCGTTTTTATTTATAAACTTTAAAGACTAATCTATAATAATTTTTTTATTGACTACGCCTTTTGCAGTGTTCAATTGAATAATATACGCGCCTGTACTCACATGACAAGGCACTACGATGCTTTTTGAAAACTTATCAATGGCACTTATTTTTTGACCTAGAAAATTGAATATCATACCTCCAGAAACTTCGGCATCAACCATTAGATCAATGTGTAAATTTGAAGATTCTGTATCATAATAAATCAATATTTTATCATCCAAATCATTCTCTACAACACTCAATTGATTATTTTGAGCAGCCTGAAAAACCAGTTTAAACCTATCATCATAAATACCTGCAGCTAAATTAATTTGAAAAGAACCCTGATTTATTAGAACCGTTTCACCAGTCATGGTGTCTTTAATAAATATCTCCAGACTCGGGTCTATATTTTCAAGTTTATCTATTCTTATTTTAGCTAATCCACCGTTTTTCACAATCAATCCTAATGGAAATTCTTGATTAACATTAAAATCACGAACCCCTTGTATGACAAATTTAGATGTTCCAATGGTCCAATACATATCCTCCATATTAACATCTGCCATAAAAGCATCATAGCCCATATCAAACCCATTGCTGGCTTCTTTAACAGAGCCAATGGCTAATTGCCGTTGGTATCCTTCTGGTGAATCATACATTAACCTTATTAAAGGCACATTATTTACATTACCAGCATTTGTGGCAGCTTTTGCTTTGTTTGATTTTAAAAATATAGAGTTTAAACTTGTTTCTGTAACAAACGCACGTTGACTATTTTTAAATACAATATCTCCACCAGCAACACTAACTAAAGGCACTCCATTACCATCTTGAAATCCATCTATTCCTGTTGACACAAAAAAGCCTTGATTCACAGGGATGTATTGCCCTGGAGTTTCGCCAAATGGTGGAATAGGCGGCGCACTGCTTTTTGCATAACTTGCCCAATTTTGAGTTATTGCCGGCGTACCACCCGTTAAATTATAGGTAGCGTAACCCCCAACATAATCCCCTAAATAATGGGAATCAGTCTGACCATAATGATCCCAAAAATAGACGGCTCCATTAATAACATTTCCTGTTGGATTATTTCCGCCATCGGCTACACTCATATTGTCCAAAATAAACTCTGTGGCATCCATGGCCGAAGGATATGGGTTTCCTATCAATCTGTTTACATCACCTGGCAATTTATTCAGTGCTAAAGTGAAATCTCCATTGTTTGGCTTCCCTACAAACGCATAATTTTGTTGATTGGTTAAGGCCGAAGCCCCTGAGGTGCCTTTCATAGTAAATCCTTCTCCAGCGCCTAACGGCGTGTTCTCATCAATTTTTTCCCAAGAATAATAATCGCTCGCTGGACCATAAAATTTATACATCCAATAACTGCTTATGGTTCTGGGCCAGTTTGGTGTACTGGAATCTGCTGCAGAATATGAGGGATTAAATGTAATATCGGGATATGGATATGACGCGGCGTTTGTTCCATCTTTTAAAACATCTTTTATGGTATAATCTGCATTTGTACTTGATATACCTGTGGGTGATCCAGTGTCTATACCAACAGGACCTACCGATGACGACCAATAGTTATAATTAAATCCATTGGCGGTGCCTTGTTGGTGCCGTATTATGTAGCCCCCACTATCTTCATCTAAAATACTACCTTCTGTTTGAACTAATTGAGATTCTCCAACTAAATCAATAACCCCATCTAACTCTAAATAATTCGTAATGGTTAAACCTTGTCCAGAATTAGTTTCATCCTGAAGCTCAGGTAACGGTTTTGCAATTGTAATGGTTCCTGAATCATTTTTTAAGGCCAATACTTTAATATCTCTGTCTCCAGAGGTAATATTATGCGTAGTTTCAACAATATTCCAGTCTACTATAGTAGTTCCATCTAAACCTAAAGTATTTGGTATCATTTGGTCAGAACTATTAGACCAGGTTGCCGGATCATCCCAATCGCCATCTGCAGCTGATACATAAGGTGCAGGTATGGTTTGGTCAACAATTACGGTCTTATCTTTTTTAAGATATTGTAACCGTAAAAAGAAACGATTATCTGTTAAACCTGCAACGGTTGAACCATAAAAAGAATTGAAATCGTAATAAGCTCTTAGTCTTCTCCAAGGTATTGCAGAAATTGGATTATTTGCTGCCATTTGTGGCAATGTTTTACCGCTTACATAATCTGTCCCACTATTATCGAATCGCTCAATTTCTTGATTCATTAAATAGCGTATTTGATCTTCAGACAGTGCTATATCCCATACATATACTTCATCTATTTGACCTATAAAAGAATTAACCGGACTATGGTTTTTGTAGATGGCCCCTATTGAAAAATGATTGTAATTTGGTGAAGGATGGACGACATTTTGTACAGATTTGTCTAAAACACCATCAACATATAGAAATATAGAACCACTATTGTACACAAAGGTTAATTGATGCCACTTACCGTCGCCAATGGTCATGGTAGAAGTATATTTTGGCGTTATATCATCTTCTATCATTACCTCAATTTGATTTAAGCTGTTTAAGCGTAATTGTAATTTTTCGCCTTTTGCCATGATAGTTCTTGTGCTAGGGTTTGAAGCACTCTTTATCCAGGCTGAGATGGTAAAAGAATCTACATTTAAATTAAGCTCATATTCTCCAACCAAAAAGTCTCCTGATGCAATGTTCAGCGAATGGTTTCCGGTGAATTTTGCTGCTATTCCAAAGGTAAAATATTTGGTCTCATTAAAATCATACCAGGCTTTATAAACTTGGTTCCCGTTTTGATCCAAAATTGGAGAACCATTAATATCTATATTAATCTTTAAGGGAATCACATCTATAATATCTCCATCGTAAAAATTAGCATTATCGGCAACAATTAGCACATACTCTTCGTTTGCTGTTTTAGAAAGGCTGCTTAAGACTATTGTTGGTATTCCTACAAATACATTTTCAACATCAGAACCTTCGACCTCTGTATTTTCAACAATTTTCCATTTTCTATCAATACGGGTTAAGGAGGTAGTAATTCCTGAAGCAATAGTAACTGTATTAGGACTGGCTCCTGAAAAAGCCCCATCATCATGACCCCAAACCAAGAAATCGCCGTCATTTTCAAATTCATTTGGGTTTGCGCTATTCGTAGCAAATAACCCTCCTAAACCAATGGTAACACCATTTGGGTGATTTATTGTTTTTGATTGTTTTTGGTTTAAATCTGAAATGGAATCTCTTCCAATACCTGCAACGTCATAATTAAATAATCCAAAATCGGCAGAAATATCCCAAACTTTTTTACCAAAAGAATTGATGTAATCTTTTGTTGCCTTGTTTGAAGGCCCTAAAGTAATGCCATATTTAATAGCTAAATATGATTCCACTTTCTGACGGTCAGGAACTGTTAATTTACTCGCGAACGTAAAAATTTCAGCTATTCGACCGTTTAAACTTCCCTGAACATCCATATTTCTACCTATCCAATACCTTGATCCTAAACCTGAGGCACCCACATTATTAAAAGGTACGTCATCAATCTTTAAAATTGACAACGGATTAGAATTATACAAAATATCTTGATATGTGGGAGAAGTATCTGTATTATTTGTAACATTTATAATTCCAGCTTTTGAATATGAAGAGTTAGTTTCTGCATAGCCATTATAAGGACCTGTGGGGATATTTTGATTATATGATAAGGTTTCATCTGTAAACCGTGTTGAATAATCCCCAAAACCAATGCCCGTCATATCCCCTGGGTTACCGGAATCTATCCCTCCAAATATGGTGTTAGGGGATGATGTTTTGTCCATAGTTGTATCTGGCACCATCACAACAAACATATCCTGACTATAAAAACCATTTGTATCATTTTCTAAATATTGCTCTATTGAAACTCCATTTTCAAACTTAATAACTGGATTAAAATTTATATTATCGGTTGCAGTATCTAAATAAGTAGGTTGATTTGTTGAAACTGACTGTGTTGCATCTTTACTATTAGTCCCAATATCTTCCCATTGTGATACTTTATCAGCGCTATTGGCCGCTACATAACTACCTGATGTTCCTGTAAAAACACCCCGTGTCCCTTTTAACCAAAGTCTAAAATCGGCAGTGATGCCGCCTGGTTGAGGCCCCGTAAAATCAAACATTTCTGCGGTTACATCAAAATTAAACTCTGTATTATCAGAATTAAAAACGCTTATGGTTGATCTTTGAGTACCTGAAATCTTTGGGTCTGGTAACGGGGGAGAAGATGGAGCTGTAAATTTCACACCTATAACTGTGTAATAATATGATGGCAATGTCACTGGAATACCATATGGAGCAAATACAACATAATCCGGGTTTGAACTTGAAAGGGAGTTTACATCTAAATTACAACTTCCAATATTAGCCACTACATAATACCTTATTACAACGTCACCTTCACTTACAACACCAAAAAAGGTTCCATTTGTATCAGATGTAGTAATATCTCCATGTAGAATATCCGAATATGGGCTTCCTCCTAACACATAAATTTCAGGGCTTCTTGTGACTTCAAAAGTAAACACAAAATTTCCATCATTGGTAAGCAAAGTAACTGTTACACTTGCAATAGAACAACCACTATCAGTCCTAGAAACACTAAATAACAAATCATGATCACCATTACAGGAGGCTGGTTTTATGTTATCACTAAGGTTTGATGGAGATATTGAAAATGTACCGCCTGTTGCGCCTGATAAACTAATATCACTAACTCTCAGGTTTCTACAATTATTTGTTTCTCCATTGGTAACTCTAAATGTTAAACTACTACCTGTAGTGATTGAAACTGGAATTGCTGGATCAACAGGAAGACCACCTTGTATTTCTACCTGCGTTACCTGCGCATTAGCATCAAAACCAAAAAGTAAAAATAGAATTATACACAAATATTGAAAAAAATCGATGGGTAGAAGTCTTCTCATATAAAATTAATTTAGGGCATTAAATATTGCTGAGAGACTAACAATTTTTTATTATGAAAGACTCTATTTATGTAGAGAGACTAACAATTTTATTACAACTGTTATGCAATATAACAAATAAACATCGATATAAAGCAAATATATTCGATGAAATACATCTTTTATTAACATATTTTATCAATATATAATTATATTTCCTACATATATCATCAAAAAAACTATAAGTGTGATATGTATTCGGTTTTGAGGCCTTTATAAAAGCACTAACAAAGTAAACCTAGCGCAATATCAAAAAGCAGCATGAGAAGATTATTTTATACAAGCACGACAAAAAGCCTTAGCTCAATAAACCCAAATGGAAATTACAGATATAGAAATAGAACAAATGGTTTACCAATTATATTGCTTAACCCCGTATGAAATCACTATCGTAGAGCAATCTTAACAATAAAATTCCGCCTTTAGGATGCTATGGAGATATTTTCAATACAAATTTCACCCCTATAAACCCCTCAAGGGGAATACCAATGCCCCAATTAATACTTAAACTCCCCTTCAACAAAAAAGTATCCCTATCTTCTGTAAAGAAAAAAGGAACCCTTATCCATCGGTTTAACTAATTTAAACTAACATTTATTATATTTTATCTAGTAAATAGTATTAATTTTAGGAGTAATTAAAACTTCCCTTGGTGAAAAAATTAGTCTTTATTTTATTGGTAATTATCATAGTGAGTTGTGCAGAATATGAGCAATGTAAATATGTCATACAAGTTAGTTATCAAGACAATTCAATTGACACTTTACGTTTCACTGCTATTTCCAACAACAACAAACTTTCTTTATTAAATGGAGTATTTAAAGTTGGAAATAAAATGTACATAAAAGATAGTGTTATTGAATATAAGCTACTATACAAAGAGTGTGCTACATTAACAGACTCTATAATTTTTATTAAATAATGAGTTTACATTCTTCCTTTACAGATTAACCTCATAAAACAAAAAAGCATCCCAATCTTCTGTAAAGAAAAAAGGAAAGCTTCTCATTGGTTTGTGCTGAAATTCATTCAGCATCTCTACCATATTGACAGACTACTACATCTGTCAGACAACACAACTTCTTTAACTTGCTAAAAAAAGCCCTAATTTCTCAGAGCTTTTAGCAATCTTGCGGTCTGGACGGGACTCGAACCCGCGACCTCCGCCGTGACAGGGCGGCATTCTAACCAACTGAACTACCAGACCGTTGCTTTATTGCGGTTGCAAATATACATGCCTTTTTTTATATCTCAAACGTTTTTTGTGTTTTTTAAATATTATTTTTATTAAACAAATTTTTGACGTTCTATCATGTAGGTTGTAAGGATGTTATTAAAATGATTATTAATATCGGCTTCTACATATTTAATTTTGTATTGTGCACACTTTAATTTTAAACCTTCAAAATAATTATGAACCGCATCCTGATAATTTTCCTTAACCGTTTCAGAAAATAAATTGATATACTCCCCCGTTTCAACGTCTATAAAACGTTTGGGCCTGTTATCAAAATCAAAATCCATCTCCTTTTTTTTATCAAAAACATGAAATAATATGACTTCATGTTTGTTATATTTTAAATGCCTGAGCGCTTCAAATAATTTGGATTCTTCAACGGTTGCCTGAAACATATCCGTAAATAAAAATATCATAGAACGCCTATGGATTTTTTCGGCAATCTCATGTAAGTATTTATAGGTGTCGGTATTTTTATGTAATGGCTTTGCAACTACTGCATCACTAAGTTGATGCAATAACATTTGATGATGCCGTTCACTTCCTTTTTCTGGGGCATAATAATCATAAGCATCACTATAAATACTTAATCCAATAGCATCTCGTTGTTTTTTAAGCATTTGCATTAAGGATGCTGCGGCCAATGCGGAAAAGGCAATTTTATTAAGATGATCTATTTTAAAAGAAGTCATCTTTGGATAATGCATGGAACTGCTATTATCTATTATAATATGACACCTTAAATTAGTTTCATCATCATAGCGTTTGGTATACAGTTTGTCTGTTTTAGCAAATAACTTCCAATCTATATGCCTGGTGCTTTCACCTTGATTATAAATTTTATGTTCAGCAAATTCTGCCGAAAATCCATGAAACGGACTTTTATGCATACCGGCAATAAACCCTTCAACAACTTGTTTAGCAAGTAGTTCCAAACTTTTAAATCCGCTAACTTTATTGAGTTCCTCCTGTAAGTTCATAAGCCCAACCCGACCTCCCCAAGGGGGAGGGGTAAGTCCTAACTAGCTGTCATTTTGATTAACTATTAGGAATCCATTTTTGTTTAATTCATTATAAATACCACCTATAAATCCCCGCTTCAGGGGTTAGGGGGCTATCTTATCAACAATTCCATAGGCAACAGATTCCTCGGCACTCATCCAATGATCCCGATTAAAATCTTTCATTATCTTTTCAAAGGATTGCCCACAATTGTCAGCCAGAATTTTTGCGCTCAATTCTTTTGTTTTTATAATTTCTTTAGCCGTAATCTCAATATCACTTGCTGGCCCTTGAGCACCACCACTTGGTTGGTGAATCATTACCCGGGCATGTGGTTGTATAAAACGTTTTCCTTTTTTACCTGCAGATAAGATAATGGAGCCCATAGAGGCGGCATAACCTGTACAGATGGTTGATACATCACTTTTTAATGACTTCATACAATCATAAATAGCAAATCCTGAAGTCACATAACCTCCGGGACTATTCACATATAAATGTATGTCCTTAGTTTCCAACGCATCTAAATACATTAACCTATCTATGACATGCTTTGCAGATTTATCATCAACTTGACCCCAAAGAAATACCTTGCGTTCTTCAATTAATTTCTTATCAATAACGTCTTGAATTTTTATTTTTTCACTCATGATTTTATATTTTCGCTCGTTTAAATTTAATTATTTTATTAAAATTAAAAATACTATCGAGAAGCATTTCAACCGCTTCGCCCTCTTATTAAAAATATTTTTTATAAAGATAATTTTTAATATTTATTAATTTTCGTTTCTTCTAAAATAAAAAAAAGGCTTACCATAACGGCAAACCTTTTTAATTTCCTTTATTCATTTTCTTCTACAATAAAGCGTCAATAGCTTCTGTATACGCGTTTTTTGGCGCTACACCTACTTGACGTCCTACTACTTCTCCGTTTTGGAAAACCAATACGGTTGGTATGTTACGTACGCCATATTTTGCCGCAAACTCTTGATTGGCATCTACATCCACTTTACCTACAACTGCTTTTCCTTTATATTCTTCACTTATTTGTTCAATAATGGGCCCTACCATTCTACAAGGTCCACACCAAGCTGCCCAAAAATCTACCATGACTGGTTGTTTGCTTTTTAAAACCGTTGCTTCAAACGTTGCATCTGTTATCTCTAATGCCATAATATTTTAATTTAATTGTGTTTTACTTTAATCTTATTTACAAAATTAGTCAAAAAAATCTCTAAAGCTTACATGTCAACAATTTGTTTTAACTATAGCTACATTATTTTATGCTATAATGTTTTAGGACGCATCATTTTGTTGTTCAAAATGTCAGGCTATCCGCTAAATCTTTTCTGTGAAGCAGCTTTAAATTTGATTTTAATGTCAAATCAACCAAAACAACCGAACTAAATATCAACCCTTCTAATAAACGTGCTTCACAAAAAAGGATATCGCTTCTATCCTTTGCGCAACTAAATCAATTCTTTATCCAATAAAAAAGAGGCTGTCTAAAAAGTATATATTAACCGTCATTACGAGAAATTTTTATTTCGAAGTAATCTGTAAACCAACAATTTGAAATTTACAGATTGCTTCATTTCATTCGCAATGACAACTTTTTAGACAGCCTCTTTTTTAAAGTGTTTCAATTAATCTTAATGATGTCTTTTCTTTCCTAACTCAATTTCAACAAGCGTACCGTCAGGTCCCGTTTTTGTTGCTACATCATCACATGTTCCATCTCCATAATCTAAAACAGCAGTTCCATTGGCAGTTGTATATTCTTTAATACCAGATGCCATATAATGACATCCTGCAGGTTTAACTAGAGGCGTTGTAATCTCAACACTAAAAGTAGCACCGGAAGCACCTGTATAAACAAAAGATCCCGTGATTGTTTTCTCATCATCCTCCCAAGTATCTGTCTCTCCACCAGCGGTAATTTCAACAGTTCTTGTACCAACTTTGGTAATTGTACCAAATTCAGTCTCAACTGAAATATTAACTGAACCCGTCATTTCATGATTCCCGTTAGCATTACTTACAGTATATGTAAATGTTTTTGTGCCATTAATTACATAACCATTGATACTTAAATTCTCAACAGTAATAGTTCGTTCCTTGGTGGTGTCTGTACGTGACCATGTTTTGGTAATGGTTCCGGTAATAACATTTCCATTCCAATCTAAACAATCTCCTGTAAACGTAACGGATGCTGTAATCATATCACCGCTTATGGTTACAACAATATCAGCACAATCACTAAAAAACCCAGAACGACCGTGCTTATTTATGTTATCCTTTGAACCGGAATCTTTCCCAGTTACGGAAGCAGATAAATCCACTCCAAAAGAACTTTCAGAATACAAGGATATGTCATCCAAAACGCTCTCGGTTTCTTCAATTATAACCTCAGCGGCAACAGTTTCTTCGCTTGAAAGTGATGGGGCAACCGTATCATTTTGGCATGCAATAAAACCAAAAATCAACAAAATAATTAAAAATTTAAGTTTTTTCATGATGGGGTTTTTAAATTATTAGTATATATAGTATAACAGGTAACTTTTGAAAATCCCTACCTAAAAAACGAATAAAAATTAAAAATATTTTATTTAAAAAAAGTGAAATTGGATTTGAGCTTATATAAAAATTAAAAAGTCTGAAATTCTAATTGACTTCACGGATGATTGATTCGATTACATTTTTAGTTTTAATTGCCTTTAATTCAACTTATAAAACACCTCATTTTGTGAAAGCTCATCCAATAACTCCTGAGAAATTTTTACTTTTTGGGTTCTACTTGGCATATTAAGTTTTATGTTTTCTTCATGGTCATACACCACAAAATTAAGTAGCTGATTCCCTGGGTGCATACCAATTAATTCCTTTAAATTCTGGATTTTATCGTCTTGAATATCCTTTATGTTTAGTTGAATGGATAACTTTTTAGCATAACTGTCCATGACGTCATGGAGTAATTGAAAACTATTAAATTGCATACGTGGCTCACTCTTTTTACCTGTTTCCTTATTTATCCAGCCGTCTTTTACAAACATCTTAACAAACACAAAACTGTTTTTCAATAGAAAGTGCCTGAATTTGAGATATTCTTCACCAAAAATTCGAAATTCAAAACTATCTGTATAATCTTCAATAGTAAATAACGCCCATCCTTTTCCTTGTTTGCTAACGCGATGTTGCACATCGGTCACTACGCCACCAAAAACCAGTTCTCTATTTACAAAGGCTTCCAAATCCCTGAACATAGCTATACTGGAGTTACAGAAGGTATTCATTTCTGTTTTAAAATCATCCAAAGGATGCCCGGAAATATAAATTCCCACCACGTCCTTTTCCCTGGCAAGTTTTTCCATAGTGCCCCAATTTTCACATGGTGGCACCAGTGGTTCAGCGATTTGTATGTCACTGGCATCACCAAACAAACTAACTTGTGCAGAATTTTCGTTTTCCTGATGCTTACTTCCGTACTTTATAGCCTTTTCTAAAAAGGTAATGCCATCACCTTCATCTTGAAAATACTGTGCCCTATGTGTTACGGTAAAACAATCAAAACCTCCGGCCAGTGCTAAGTTTTCAAATGCTTTTTTATTGGCTGCACGCAAGTCAATGCGTTTTGCCAAATCGAAAATAGACTTATAATGACCGTTTTCTTTTCTGTTTTCAACAATGGTTTTAACAGCGCCGTGTCCAACTCCTTTTACGGCTCCCATTCCAAACCTGACTGCATTTTCTTTATTTACTGAAAATTTATAATAAGACTCATTCACATCCGGCCCAAGCACATTAAGTTTCATACGCTTGCACTCTTCCATAAAAAAGGTGACTTGCTTGATGTCATTCATATTATTTGATAACACTGCCGCCATATATTCCGCTGGATAATGGGCTTTTAAATACGCAGTTTGGTAAGCAATCCAAGCATAACAAGTTGAATGCGATTTATTAAATGCGTAACTGGCAAATGCTTCCCAATCTTTCCAAATTTTTTCTAACTTATCTTTATCATGCCCTTTGGTGCCTGCTTGCTCAATAAATTTCGGCTTCATTTTATCAAGTACGGTAATTTGCTTTTTTCCCATAGCTTTACGCAATACATCGGCTTCACCTTTGGTGAAATCTGCCAGCTTTTGGGAAAGCAACATCACTTGCTCTTGGTACACGGTAATGCCGTATGTTTCTTTCAGGTATTCTTCCATAGCCGGAAGATCATATGCAATGGTTTCCTCACCGTGCTTTCGTTTTACAAAGCTTGGAATATATTCCATAGGCCCCGGACGATATAACGCATTCATTGCTATTAAATCATCAAAAACTGTAGGCTTTAAATCTTTTAAATGCTTTTGCATGCCTGGTGATTCATACTGAAAAACCCCTACTGTTTCACCTTTCTGAAATAACTCGTATGTTTTTTCATCATCTAACGGAAAATTATCCGGGTCCAGTAAAACATCATGTTTCGCCTTTACAATTTTAACAGTATCCTTTATTAAGGTTAAAGTTTTTAATCCTAAGAAATCCATTTTTAACAATCCGGCTTCCTCAACTACGGAGTTATCAAACTGTGTAACATATAAATCTGAATCTTTTGCGGTAGCCACAGGTACAAAATTGGTAATATCATCGGGTGTGATAATAACGCCACAGGCATGGATTCCTGTATTTCTTAAGGATCCTTCTAAGGTTCGTGCTAAGTTTACGGTTTCAGCTTCTAAATCTTCACCTTCAGAAATATTTAATAGTTGATTGACTTTTTCCAAATCTTCAGCCCTAAAAGAACTATTCAATTCCTTTTCACTCAAACTGAAAATTTTGTTGAGTTTGGACATGGTGGGAATCAATTTCGCAATTCTATCGGCATCAAACAGGGGTAAATCCAAAACCCTGGCAGTATCCCTGATAGATGATTTAGCTGCCATGGTACCATAGGTAATAATTTGAGCTACTTGATTGCTGCCGTACTTTTTAATAACATAATCCATTACTTTTCCTCTGCCTTCATCATCAAAATCAATATCAATATCGGGCATACTAATACGATCCGGGTTTAGGAATCGCTCAAAAAGCAAGTCGTATTTAAGTGGGTCGATATTGGTAATCCATAGGCAATATGCAACTACTGACCCTGCTGCTGAACCACGACCCGGACCTACAGACACATCCATGTTTCGGGCTTCACGGATAAAATCTTCAACAATTAAAAAATACCCCGGATATCCTGTGTTTTTAATAACATCCAATTCAAAATCAATACGCTCCTTAATTTCTGGAGTCAGGTCTTTATATCGTTTTTTCGCACCTTGATAGGTTAAATGGTGTAAATACGCATCTTCATTATCAAAAGTTTCTGGTATTTCAAATTTAGGCAGTAATACTTCTCGCGATAATTGATAATCCTCAATTTTATCAACTACTTCCTGTATATTTGAAATGGCTTGCGGCACATCTTTAAACAGGCTTTTCATGGCATCAGAAGACTTAAAATAGTATTCTTTATTAGGCATGCCGTAACGATAACCGCGACCTCTTCCAATGGGTGTGGCTTGTTTTTCCCCGTCTTTTACACACAATAAAATATCATGGGCATTGGCATCTTCCTGTTCAGCGTAATAGGTGTTATTGGTTGCAACACATTTAATATCATACTTTTTTGCTAACTTGATCAAAGTTGGATTGACTCGCTTTTCATCCTCTTGATTATGGCGCATCAATTCAATGTATAAATCATCATTAAATGCTTCTTTCCACCATATTAATGCTTCCTCTGCTTGGTTTTCACCAATATTTAAAATTTTACTGGGCACTTCGCCGTATAAATTCCCGGTAAGAACAATTAAATCTGCTTTGTATTTCTGGATTAATGTTCTATCAATTCTAGGTACATAATAAAACCCTTCTGTATAGGCTATAGAAGATAATTTTGCAAGGTTATGATAGCCTTTTTTATTTTTTGCAAGCAGCACCATTTGATAGCCATTATCTTTTCTTGATTTATCCAAATGATTATCACAAACAAAAAACTCACAGCCTAAAATAGGCTTGATTTCTTTGGCAACAGGCAATTCCCCTTTGGCTATAGCTGCTTCATTTTTGGCTTTTACGTTCTTATTATGAAGCGTAACTTCTTTTACAAAATGAAATGCGCCCATCATATTGGCATGATCTGTTAAGGCAACCGCAGGCATATTGTGTTTGGCTGCCGAAGCCACCAGTTTTTTAATGCTTATGGTAGATTGTAAAATGGAAAACTGAGAATGATTATGCAAATGAACAAAATCAACATCAACTAATTCTGATATGTTTTCCTTAATTTCTTGTGCTGAAATGACATTGGTTTGCGCTTTTTTAAGTCGCTCACGAATTTTGGCACTTTCATTTTTTAAGTTGATGTGCTTTAAACCTATTAATTGTATTTCTTTTGAATTGGTTGCTTTATACTGGTCTAAATAATCTGGTTGCGCATCTAATTGCGTCATGGTAAATTTATCCAATCGAATCAATTCAAAAAAACAACGGGCCGTGGCTTCCACATCGGCAGTGGCATTATGAGCTTCAACAAAACGTTTATTGAATAAAAACTCATGCAATTCTGAAAGCGTAGGCAATTTAAACTTTCCGTAACGTCCTCCAGGAATTTCACATAAGGCAGCCGTGTGTTCGGTACAAGTATCTAAAACAGGCAATTCCTGTAATTTGTTTGTAATGCCTTCCCTAATAAATTCGGCACCCATGATGTTTAAGTCGAACTTCACATTTTGACCCACAACAAATTTGGTTTTGTTTAAAGCCTCATTGAATTTTTGCAAAACTTCAACTAACGGGAATCCTTGCTCTTGAGCCAATTCAGTAGAAATACCATGAATTTTTTCGGCATCAAAAGGAATATTAAATCCATACGGTTGCACCAAATAATCCTGGTGCTCTATACAATTACCTAAAGCATCATGCAGCTGCCATGCCATTTGAATGCATCGTGGCCAATTATCAGTATCACTAATGGGCGCATCCCAACGTTTTGGCAAACCGGTTGTTTCAGTATCAAATATTAGGTACATATATGTGTTTTGTCATACTAAAATAAGAACGATAAAATTACGTATAATTCCTTTTTTAAATGTGGTAATTTATTATCAGTTATAAACAAAAGCCACCTTGAAGAAAAAAATTTAACGTTTTTTTAAAATATTTTGATATATGACAAAAATCATATTTTGAGTAACTATTGTTACATAATTTTACACCAAGAATTTAAATAAATATATCAAATACAGTTATTATGAAAAATTTTAAACTAATTATAAACTTGATTATCGTCGCATCAGGTTTTATGTTTTTCCAATGTACCAGTGAATATACTCCCATTGCAGGTGCCGATGGTAAAGATGGTATTGACGGTGTTAACGGTATTAACGGTTCAAATGCTGATGCCGCTGAATGTATATCGTGTCATTCAAATAGTCATAGAGATCCTATTTATGCTTCTTATGATTTGTCTCAACATGCTGCTGGTGCAACGGTTGCATATGCAGGTGGTAGAGCATCATGCTCTCGTTGCCATTCAAATGAAGGCTATGTAAACTATATTACCGGACAAACAGCAGTTGATATTCCAAACCCTTCAGCAATTTCTTGTACTACTTGTCATGATTCGCACAGGTCTTTCGATTTCGAAAATGATGGTAACGATTATGCTCTAAGAAACATTGAACCGGTTATCTTAGATTTAACCGATGTTAATTATACTATTGATTATTCAAGCACTAGTAGCACTAGTAACAACTGTGTTTCTTGTCACCAACCAAGATCAAAAGCTCCAATTGATGAAGATAATGATGGCCTTTATTTGCAAGCCAATCAAAGGTTTTATCCTCATTATGGTGGTCAATCCACAATGCTGGAAGGAATCCAAGGTGCAATTATTGCAAATGGTACCACCCCTTACCCAGAAGTAGGATCAGCTGGACACAGAACAGGTGCTTCATGTACAGCTTGCCATATGGGTACTTCTCCTGATGGAGATTTTGGGTCACATACATTCAAACCAAGCTTTTCTGCACCAGTTTGTACAACTTGCCATACTACAGTACCAACAGAAGTTACGGGTCTGGCAGCTGATATGGAAGCCTTACATAACAAATTATTCGAGCTTGGCTTGATAGATGAAGATGGTTCTACCCTAGTGCAGACTGATATGATTCCATTTAAAACTGCACAGGCATTATGGAATTATAAAACTGTTGAAGAAGACAATAGTGATGGTGTTCACAACCCTAATTATGCTAAAGCCTTAATTAAAAATGCACTTGAAGCAGTACAACCTTAATTAATAGCTGGTTATATAAAAAGCTCAGGACATTAAATCCTGAGCTTTTTAAAAACCTAATAACTATTGATTTCATAAAAAAGCTAACAAATATTTCCAGTGGAAATTAATGTTAGAAGTTCAAAATTAAAATAAAATGAAATGAAAAAACTATTAAAAATAGTTCTCGTTAGCAGTTTGCCTATATTGATGTTTTCATGTTATTATAATGAATTTCCTGAAAAAGTCGTTGTAGAAATACCAGTAGATCAGGTTGTTTCATTTGCAGATGACATAGCACCAATATTTGTGACATACAATTGCACTGAATGTCATAATGCCTCTGGGCAAATCCCAAATTTAACCCCTGGCAGTGAATACAACTCTCTGGTCCCGGCATATGTTTCAGCAGGCAATCCTAACAGCAGTAGCCTATACGTTCAATTTGCAATAAATGAGCACCTTAACATTGACGCTACGTCACTGGCATTGATTAAAAAGTGGATTGAAGATGGTGCCCAAAACAACTAAATTTTAAAGACGTTACACATGAAAAATTATAAAATATTACTGTTTACCTTCTTAATTGTGCCTTTATTGAGCTTTTCACAAGAAAAAGCAAAGGATTCAGTTGTAGAAAAACCGGAACGTCCTGCGTTTGAAAGTGCTAGTCTTATAGACAATCAAACCAACGTTTTAATTAAGAAAAACACCTTGGACGTTATGTTGCAACACCGATTTGGCGCTATAGACCAAGAAAACACGTTGCTTGGAATTTATGGGCCTTCAAACATAAGGATGGGTTTGTCTTATTCTGTATTGGATTGGATAACCGTTGGTTATGGAATCACTAAAAAAAATCTAACGAGCGACTTTAACTTAAAGGTTGGTTTATTAAAACAAACACGTTCAGGAAGCACGCCTTTGAGCATATCATATTATGGAAACATTGCCATTGATGGCCGTTCCGGTAGTGCCAATGATGGCGTTTTCCTAACAAGACAAGACAGATATTCGTATTTTAATCAATTGATTTTCGCGAAACGTTTTAACAAAAAACTTTCGTTACAAATAGCACCAAGCTTAACGCATTACAATACGGTAGATTTTGGTAATGAAAACGATCGTTTTTCAGTAGCCTTTGGTGGGCGCTATAGAATAAGTTCCCAAACATCCATTATTTTTGATTACAGTCAGCCATTAACAACCCTTGATGACGACCCACTAACAGGTTCAAGTTATAACAATCCAGGAATTAGTATGGGTGCTGAGTTTTCAACTTCTGCGCATGTTTTCCAAGTATTCATAACAAACTATAACGGAATTCTTCCGCAACAAAACTATATGAAAAACACCAATGATTTCTTTAATAAAGGTATCTTAATTGGGTTTAATATCACAAGACGATATAATTTTTAATATCACAAGACGATATAATTTATAACATAAAAGTTTAAACCATGGAAGACCAATCATCTAGGGAAAGGAAAAAAATATCAAGAAGAGGCATGTTACCATTGCTAGGAAGCGGATTATTGATTCCTTTTCTAGGGTTTGGTAAAACAGCAGACTTTGTTGAAGCTTCAACAACCGAAGAGGAAGAATTTAAAATCTTGCTTAAACCAGATGGAACAACTGTTAAAGTAAAGGTAAGTGCCCTTAAGAATTCAAAAGTGGTTAAGAAAAACGTGTCAAATTCGTCATTTCTTAATTGGCTCGACAAAAAGCTCTAACCTTGATAACCACTTATAAATATGGAAGATAACAATAAAAATTCAAGACGTAAATTTCTGGATAAGGGATTAAAGGTGGGTTTAGCCACGGCTCTTGGTGGGCTTGCCATTTCAAAAATTTCTAAATTAAGTGCGAAATCAAACTCCAATCCGGAAGAATTTGTGGAATTAATGACTACTGATGGAACGATTATTCAAGTAGATCCATCAGAAGTTCAGGAAATAAATCATTCAAACACTCAGGAACCAACATACAATGTAAGAGAGGGAATGCCCAACCGAAAATTTGTAATGGTTGTAGATTTGGCACGATGTAAAAATGCCTTAAAATGCCAAAGCGCCTGCAATAAAAACCACTATATAACAGGTGATAACGCTTGGATAAAAGTATACAAAATGCAAGAGGCCAAGGACACAGCTCCTTATTTTATGCCTACCACTTGCCAACATTGCGATAAACCTGCTTGTGTTACAGTTTGCCCTGTTGATGCCACCTTTAAAAGAAAAGATGGTTTGGTTTTAATTGATAATGAGCGTTGCATAGGTTGCCGATTTTGTATGGCAGCATGCCCATACTCCGTACGCGTATTTAATTGGAGTGAGCCCGACCAAGGAGAAATTACCGTAAATATGGATATGGCCAACGCCAACCACGAATATTATTCACCTGACTACGCCGGCATGCCAAGTTTAAAAGGCACGATTGACAAATGTGATTTTTGTCCTCATCAAATAAAAAACAATGAATTGCCCCATTGTGTTTCTGCTTGCCCCAATAACGTATTTTATTTTGGGGACAAGTATGAAGATACCGTTTCAAATCGTGATGAAATAGTTCGTTTAAGCCAGTTATTAAAGGACAGAAATGGCTACAGGCTCATGGATGGTTTAGGAACCCAGCCAAGTGTCTATTATTTACCCCCTGTTGACAGATTGGTTGATTTTGACGAAGCTTTAAAAAATTACAAAGAATTTGAATCTGTTGAAAAACCTAAATAATTATGAATACTAACGACAAACTCATTAACGATCTAGCTCCCCAAAAATTTGGAAAACTTGGGGTTATTTGGACAAGTACACTCATTGTCATTATAATTATTGGGATTATTGCTTATATAGATCAAGTTATAAAAGGACAGGTAGTGACCAATATGCGCGATTATGCCCTTTGGGGAATTTATATCTCAAATTTTGTTTTTTTTGTGGCCACAAGTTTTGTGGGGTCTGTTACCGTTGCAATTTTAAGGCTGACCAATAATACTTGGAGAACGCCATTGGTTAGGATTGCAGAAATTATTACACTGGCAGCAATTACTATGGCAGGCATTACCATTATGCTTGATATGGGCCGCCCTGATAGACTGATATATTTATTTATTTATGCACGGTTGCAATCACCAATTACATGGGATGTCATTATTATACCATCATTTCTAGTCATAAGCTTTTTATTATTATACTTTCCATTACTACCAGATCTGGCAATTTTGAAAGATCATTTTAAGGAAAAAAACCCTGTTTTAAGTAAATGGTATGGAAAACTATCATTAAACTGGCGAGGAAGCGATAAACAAAAGGCCCTTCAAGCAAAATCGATTAAAATTATTGCCTTAATGATAATTCCGCTCAGCTTGATCTTGCAAACCATTGATGCCTGGCTATTTTCAACTACTTACAGAATTGGTTGGGACAGTACCAATTTTGGGGGTTATTTTATTGCAGGGGCATTTGTTGCCGGTCTTGGCGCCTTGGTTACCATTATTTATATAGTGCGAAGAGTTTATAAACTTGAAGATTACATTACGGAATTTCATTTTGATAAAATTGGAAAACTATTGGTGTTGGCCTGTTTGACCTATCTGTATTTTAATATCAACGAATATTTACTTCCGGCATACACGGCCTCAGTTGATGAGGCAACGCATTTAAACACGTTATTTTCTGGAAGCTACGCCATCCCTTTTTGGACGGTGACCATTGGGGGGATAATTTTGCCAATTATAATATTATTATTCAAAAAAGGCCGTAAACCATTACCTATGTTTATTATAGGTTTAATAGTGGTATTAAGTTCATGGTGGAAACGTTACATTATAGTAACCCCTACCCTGTTACATCCATTTTTACCTATACAGGGCGTTCCTGAATCGTGGAGGCATTACTTTCCAAGTTTGCACGAATGGGCAATAACCACCGCCACATTGGCCATGGCACTGTTGATCATCACTTTGTTAGTGCGCTTTTTGCCCATTATCCCCATTCAAAGAACCGCAGATGAGCAAGAACTGTTAAAAACCACTAAAACCATTGAACCATGAAAAAGCATTTAAATTTTCATCCTATTTTTATTGCTTTTGTGAGTGTGGCATTACTAGGTGCCAGTTTTCAAAATTTATATGCCCAAAAGGCTAAAAATACGGTTAGGCTTAAAGCCAAATATGTCAAAATAATGGATGGTGAAATTTATTTTGACATAGCTGCAGCAGCAAAGGTAGGCAAACAAAATCTTGATGTTTCCCATGTTGATATATATGCTTACAATGAAGTTAACGACGAGGAAATTGAACTGGGAAAAACAACCACCAATGCAAAAGGTGAAAGTAAATTTGTATTGCCCAATTTAAACGCGCTTAAACCTGATTCTACAAATACTTATACAGTAAATTTTTCTTTTAAAGGAAACGATACGTTAAAAAAAGCCTCAAAAAGCCTCAGTTTTAAAAATGCTGATATTAAAGCCAAAATCATTACCAAAGACAGCATTAATTATATTTCGGCGACTTTAATAGATACCGATTCTACTAGTCCACTAACAAAAACAATATTGAACATACAGGTAAATCGTTTATTTAAATCGCTACCCATAGGAGACGAATATAATTATACCGATGAAAACGGCACAATTTTTGTTCCTATAGAAGAAGGAATACCTGGTGTTGATGGAATTTTAACGCTTGAAGTTGTTTTAAAAGAAAGCAACGATTATGGCACCGTAAAAGCCTTTGTAAAAGCGCCCGTTGGAGTACCTAGCGTAGAGGAGTCCACCTTTGATGAAAGGACCATGTGGTCGCCAAGAAACAAAACACCTTGGTTTTTATTAATATACCCAAATATATTAATTTTTATAACTTGGGGTTTATTTGTATATTTAATTATAAATTTGTTTAAAATATCAAAATCATAACTATTAAAACATGAAAACATTTAAAATTTTAACTATTATCGGGATTGTGTCATTTGCCTTTTATTCATTCACTAATTTAGTACAGGAAGAATGGAAAGTACCTGCCAAATATCAAAACATGAAAAACCCAACAGACCCCAATGAAGATTTGGATATAGGCAAAATATTGTACGATAAACACTGTAAATCCTGCCACGGAAACGAGGGTTATGGCGATGGCCCGAAAGCCGATGAAATGAAAGGTGATTTAGGGGATTTTTCTACTGCAGAGTTTCAAGCACAAAGTGATGGTGCCTTATTTTACAAAACGACTATTGGTAGAGAGGACATGCCCGAATTCACAAAAAAAATGCCAGACGATGAAGAGCGTTGGCTGGTTGTAAATTATTTAAGAACCTTAAAAGAATAGTAGTAACAACAAAAGCTAAAAAAACCCGCACAAAATTTGTGCGGGTTTTTTTTAGCTTTTTGGTTTCAACCCAAATTATCTAACAAAAGTTACAAAACATGATATATATCAGTAAATATTTATACTCTGGTACTATTGATGCCACAGAGTTAAACTACATATCATATATCAACAGTCCTCATGATTATTTCATACAAAACCCTTCACTCCTAAAAATAATGCCATACCATATGAAGGTAACGCATCCTTCTAATTAGGTCTTACAAAAGCAACCTAAAGCCCTGATAACAATGCGTTTATATACTATGAAAAAAAAACTGTCTTTTTCAAACAAAATTAATATATTTGAATAATGGAAAATTTTGTTTTTTCATGAGTTAAGGTATGGTCAATTACTAACAGATTGTCAGATAAAAAAATATTTTTAACAAATTATTAGCTTTGATTCCCAATTGATATATGACGAAAGTCATATTTCGCGTTATATACGTTCTATATTTTTACACAAAATTTTAAATAAATACATTAAATGCGATTATTATGAAAAAAATGACAAGAATTTCAGGGGTTACATTGGCTGTTGCTCTAATGCTTTCTTTAAACAGTTGTTATAACGATAAGGTTATAGACAAGGAGATAGAAGAAAACGTTTCCTTTTCGGCAGACATTCAACCAATTTTAAACAACAATTGCGTTGTCTGCCACTCAGTTGGTGCTGTAAATCAAGTTCCTTATTGGACCGCAGACGTTTCTTATGATACCGTTTTGGACCTTATTGAAGAAGGTGGTATTGTTCCTTTTGATGCCGCAGGAAGCGAACTCATGGAAATGTTAAACTATGATGAAAATTCTGATAATCCAATGCCGCCAGAAGGAAAAATGGCAGCCATAAACATTAGTTTGTTTGAAGCTTGGATCAACCAAGGTGCATTAAATAATTAATCTTTTAATAACTTACACATGAAAAATTTAAAAATAACAGCTATTGCTTTATTCATACTTCCTTTACTTGGTCTTGCTCAAGAAAAAGTTAAAGATTCTGTAGATAACCAACCCGAACGTGCAGCCTTTGCAAATGTTACTTTAGTTGAGACACAAACAAATGTTTTAAACCCAAAAAACACCTTAGGAATTTATTTTCAACACAGATTTGGCATATTAAATTCAAATAAAAACGACATGGCCGGTTTTTGGGGCGCAGCAAATATCAGGATAGCTTTTGATTATGCGCTAACCGACAGACTTACCGTGGGATATGGTACAACTAAGTTTGACAGATTGCAAGATTTCAATTTAAAATATGGTTTGCTTACTCAAACCCGTTCCAATTCCATGCCCATAAGTGTAACATACTACGGAAACCTTACTCTGGATGCCCGCAGTAAAGAATATTTTACAGCCTCAAGAGAAAGGTATTCTTATATTAATCAATTGATCATTGCAAAAAGATTTAGCCAAAATTTTTCCCTGCTTGTAGCCCCAAGCTTATCGCATTATAACCTTGTTGAACAAAACATGGAAAACAATGTGTTTTCAGTAGCAATGGGTGGTCGTTTAAAAATTAGCCCGCAAACATCAATTATTGTAGATTATAGTCAACCCCTTACAAAATATGACAATACAAATCCACTTCCTGGGATTAGTTTAGGTGCAGAAATTGCAACTTCGAGCCATGTATTTCAACTATTTATGACGAATTACAATGGCTTAAGCCCGCAAAAAAACTATATGTTTAACCAAAACGATTTTTTTAACGGCGATTTTATGATAGGTTTTAATATTACAAGAAAATATAATTTTTAATATCTTTGAATCAACCTAAACAGCAAAACAAAATGATAATTCATTTTATTTTTAATTTTGTTTTGCTGTTTTTAAATACTTATAATGATGGAAAATAAAACTGGAAAAGGCAAACCAATTTCAAGAAGAAGTATCTTACCCTTATTAGGAAGCACTTTACTGATCCCTTTTCTAGGATTTGGTAAAGAGAAAGTTAATGAATCAAATAACCCTGATAACGATAATAGTGACTATAAAATATTGTTAAGACCAGACGGAACCACAGTAAAAGTTAGGGCAAACGCGGTGAAGCAGGCGAATTTGGTTAAGAAAAATATTTCAAATAAATCGTTTCTCAAGTGGTTGGGTAAAGATTCTGAATCAAAATAACACAAGCTAGGATTATGACAAAAATAAACGAAGACTGTAATTCAAGAAGAAAGTTCTTGGACAAAGGCTTGAAATTAGGACTGCTTTCAGTCATTGGAGGGGCTGCCGTTGCAAAATCATTGGAAGAAGAAGAAATGGTTGAATTAATGGATACCGATGGGAATATAGTTAAAGCACCCGTTTCAAAAATTGAAGAACACTCCTCAATTAAAGGAGACCACTATGATACCAGAGAAGGCTTTCCTGATAAAAAATTTGTAATGGTAATTGATTTGGCACGTTGCAACAACTCATTGGAATGTCAAAAATCTTGTAACAAGAACCATTTTATACAAGGAGACAATGCATGGCTAAAGATTTATAACATGCAGGACAATCCAGAGTCTTCCCCTTACTGGATGCCAACATTATGCCAACACTGTGATGCTCCTGCATGTGTTAAAGTATGCCCTGTTGACGCCACTTTTAAACGTAGGGACGGCATTGTGCTGATTGATAATGAACGCTGTATAGGGTGCCGTTTTTGTATGGCAGCCTGCCCTTATTCCGTACGGATATTCAATTGGGACCAGCCAGATCAAGGAGAAATAAAAATGAATATGGTAATGGAACATGGTGACGTTATGGATCACAACGCTCCTTATACCCCTGACTATGCTGGAAATCCTAGTTTGAAAGGAACTGTTGACAAATGCGATTTTTGTGCTCATAGAATAGACCAAGAGAAATTACCTCATTGCGTTGACGCTTGTCCCAATGGTGTCTATTTCTTCGGGGATCTTTATGAAGATTCGGTCACCAATGGCAGTGAAACGTTTCAATTAAGTAAACTACTTAAAGACAAGGCCGGATATAGATTAATGGAAGATCTAGGTCTTAACCCTAGCGTTTACTACCTGCCTCCTAAAAACAGACAGGATGGATTTGAAAAAGGATTAGAGCGTTATAATGAATTTGAATCTGTAGAAAAAGTTAAAAAATCATGAAAAATTTCGAACAATTAACAGATGATTTAGCGCCAAAAAAATTTGGGCTTTATGGCAAGCTATGGGTTGGTTTTTTAGTGGTTATTATTTTAGGTGGAGTTTATGCATATTACCAACAATTCACTAAAGGATTGGCTATAACAGGTATGCGCGATTATGCGTTGTGGGGAATTTACATTTCTAACTTTGTTTTTTTTGTAGCCATAAGTTTAGTAGGGTCCTTAATAACCGCTATTTTAAGGTTGTCCGGTGTCACCTGGGCAACACCACTTACACGAATTGCAGAAATCATTGCAGTAGCTGCCATTATAATGGGTGGATTGACCATTATTATTGATATGGGACGCCCAGACAGAATTTATAATTTATTTTTACATGGCAGATTACAATCGCCAATTGTTTGGGATGTTATTGTGGTAACCACCTATTTAACCATAAGCATTCTATTGTTGGTATTTCCTTTATTGCCTGATTTTCATATTTTAAGCAAGAAATTTAAAAACAATAAAAAACTATCAAACATTTATTCCAAACTTTCTTTAAATTGGGATGGAAATTTCTATCAAAGACGCATATATAATTGGTCCATAAGAACGCTTTCAGTATTAATAATCCCAGTTGCTTTTGCCATCCATACGGTTACCGCTTGGTTATTTGCAGCCACTTATAGACCAGGTTGGGATAGCTCAAATTTTGGGCCTTACTTTATTGCCGGTGCTTTTGTTGCTGGTGCTGGCGGGGTAATCTGCGTGATGTATTTATTGCGCAAATTCCGCCATTTGGAAGATTATATAACCGATTACCATTTTGATAAAATGGGTAAACTATTGGTATTGTTGATTCTAGTTTATATTTATTTTAATATCAATGAATACCTGGTTCCATTATTAAAAAACACTGAGAAAGAAGCTGAACATTTAAAATCGCTGTTTGTAGGAGAACAATCGTTTTTATTTTGGACTGTAATTTTTGGAGGCTTGGTCTTACCTGCTACAGCTTTGTTGTTTAAACGAATGAGAAAACCATTTCCATTATTTATAATTGGCCTTATTGTTGTAATAGGTGCTTGGTGGAAACGTTTTATTATAGTGACTCCAACGTTATTACATCCGTTTTTACCAATACAAGGGGTACCGGAATCTTGGCGCCATTACACACCCACGCACCTTGAATGGCTAGTAACATGGGGTACTTTGGCAGGAGCCATGCTTATTGTTACCATATTGGTAAGATACGTCCCTGTGATACCAATACATGAAACAGCAGAAGAAAGAGGGATAGTTGAACCAAGAAATACAGAAAGAAATGAAGCAAAATAGAATTAGAAATAGTATTTCACAATTGTTGTGCATCCTATTTATTGTTTTTACAAATTCATTGTTGCAGGCTCAAACTAAACAGCAAAAAGCCCGTTTATCGGTCTCATATTACAAAGAAGGCAATCTTAATCTTTTAAAAGCATCCGCTATTTATAAAGATGAGACACAATTTAAGCCAGCCCAAGGGCTTAATTTAAATGCTTATCAAGTTTTTGAAAATGACAGTTTGGTCCTTTTGGGAACAATGATGGTTAATGCAGAAGGAACCGCCCAAATTGATGTATCTAAAGTTTTTGAAAATGATTTGTTGCAATATGACTTTGAAGTAGAACATGTGGGTTCTGAAAAATATAAAAAGGTTTCAGGAGACTTAAGCCTTAAAGTTGCACATTTAGCATCTGAACTTAAAACCGTTGATGAAAACTATTTTATTGAAGCCAAACTTACCGATGCCAACAATGAGCCTATTCCAGATACAGAATTGAAAGTGAAATTGCAAAGATTTTTTTCTCCTTTGACAGTGGGAACTGAATTGTATTTTACAGATGAGAATGGCACGATTAATGTACCTATTACAACCATTATGCCCGGCATGGAAGGCAAATTGAATTATGAGGTTATTTTACAAGACAGTGACGATTATGGAACCATAAAATCTGTTATACAAACAACCATAGGGAAACCAATTAAAGATTTATCAACTTTTGACCAACGTACCATGTGGTCACCACCAAGAAAAGCACCTTGGGTAGTTTTGATAGTCCCAAATATTCTTATATTTGCCGTTTGGTTAACATTAATTATATTAGTAATAAATTTATTTAGAATCTCAAAACACAAAAACAAAAGTTATGAAAAACATTAAAATCGTTATCCTTTTAGGAGTCATAGGATTTACACTTTATTCATTTAAAACCTTAGTACAAGATGAATGGGTAGTCCCAGACAAGTATAAAGCAATGAAAAACCCTACAGACCCTACCAGCAAAAAAAACTTGTCGTTAGGAAAATCCCTCTATTCACAACAATGTCAGGCTTGTCATGGCAAACAGGGTTATGGAGATGGTCTGAAAGCAAAAGGGCTAAAAGGGGATCTTGGAGATTTTTCTTCTGATGCCACACAATCACTAACTGATGGTGCATTATTTTACAAAATCACTAAAGGTCGTGAAGACATGCCGGTATTTGAAAAGAAATTACCTCTCGCGGAAGATCGTTGGCTCATTGTCAATTATTTAAGAACTTTAAAAGAGTAATATTTACTGATAAATAATACCCAAAAGAGACTGTCTAAAAAGTGAATTCTAAAGTCCGATAGAGTACATCGACTTCACTCAGCTGAGGCTCTATCGAAATATATCAATTTATTGATAATCAACAATAGGTTTCGGCAAGCTAACCTGACAAATCAAGAATAAAGACTTTTTAGACAGTCTCTTTTTTATTTTTAAGTTTATACTATTCATGAGTTTATACCTTTTTCCAAGAGGCATCAGCCATAATAAAAAGGTGAGTGCCAATAAAGGGTGAAATTAGCCAAATTGCTGCCATTAAATAGCCTTACATACCAGAATATACTGCCCTAAAAGAGGAGGAATCCACTAACCTTTTTTAAAATAATTAACCTCCACTAACAAGGTTCCATTGTATAGAACTCATCTTGACTTTTTCTATTTCCTAAAAAATGGCTAAAAACCTGAGTTCGAATTATAACATAGGACTAATAAATTAACTTAAATAATTAAACATCAAATACTTGTCATTTCGACGGAGCGAAGCATGAGTGACGAGAAATCCCATAACAACCATTATTAAATAATTAATATTCAAATAGATAATAATCGAACTCAGGTTAAAAAGGTTAATAATACCGACTATTAGTTCACCTTTGCTTTTCTATTTAAATTTAAGCCTTTTCCATTAAAAATACTTGATTGCAAAGTAAAGACAATTCTTCATTTAGGTAAATATCTCTTTCTACCTGCATATAAATGCTGAAAATGTACTTACACTTAATATTAAAATGTTTATACCTTTTATCATTTATTTAGAAATTATTATAAATCTTATTTTCATTCTAAATCCTGTAAATAATTATTGGGCAAATACAATTATAATAATGTAACAAATGTTACAAAACATGATATATGTCATTAATTATATTTTGTTCTAGTAGTACCTTTGATATTATCAAAATTTACGATTGTAAATGTTTTAAAATAATTGAGTCCAAAATACATATGAATAAATCACTACGCTATATAAGTATATCCCATAAAAAGGCATCTACTGTACAACGAGAAAAATATCATATTACTGAAGAAGAAAAAGAAAGTTTTACCCAACTTATCTGCAATACCTTTACAGATATTACCGGCTTACTCCTTTTGGCAACATGCAACAGGACAGAAATTTATTTTGAATCAGGAAACACCTCATCAAATAACATTCTTGATTTTTTAATGGAATATAAATCAGAAGAAAACAACAAAGAAAACAAAAGATTATTCCAGTTTAATGATGTTACAGAAATAACCATTAAACATTTACTGGAAGTTTCTTCAGGATTAGAATCGCTGGTTTTTGGCGATGCCGAAATTATTTCTCAAATAAAAAAAGCACATCAATTCTCTATGAAGCATCAATTGCAAGGATCGTTATTAGAACGTGCGTTGCAAGCTGTTTTTAAAACTCATAAACGCATTAGTAATGAAACCGATTTTAGGGACGGTACAACCTCAGTAGCTTATAAAGCGTTAAAAGTAATTAGACAAACATTTGAAAAAACGTCGGTAAAATCTAAAAAAATATTATTTATTGGTGCAGGAGATATTGTAAAGCAATTGTTTAAGTACAATTCTAAATTTAATTTCAACAACATCCATATCAGTAATCGTAGCGAAGAAAAGGCCATAATACTGTCTCAAAACAATAGCTGCAAAACCTTTCCGTGGGCCAATGTAATGGCAAACCACCTTGACGATTTTGATGTGATTATCAGTGCTGCAAGCAATTGTCCAAATTTGATAAAAAACATTACTATTTCGAATAGGAAAATATTACTAATTGATTTAGCAGTGCCCTGTAATATTGATAAAACTTTAGCGTTAAAAAGCAATATTATATTGCATGATTTAGATTCTATTTCTGTAGAACTTGAAGAAACCAAGGAGCACAGATTGGCAGCAACAGATGATGTTAATTTTATTATTTCTGAAGAAATAAACGCTTATAATGAATGGCTTCAGGGAGCCCCTTTAAGAGCCCTTTTATCAGAGTTTAAAATATCTGTAAACAAAAAGGTTATATCCCATTTCGGAGAAACTAAAGAAGACTCAAAAGTTACATTGATTACTAATCAGGTTATGAAAAAATTAATGATGAATAATCAACTTGCAAGCGCTTACATGGATATTGATGCTTTAATATCAAATGAAATTTCTTTATTGAATATTTAACTCAATTTTCAGTTACTGACTATATTTCTTATTAAATAAGTTTAAAATATCATACTTTTATTCCTGTAATATATAATGAGATGAATTTTAAACTACTTTTTTTATTCCTTTTTTCCAATCTATTTATTTGTAATGCACAAATTGTTCCCCTATACGTTGGCACCTATACGGATAGTGTAAGTAAAGGCATTTATCAGGTTCAATTTAATACAAAAACCGGAGCATTGAGTAATTTACAATTAGCCGCAAAAACCCAAAATCCATCATTCATAGCCTATTCACCAGACAAAAAATATGTATATGCGGTTGGAGAAAGCGGTTCTGGCTCAGTATCATCATTTAAAGTGGAAGAAAATGGCACTTTAACATTTTTGAATCAGGTTGCAAGCAATGGTGGGGCTCCTTGCTATATTTCTATTAAAAATACCGGTAATAAAGCAGCAGTAGCAAATTATCTTGGAGGCAATGTGTCCCTTTATGAAATTTCAGACGACGGCTCACTACAAGATGCCTATCAAATTTTTGATTACAACGCACCAGATAAAATATCTCATGCGCATTCTGCTCGTTTTTTTAATGACAAATTATTTGTTACAGACTTGGGCAGGGATGCCGTTTATGAATACCAATTAAACATGGATGGAAAAAACTATGATTTAATAAACCCATCCATCGTTAAATTTTCAGAAAAATCAGGCCCAAGGCATTTTTCCATTACTAAAAAAGGGGATTATATATATGTCATAAACGAATATGCCAGTACGATAACTGCTATTAAAAAAGTGAAAGATCAGTTTGAACTGATCGCCAATTATTCAACTTTAGATGCTAATTATAAAGGTGAAAATGCGTGTGCTGACATTCATTTATCAAAAGACGATCGCTTTTTATACGGTTCTAACCGAGGAGAAAATACTATTGTGGTTTTCAAAAGAAATCTAACTGACGGAACACTGGAAAAAATTCAAAATATAAATGTTCATGGTGACTGGCCACGTAATTTTACTCTGGACCCAACCGGAAAATTCTTATTAGTTGCCAATAAAAAAAGCAATAATATAGTTGTTTTTAAGGTTGATTCTAACAGTGGAACGCTCTCATTTTTAAATTCAATGGAAGCCCCTACTCCAGTTTGTCTTCTGTTCTAAAAATTTACGTTTGAATAGACTCAAATTCATTATAAAATAATTGGTTGTAAATAAAATAAATATATTATCTTTGCGCTCTCATTAATAACCGAGGTCGAGAACCTCATTAATTAATTATTATGCCAGTAAAAATTAGATTACAAAGACACGGTAAAAAAGGAAAACCATTCTATTGGATTGTTGCAGCTGATGCACGTTCAAAAAGAGATGGGAAATACTTAGAAAAATTAGGTATTTACAATCCAAACACAAACCCTGCAACAGTTGAATTAAATATTGATGGTGCAGTAACATGGTTACAAAATGGCGCACAACCAACTGACACGGCGAGAGCAATTTTATCTTATAAAGGAGCCTTATTGAAAAACCATCTTGCTGGTGGTGTTAGAAAAGGTGCTTTAACAGAAGATCAAGCTGAAGCAAAATTCAATGCTTGGTTGGATGATAAAGGTTCAAAAGTTGTTGCCAAAACAGACGGATTAGCAAAAGCGCAAGCTGATGCCAAATCAAAAGCCTTAGAAGCTGAAAAAGCAGTTAACGAAGCTAGGGCAGCGGCAGCAGTTGTTGTTGAAGAAGTAGCAGAAGAAACTGAAGTTGTAGGTGAAACTGTTGAAGATGTTGTTGAAGAGACCCCTGAAGCATCAGTTGAAAAAACTGAAGACGTTGTAGAGGAAACCCCTGAAAAGAAAGAAGAAGCATAAAAACAATATTTTTTATACTTTTAGACTCCGATAACTTTATCGGAGTTTTTTTATGAATTCCTGCGAAAGCAGGAATCTCGAACACACAATTTGCAATGATTTGGCATACCTTTATGCCATTTCTCTATGCGTTCGAAACAAAAGTTTAACGGCATTAATTAATAAGATTCCTGCTTTCGCAGGATTGAGTCATGAAAAAAGAAGATTGTTTTTATCTAGGAAAGATAGTTAGGAAATACAGTTTTAAAGGTGAGTTACTCATTAAATTAGATACGGACCAACCCGAATTATATGAAAACCTGGATGCCGTTTTTATTGATTACAGAAACACGTTTATTCCATTTTTTATTGAAAGTTCCCAGTTTCATAAATCAGATTTATTACGGGTACAATTTGAAGATGTCACTACTGAAGCAGAAGCTGATGCTTTATTAAAATGTGATGTGTATTTACCGTTAAAGTTTCTACCTAAATTGGAAGGCAATAAATTCTATTTTCATGAAGTTATCGGGTTTGCCATGGAAGATATAAATTATGGCCATGTTGGAACCATAACAGGAATTAATGATTCAACTGCCCAAGCATTGTTTGAAGTAGAAAATGCCGGTAAAGAAATACTTATTCCTTTGAATGATGAATTTATAATAACTGTTGATAGAAAGAAAAAAATCATCATTGTAGATACGCCAACAGGATTGATTGATTTATATTTATCAAAATTCCAAACTTAAATAACCAAACTCCAAAACTTAAATCACAGATTTCAATTTATTAATGACAAATAAAAAAAATATGATTTGGAAGAACGCAGTTATTTGTTTGCAAAAAATTGCAGATTTACTATACAAAAACTCCAAAAAACAATCTCAAATATAGAAGACGGCAAACAATTAATTCGTTCATCTGGATCAATTGCAGCTAATTATATTGAAGCTAATGAAAAACTTGGAGACAAAGACTTTAAATTTAGACTGAAAATTGCTAGAAAAGAAGCTAAAGAAACCGTCCTTTGGTTAAAGCTTTTAAAAGATTTAAATTATAATTTTGAAAACGAATTAGCAGAGCTTTTAATTGAAGCAGAAGAATTACGTAAAATTTTGTCAGCAATAATCAATAAATCCTAAACCCATTTGGATTTTGGAATTTAAATTTTGGGGTTTATTTTGAAACCATTCAAACTCAAACAATTCGAAATTCAACAAGACCGTTGTGCCATGAAAATTGGAACAGATTCGGTTTTATTAGGCGCATGGACTTCATTACAAAACAACCCAAATTCCATATTAGATATTGGAGCAGGAACAGGTATTCTGTCCCTTATGATGGCACAACGCAGTGCTGCAGTCCCGATAGATATCGGGATCATTGACGCTTTAGAAATTGATGAAAGTGCTTTTGAACAATGCGTTGATAATTTTGAAAATGCGCCTTGGAGTGATCGGTTATATTGTTATCATGCCTCTTTGGAAGAATTTGTAGATGAGATTGAGGATACATATGATTTAATAATCTCAAATCCACCCTTCTATTCTGAAGATTATAAAACAGAAAATAGCCAACGAGATCTGGCTCGTTTTTCTGATGCTTTACCTTTTGAACAACTCCTTAAAAGTGTCTCCAAATTACTATCAGAAAATGGATCCTTTTCAGTCATAATTCCTTATAATAAAGAAGACAAATTTATTTCTTTGGCTTCTGAATCCAACCTATTTCCAAACAGAATTCTACATGTAAAAGGGAACCCTGATTCAGAATTCAAACGCAGTCTTTTAGAGTTTTCTTTCTTCGAAAGTAAACCTGAAATTAAAGATTTAATTATTGAAACAGCTCGTCATCAATACACAGAAGATTACATCCAACTTACCAAAGATTTTTATTTAAAAATGTAATTAATATACCCTTATTAAAGGTCTGGTTAAACAGGTAGGTCCGCCACCACCTTTTACGCTAATATGTTCTCCTGAATAGGTAAAAACCTCACAACCTGCCATTAACAATGCTTCTTTAGTTTTAGGATTTCCGGCAACCATGATGCATTTTCGGGGAGCAACAGCCAGTACATTACAACCCATAGATTCAAACTCATTATCAGGAACTTCCACAAAATTGAAACCTCTGTCAATTAATTCGTTTCTAAATTTAATAGGCATTAATGGTGAATATACAACCGCTAAATTTTTATCTACCGGACTTAATATAGACATGAGATGAAACACATCAGACTTGCCTTTATAATGCGGTAATTCTACAACTATCACTTGTATACCATGTGGCTCAAGCAGATTTTTTAATTGTTCAATGCCCAATTCATTAGTTCTGTACGTGTGCCCAACGGCCAACGTCGTTTCATCTAACCAAGCCACATCACCTCCTTCAATGGTTCCCGGAGATTTAATCTCTCCTAAAATTGGAATATGATTTTGTTTATAAACTTGCTTTTGAATTTCTGGTTCAACTGATCTATCGGGCTTTCCCATATTGCATAGTATCATTCCAAAATCAGTAGCTATTGACGCATCTCTGCAATACATGGAATCTATGGAAAGCCCATCATTTTGTGGAAAGTATTGAATGTTTGCACCAGAATTCCTCAGCTCGTCTTCAAATAATTCATATTCCTTAAGAGCCAATTCATAATCTGGCTTTGACAAATAATTTAATTGACGCCATTGACTTTCTATAAACGTATTAGAAATAAAAGTGGTTTTTACTGGATTAATAAAAACGGATTGCATTTTTAAATACTCTGAATGATATGTGGTTTTCATTTACTTTTCTCTTTTATGCCATTGCATCAAAACATAGAATGGGATTCCTGCTAATAATAATAAAAATCCATAAAAAACGGTATCAGATCCTGTCCCAAAAATAGCCCATATAGCATATGTAGCTCCGAGAGTTCCCAAAATGAAAGTTTTAAAAGCATTATTAAAATGAAGCTTTTTCTCTATGCGTACAATAATGTATGCTGCTGCTACAAATAAATAAGGAATAAGAGCTGTAAAAACAACCAAATTAGCTATAAATGTAAATTGATCTACCAAACCTTTAGTGTAATTCATCAACAGGACCACGGAAGTTAAAACACTTCCAATTACCAACCCTAAATAAGGCGATCCATTTTTATTTTCTTTCTTAAAAACTTTTGGAAACATATTATCTTTTGCAGTAGCCATAGGTAATTGCCCTGACATTAAAATCCAACCATTTAAACAACCTATAGCAGAAATAGCAGCACCAGCTGCAACGAAATACCCTGCATATTCACCACCTATTATTTTTCCGGCATCGGCAAATGGTGCCGGTGAATTTTGCAAACTATCTACAGGCAAAATCCCAAATAGCACCACGGTTCCTAAAATATAAACAAGTGTTGCAATTATAGTTCCCAACATGGTCGCCCTTGGAATTATTTTCTCTGGGGTTTCGACACTTTCTGCTGGTATAGATGCCGATTCGATACCTAAAAACGCATAAAGTGTAAGCGATGCAGCGCCAGAAAGCGCAACCCAACTGGAACCTCCAGTTAAATTAAATGAAGGAAAGTTATCCAAATCAAAATAAAATAAGCCAAATAGAATAATAAAAACTAAAGGTGCAAGTTTTAAAATCGTGGTAACCACTTGAAATTTTCCCGAAGCGCTAACACCTCTACTATTAATCCATGTTAATAACCAAATGATTCCCAATCCAATAGATACTGCTAGAATAGGATTGGTTTCTAGTTCTGGAAAAAAAACACTTAAAGCACTTATAATAGCAGTAACCAAAGCCGCGTTACTTACCCAAATTGAAATCCAATAGCCCCAAGCGACTAAAAACCCAATGAAATCCCCAAATCCAGCCTTGGAATAAGCATATGGACCACCGCTTATGTTAGGCAAAATCCTACTCATATTGCTAAATATTTTGGCTAAAATAAGTGCTCCTGTTGCTGTAAAAAGCCATCCTAATAAACTAATGCTGCCAAAGCTGGCCAAGGAAGCAGGGAGTAAAAATATTCCTGCACCAATCATATTGCCAACTACTAAAGAAGTCGCCGTAATTAACCCAATTTTTTGTGGTTTTGAACCCATTTGAATAGTTTTAAAAGAAGGTGTTATTTAATTATGTAAATTAGAAGGCGCATAAATATACAAATATAAAATTATCGATGTCAGATAAATTTTACGTCCATCCAGACATATCTCAAGCTGAAACGCTTCCAGCCTCTTTTTATAAAGACGATGCTCTTTTTGAAACTATTAAAGAAAAAATATTTCTAAAGTCTTGGCAATATATTGGTGATGAATCCTTGGTAACATTACACCAATCTGCATATCCGTTTATTTTACTTGAAGGGTTTTTAACGGAGCCCATGCTCTTAACCAAGGATTCTGATAATGAAATAACCTGTTTAACCAATGTTTGTACCCATCGAGGAAATTTGGTGGCTTCAAACCCTAAAATATCAAAGCATTTAATTTGTGGGTATCATGGAAGGCGATTTAATTTGAAAGGTGAATTTGAATATATGCCTGAGTTTGAAGATGCTAAAGATTTCCCTCGCCTTTGTGATAATCTGCATAAATTCCCCTTAAAACAATGGGGGCCCTTTTTATTTGCCGGCCTCAATCCGTCTTTTGATTTTCAGCAGGTGATCAATAAAATGAATGAGCGTATTTCATTTCTTCCTTTAAATGAATTTAAATTAGATTCCTCTTTAACTAAAGAGTTTATGGTACAAGCACATTGGGCTCTTTATTGTGATAATTATTTAGAAGGGTTTCATGTGCCTTTTGTTCATAAAGAGTTAAATGCAGTTTTGGATTATGGTAGTTATAAAACCGAAATTTATGAATATTGTAATCTTCAAATTGGATATACAGACCATGCCAATGACGTTTTTGACTTACCAGAAAACCATATAGACTATGGTAAAAACGTCGCGGCATATTACTATTGGGTTTTCCCAAATATGATGTTTAATTTTTATCCCTGGGGATTATCAATAAATATTGTGCAACCAATCAGTATAAATGAGACGAAAGTATCATTCATTTCTTATGTATATGATGCCGCTAAATTAAATAAAGGAGCCGGAAACAAGTTGGAAAAAGTGGAAGAGGAAGATGAAGCCATTGTAGAAAATGTTCAAAATGGTGTGCGTTCATCATTTTATAAATCCGGTAGGTTTTCACCAACGAGAGAGCAAGGTGTGCATCATTTTCATCGTTTACTCGCCCAATTTTTAAACCAATAATATTCCAAATTATTTACCAATTTAATTATATGTAATTCACTTGCTTTATTTAAATTTGACTGTCCTTACGGATTTAATAAAGAATAGGTGCATAATTTCAGAATTATGCATTCAAACCTAAATAAAAAACATGAAACCAGATTTATTTGAAGCACCGGATTATTATAATTTAGATGAACTTTTAACAGAGGAGCACAAATTAGTTAGAAATGCCGCCCGTGAATGGGTAAAACGTGAAGTATCCCCAATCATAGAGGATTACGCACAAAGAGCAGAGTTTCCAACTCAAATAATTAAAGGTTTAGCTGAAATTGGTGCTTTTGGACCATACATTCCTATGGAATATGGTGGCGCCGGATTAGATCAGATTTCATATGGATTGATTATGCAGGAAATTGAACGTGGTGATTCGGGTGTAAGAAGCACTGCTTCTGTGCAATCATCGCTGGTTATGTATCCTATCTGGAAATATGGCAATGAAGCTCAACGTCAAAAATACCTGCCAAAACTAGCAAGTGGAGAATGGATGGGTTGTTTCGGTTTGACAGAGCCAGATCATGGTAGTAACCCAGGTGGTATGACTACCAATTTTAAAGATAAAGGCGACCATTATTTATTAAATGGTGCGAAAATGTGGATTTCAAACGCACCCTTTGCACAAGTTGCCGTTGTATGGGCAAAAGATGAAAGTGGACGTATACACGGGTTAATTGTAGAACGCGGAATGAAAGGGTTTACAACCCCCGAAACACATAACAAATGGTCGCTTCGTGCGAGTGCAACCGGTGAACTTATTTTTGACAATGTTAAAGTCCCTAAAGAAAATTTATTGCCAAATAAATCGGGGTTAGGGGCACCACTTGGTTGCTTAGATTCTGCCAGATATGGAATTGCCTGGGGCGCCATTGGTGCTGCTATGGATTGTTATGACACTGCCCTTAGATATAGTAAAGAACGAATCCAATTTGGGAAACCTATTGGGCAATTTCAACTGCAACAAAAAAAACTTGCTGAAATGATTACAGAAATAACCAAAGCACAATTATTAACATGGCGACTAGGTGTTTTACGTAATGAAGGCAAAGCAACATCAGCACAAATATCCATGGCAAAACGGAATAATGTGGATATGGCCATTCATATTGCACGTGAAGCCAGACAAATGTTAGGGGGCATGGGAATTACCGGTGAATACAGTATTATGCGCCACTCTATGAACCTTGAAAGTGTAATTACCTATGAAGGTACTCATGACATTCATTTATTAATTACAGGCATGGATATTACAGGTTTAAATGCCTTCAAATAAGCGACTAAGTCGCACTTAATTATCTCACTCTTGGGTGAAAAAATTATAAAAGCGAATCCATTTTAGGTTCGCTTTTTTTATTGAATTTTGTTTACATTTACTTTATGCTTACATCTAGAAAACGCTTAAATAACGCTTATAAAACAGCTAAAGTTGTTGAGTTTAATAACAACTCAAAGTTTATTTTGTTCAGCGATTGCCACAGAGGCGATAATAGTTTTGCTGATGATTTTGCCAACAATAGAAATATCTACTTTCACGCTTTAAAACATTATTATCAAAATGGTTTTAGTTATTGTGAAATAGGCGACGGTGATGAGCTTTGGGAAAACCTATCCTTTAAATCTGTTTTTGATGCCCATAAAAACGTGTATTTGCTCATGAAGCAATTTTATGAGGGGAACAGATTGCACGTCATATGGGGCAACCACGATATGGTGTACAAAAACCCTAATTATGTAAAGGAACATTTATCAACCTATTTTGATGAAAAATCAGGGGAAGAAGTTGAATTATTTAAAGATATTATATACCATGAAGGTATTATTTTAAAGAACACAGACACCAATCAGGAACTTTTTTTAACCCATGGACACCAAGCGGATTGGTGGAATTATTTATTTTGGAAATGGAGCCGATTTATGGTTAGAATTCTTTGGAAACCATTAAATGTTATGGGAATTGCAGATCCTACAAGTCCCGCAAAAAACTATAAAGAACTCATTAAAGTTGAACGAAGGACCAAAAAATGGATTACTGAAAACAACAACTTAATTACTATTGTTGGCCATACACACAGACCACGTTTTCCTGAACCAGGAGATATTGCTTTTTTTAATGATGGCAGTTGTGTACACCCAAGAAGCATTACCGGTATTGAAATTGAAAATGGTGCTATTTCTCTTATTAAATGGGCAATTTCTACAAAAAATGATGGGACGCTTCAAATAATAAGAGACTTACTTGAAGGACCACAAAAATTAATTGAATATAAAACCAATTAACACTCAGGAGCGAGTTCTACTTCTAAACCATTCAGTTGTGAAGTTATTCGTATTTGACATCCTAATCGACTATTTGCTTTAACATCAAAAGCTTCAGATAGCATCGCTTCTTCATCATCCGACATTTCTGGTATTTCAGTATTACTTATAACATAACATTGGCAAGACGCACACATAGCCATTCCACCGCAAACACCTATAGTTCCTTCAGGAGCCAACTCATAAGATCTAACAACCTCCATAAGGTTCATGGCCATATCAGTTGGTGCTACAACATCATGTTTGGTTCCATGCCTATCAGTAATTTTTAATGTAATATCGTCCATTTATAAATAGGTTTTTCAGGGTACTCTCTTTAGATGATTTAGAATATTTCTAAAAATTTCCAAAGAAAGTTCAGCAAAAATAGAATTATTTCCATTAAAACAAACTATAATCCTATAAATTTAGTAGACTTAAGAAACCTGTGTGGTCAAAATAAACAGGCAATGAAGGTGTTTAGCCAATTATGGAATTGATATTAAATAAATATTGGGGCCTTAAAAATAATTATTTTTCTCCATTATTCCAGTACTGTGGTTTGGTCTCATCTGTAGTTTGATTCCAATAATCTTGTGATACTTTTCTGCCATCTAACGTTTTCAGTTTGCGTTCAAAAACTGCAACAGTTGGATTGAAAGTCATATCAGTAACAGCAACAGTATATAATTGTGGATCTTCTTCGTTTGCTTTATTTTCTTCTTCAAGTATCACCTCAAAACCATTATGTTCCAGTAATTTCTTTAAGAAATCCTTTCGGTTTTCATCCACTTTTTTCTCAATAAAAGTCACTCGCTGTTCTCCTATACTACCAAATAAATGTTTGCCTCCAAGTGCCATGCCTAATTAATTTAAAAAACTATTACTGATTGAAAATATATAATCATAAAATGGGCTGTATAATCCGGCAACCAAAATACCAATAGTCGCCATAATTAACCCTAATTTCATATAAAGTTTGCTTTTGAAATAAGGAATAGCATCTTCATTTTTTCTTAAAAACATAGCGCGTACAACCAATAAATAATAATATAAAGAAATGGTTGCATTTACCACCCCAATAAACACTAATACATAATACCCCTTACTGGCTGCAGCTGTATATAAAAAGAATTTACCGAAAAAACCAGCTAATGGGGGAATACCGGCCAATGAAAATAAAGCCATCATCATTATCATACTTATTTTAGGATTGGTTCTATACAATCCTTCATAATCATTGATATTTTCTTTGTCTGATACGGATGCTATAGCCTGAACCACACCAAAAGCACCTAAATTTGAAAAGATGTAAACAGCCACAAAATAAACAACGGTAGCAGATCCTAATTGATCAACAGATAGTAATCCTAATAAAATAAAACCTGCCTGAGCAATAGACGAATACGCCAAAAAGCGTTTCATGTTTTCTTGCCTTAAAGCAAAAAGGTTACCAATAAACATGGTAGCGATGGCAATAATATAAATGATTTTAATCCAAACAGGCATTAAAGGTTTAAAAACGGTAAATAAAACAATCATTAAAATTACAACGGCAGCACCTTTTGAAATAACAGACAGATAGGACGCAACGTTAATTGGAGCTCCCTCATAAACATCTGCAGTCCAAAAATGAAATGGTGCTAATGAGATTTTAAACGCCAACCCCGAAAAGAAGAATATAAAACCTAATATTGCAAGATTTGACATGGTTAAAACTTCAGAAAATCCATCAAAATAAAGCGTGCCCGTAGTAGCATATAATAAGGAAATTCCAAATATTGCTGTTCCAGAAGCCAGAGCAGAGGACAATATATATTTCACTCCTGCCTCAGCCGATTTTTGTTTGAAAGTTTCATAAGCCACTAAAGCCGCTACCGGAAGCGTTGTTAATTCAAGTCCAATATAAAACATTAGAAAATCACCTGCAGAAATCAAGTAATAAGCTCCCAATAAGGATGATAAAATAAGGATGATGAATTCTGTGGCTTTATTTTCAGCAATGACTTTTTCTTTAAGCCAATCTGCCGATTGCAATAATAAAATTAAAACACCAGCACTTAAAATTGTTTTAAACAAATGTAACAAGGCATTTGTTTTAAACATGCCTCCAAAAATTTCACCGGAAGCCAAGGGCAAAAATCCAATTATGGTATTTATCCCTAGAAGAATAAGTGCCGCTGGAATAATTGCTGCTTTTTGTTTTTTGTTTGAAAACACTTCAAAAACCACCAACAAAACAATAATTGCCAATAAGCCAATTTCTGAACGCATTAATAGAAAACTTTCCAAGTTCATGTTATTTAATTTTTAAAGTAACCGTTCTAAAAACGGTTGAATACTTGCTTTTATCATTTCACTAATCCCTAAAGGCATGACTCCAATAATTACCACAGGAATCATTAGTAATACCAACCCAACTTTTTCATACCAGGTTCCTTTTGGCAAATCTTTATATCCAGCATCTGACAATGGTCCCATCATGATTTTTCCAACCATTCTTAAAATATAAACAGCTGTAACAACTATAGAGGAAACTACAATAATGGTCAATATTCTATGAAACAAATTAGGATCTTCAAAAGCACCAACAAAAATATTCATTTCAGCTACAAACCCACTAAATCCCGGAAGCCCTAAATATGCTAAACCGGTAATGACATAAATAGCCCCAATAAAAGGCAAAACCTTCATTAAACCGCCTAATTTGTCGATCTCACGTGTATGCGTTCTACCGTATACCATCCCTATCAATGCAAAGAATAATGCTGTTAAAAATCCGTGTGAAAGGGATTGTATAATAGCTCCAGTCCATGCGGTTTTCGTTATCATTAACAATGCGAAAATTACCAATGACAAGTGACTCACGGAAGCATAAGCATTTACATATTTTAAATCTTTCTGCATAATGGCACCAAAGGCACCATAAATCACACCAAATGCAGCTAATACCAGGAAGAAGTTTGCCCAGTTTAAAGCTCCAAGTGGTAATAAATACAAGGCAACCCTAAAAATACCATACCCTCCTAATTTCATTAAAACGCCTGCATGTAGCATAGAAACTGCTGTTGGTGCGGAAGCATGACCAGAAGGAGACCAAGTATGAAATGGAAATAATCCACCAATTACTGCAAAACCAATAAACACTAATGGGAAAAATATATTTTGAGCAGCTAACGGGATATTTACTTTAGCAATTTCTAAAATATTAAACGTCAATGCGCCTCCATCGGCATTAGAATTAAAATAAACACCTAAAATCCCCACCAGTAAAAGCGCTGAAGCGCCCATTAACATTAAAGTCAATTTCATGGCAGAAAGCTCTTTTGGGCCTGAACCCCAAATGCCAATTAATAAATAAATAGGAATTACCGCAACTTCAAAAAACACAAACAAGGTAAATAAATCGGTAGAAATAAAGAAACCAAAAACACCAAATGCCAAGGTAATTAGTGACATAAAAAATTCTTTTGGTAAATCGTCCATTTTCCAAGAAATAAAAATCCCGGCAAATACAACGGTTGCGGTTAAAGCAATCAATACAACTGAAATGGCATCCACACCAACGCTATAATGAATATTGAAGGACTCATACCAAAGTACGTCTTTGGTAAACACCATTATATCAGTATTTACAGCACGTTCTTTAATATAAGCGAAGATTAAATTTATAGACATAGCAAATTGAATTGCCATTCCTATTAAGGCTATTATCCTTGACTGTTTTAAATTTTTAGCAAAAACCAACACTAAAACTGTTAAAATAGGTACTATTACAAAAAGTGATAAAATATCCATTGTTTTAAATTAATTTATCCATATATAAAACACAACCATGGCCAGTATGACCCCACCTCCTACAAATGCCATGGCATAATCTTGAAATTTTCCTGATTGCATTCCTTTTATTTTATGGGAAATTGACATTGTTTTATTCCCAATTCCTATCATGGAAGCATCCACAATATTTTTATCAAACCAAGCGGCACCTGAAGCAACAATTCCAAAGAGTATTTTCTTTGTGACAAATTGGTAGATTTCATCAAAGTAAAATTTATGATAGGTCCATTTATAAAATACTCCAAACGCCTTAGCAAATCTATCAGGTAAATCAGATACTTTTTTATAGAAAACAAATGCCAGAATAATTCCGAAAATACCAACAGAAGAGGCTATAGCCGCCAAAGGTAAATTCAAATGAGAAGTAAAAGACATCTTGTCTGCAGTAACATATTCACTAAAAGGGATGTATCCGCCAGCAAAACTCAAAATGGCTAGAAAGATGAGTGGAATGGTCATGGATAACGGTGATTCATGAGGTGTATGCTCGTATTTTTTGTCTTCACCCCAAAAAACCGCAAAATACAAACGGAAAATATAAAACGCTGTTAAAAAGGCCACCGTAACACTGCTTATATAAATAAGCATATTATTTTCATACGCAGCAACTAAAATTTCATCTTTACTAAAAAAACCTGCAAAACCCGGGAAACCAGCAATTGACAATGCCGCTATTAAGAAGGTAATATGTGTAATTGGCATATATTTCCGAAGACTTCCCATATCTTTCATATAGTTACTGTGTACCGCATGAATAACAGAACCTGCACCTAAAAACAATAAGGCTTTAAACATAGCATGGGTAAATAGATGGAACATAGATGCCATATATCCTAAACCTTCATGTCCTTCATATTTTGACACGCCTAAGGCCAGCATCATATAACCAATTTGAGACATGGTAGAAAATGCCAAAATTCTTTTAATATCTGTTTGCGTTAACGCAATTATTGCGGCAATAAGCGAGGAAAGTGCGCCAATATAGGCTACCATATTTAAAGCAAATCCGTCTTCAACAAAATAAAATAAGGGAAATAATCTGGCCACTAAATAAACACCGGCAACTACCATGGTAGCAGCATGAATTAATGCTGAAACTGGGGTTGGCCCTTCCATAGCGTCTGGCAACCAAATATGAAATGGTAACATGGCCGATTTTCCTACGCCTCCTAAATAAATAAGCATCAATCCCCATGTGAATACGGACAATCCCATAAATGTTGTGGATGCCCAACCCGTAATAATACTACCTTGTAAACTGTTTAATTCACCAAAATCCAATGTGCCTGAGTAATAACTAACCACTAAAATCCCTATGAGGAAACCTAAATCAGCAAATCGGGTCACTATAAATGCTTTTTTTGCCGCCGCAACCGCCGATGGTTTTGTGTAATAATACCCAATCAATAAAAAGGAAGAAGCTCCAACCAATTCCCAAAAAATATAAATTTGAAAAAGATTGGTTGCCAGAACCAAACCAAACATGGAAAAACTAAATAAAGCCAGATAAGCAAAAAAGCGAGTAAAGCCATCATCCCCTTTCATATAGCCTCTGCTATATAAATGTACCATAAGGGAAACGGTTGAAACTACCACCAACATCATGACAGAAATAGGATCAATTAAAACCCCCATATCTATATGTAATTTATCAGTAAATATTAACCAGGTACTTTTATAAGTAAACGTTTGGTAAACGCCATTTAATTTCCCATTAAGAAAATAATGATATGCTGTATAAAGGGAAAGAACAAAAGAGGCTCCTAAGCCTATTGAACCCATCCATCCTGAAATTGATGGTGGTATTTTTTTACTAAATATTCCTAAAATCACAAATAGTGCTAAGGGAATCAGAGGAATAAGAACAGTATAACTAAAATCCATTTTTTATGATTTAAATTCTTGCCTTTATATTGATTTATCTTTAATTAAAACCCGCTAATATTTCATGGTTTCAGTGTCTTTCACCTCAACAGAGTATACCAGTTTATATAAATTGATAACTATTGCAATAGCTAACGCTGTTTCAGCCGCAGCCAAGGCAATAATGAAAATTGAGAACACAGCACCTTGTAAAAAATCTGGATACAAATAGATGTTTATGACTGCAAAATTTACTGCCGAAGCATTTAAAATCAATTCAATAGACAACAGTACAGTAATTAAATTTTCCCTTGTAAAAAACCCATAAATTCCTATGAAAAATAAGATACTTGATAGGGTTAAAATTTCGTATATGCTTATACCTTCAATCATTTTTCAACAAATTATTCTTTTAATTTATTTCCTTTAGCAACTATGATGGCTCCAATCATTACAGCAACCAGCAATACACTTATTACTTCAAATGGTAAAATATAACCCCCATCTTCATAGCTTAATAATTTTCTGCCTATATCTGCAACTTCAATAGGTTTATAGTTGTTTGCTGTTTTAAAATGGAAAGTAAAAATTGCCCAAAGTGTAATGGCTAAGCCTGTAAAACTAAGTAATCCGGCTATGATTTTTTTCTTTACAGATGTTTTTTCTAATTTAAGTTCAACGTGATGAACCAATAAAACAGCAAAAATAAACAGGACAATGACCCCGCCGCCATACACTGTGAGTTGAATGGCTGCCAAAAGGTTATAATTTATTAAAAAATACAATCCTGAAATACCAATCAACACAAACAATAAGTAAACTACCGCTCTTAAAATTTTACGACTTGTAACGGATGCAATTGCAAAAATGATGATGATTGCCGCTAGGATATAAAATAAAATTGCTTCCATATAATTAATCTTCTATTCCTGCCTTTAAAACAGACCCTGGTTGATTTAATATTTTTGTTAATGCTGTTCTGTCATACACAGAATTTTCATAATTCTGAGCCCAGACAATAGCATCGGTTGGGCAAGCTTCAATGCACAGCCCACACATGGTACACATGCCCATATGATAAATATGTTTGTCTATCTTTTTTTTCTTTTTACCGGTTTCCGGGTCGATTCCTCTATCCCATATAATTTCAATGGATCCATTAGGGCAAGCTATTTCACAAGCTTGACAACCTGTGCAGCGATGCTCATTATGTTCATCATGTGGCATGACAACTTCACCTCTAAACCTTTCGAACATTTTTAAAGTGTCTCTATTGTCAGGGTACTGCTGTGTAATACTTCCTTTTCGAGCATGAATAAAATAATTCCCTGTCACACTCATTCCTGTGAGTAGGGTTTTTATTCCTTTATATATATCTGAAAAATAACTCATTTTAGTTGTTTGTCTTTTATTAAATTGTCCATTTCATCCATATTACAATCGCCATTATTACTAAATTAATTAAATTGAGAGGCAATAAATATTTCCATTCCAAAGTTAATAATTGATCCACTCTCAAACGTGGGAACGTCCAACGAAACCACATCATTAAAAATATAATTATTAACACTTTTATTAAAAACCAAAGGACTTCTGGGAACCATGTGATGCCTTCTGTAATTCCGAAAGGAGATAACCAGGCTCCAAAAAATAATACGACTGCTATGGAGGCAATAATAAACATATTGATAAATTCTGCTAAAAAGAAATAGGCAAATTTCATCCCTGAATACTCGGTATGAAAACCTGCGCCTAATTCTGACTCAGCTTCAACTAAATCAAAAGGAGCTCTATTGGTTTCAGCAGTCCCAGCAATTATGAAAATACAAAAAGCAATAATAGATGGTATATGACCTTGTAAAATTAACCACCCACCCGTACGCTGTACTTCAACAATTTCTGATAATTGTAAAGAGCCTGTTAATAAAACCATGGTTAAAAGTGATAACCCAACAGATAATTCATAACTAATGGTTTGTAGGCCACTTCTCATAGCCCCAATCAAGGCAAATTTATTATTACTTGCCCATCCTGCCAATAAGATTCCAATAACCCCTATAGAAGAAATAGCAAATAAGAAAAACACACCTATATTGATATCAAATGCCTGAAATTGTTCTGAAAAAGGAAAAACGGCAATCGCTGTCAATGAGGTGACAATCACAAAATAAGGTGCTAAATTGTACAAAAACTTATCAATTCTATCAGTACTTGTTAATTCTTTTGACACCAATTTTAAAGCATCCGCCATGGTTTGAAACAGTCCCCAAGGGCCAACACGATTTGGACCCAGTCTTAATTGGAACCAAGCCGCTACTTTACGTTCCAATAACACCAGATATAATCCGGCCACTGCAAAAAGTGCTAAATAAGCAACGGCTATTAATACCCATTCTGTTATTGTAGCTGCGCCTTCTGGCATAACTGAAAAAAGCCAATCGTGGATGGCACGTGTTATATTCAGTTGCATATTTATTATTAATACATTCATTGTCTACTATTAACGATCTATATCTGGAATTACAAAGTCAAATGAAGCCATGGTAGCGACTAAATCGGCTATTTTAACACCTTTAGAAATATGGTTTAACACTGATAAATTTGAAAACCCCGGTGAACGAAATTTAACTCGATATGGGTTTTTATTACCATCACTATTTATATAAACCCCTAACTCACCTCTTGCGGTTTCTACACGTTGATAATACTCCCCTTTTGGTAATTTTATCACGGCCTTGGTTGGGGCTTGAATATCCCCTTCTGGAATGTTATCAATCAATTGCTCAATAATTGCCATAGATTCCCACATTTCAGCCATTCTAACTTTATATCTTGAATAGGTATCCCCTTCAGTAAAAAGAATCTCTTTAAAGTCCACTCGATCATAAGCACTGTAGGGATGGTGTTTACGTACATCACTGGCAAATCCGGACCCTCTTGCAACAGGCCCTGAAACACCAAATGAAATGGCATCTTCTTTTGTTAAAATACCGACCCCTTTTGTGCGCTTTTCAAAAATGACATTTCCTGTTAATAATCGATCGTACTCCGGCAATTTAGTTTTAAAATGAGCTATGAAATCTTTGGTGCGTTGCACAAAATTTGGATGAATGTCAAACATCAATCCACCCGGTATATTGTAGTTCATGGTTAAACGTGCACCACAGGTTTCTTCAAAAATATCATTGATCATTTCACGATCCCTGAAGGCATAAAAATAAGTGGTTAATGCGCCTAAATCCATTCCCATGACGCCCCACCATAATTGATGAGAAGCCAAACGGGTGAGTTCAGCTATAATAGTCCGTATTACTTTTACTCTATCACTTACTTCAAGTTCTAAAGCCTTTTCAACCGTTAAACAAACGGCTTCGTTATTTATGTTTGAAGATAAATAATCCATTCTATCTGTTAAATGAACTATTTGTTGATAGCTATCCCGTTCACACATTTTTTCAATGGAACGATGTATGTAACCTAAATCTGGTTCTACATTTTTAATGATTTCGCCATCAATTGTTAATAGTAATCTCAACACACCATGAGCTGCAGGGTGTTGAGGCCCCATATTAATGAAATATTCTTCCGTTTTTATTTTGTTTTTTACTTCTTGACTAATCATGTTAATACTTATTTAATAACCATATTAGCTTCATCAACATAATCTTTTCTTAAAGGAAAACCTTCCCATTCAGGCGTTAAAAACAGGCGCCTTAATTTTGGATGATTATTGAATTTTATTCCGAAGAAATCATAAACTTCCAATTCATGAAAATCTGCTGTTTGCCAAATATCATGTACTGAATCTAAAGTTGGGTTTTCCCTGTCCTCAGTCATCACTTTTACAACAATTCGATGTTTTAATTCTGTTGATTCTAAATGATAGATAACACCTAATTCTTTGCCCCAATCCATTCCGGTGATGCAAAATGCATAATTAAATTTCAAATCTGGATTTGATTTTAACTGGCTACAAACACTATGAAGTTGTTCCTTAGGGACTATAATATTTAAAAATTCTGATGCTTCTGTAGAAAACTTTAGGTCAGTTCCTAAACCAATTATAATATTTTGTAAATCTTCGTTTTTCATTTCTTTTGATTTAATACAAACTATTTACCCTCATCAAAACCATCAATAGGATTTACTTTTTTGGACATGTTTTCAGTTTTAATTTTTTCCTGTAACATAATCATGCCTTCCAATAATGCCTCTGGACGAGGAGGGCAACCGGGTACATAAACATCTACCGGAATCACATGGTCCGCACCTTTTATGACTGAATATGTATTGTAATAAAAAGGGCCTCCAGAAATGGCACAGGCACCCATGGCAATCACATATTTAGGCTCTGCCATTTGATCATATAATCTTCTTAGAACAGGCCCCATTTTATTTACTATGGTTCCTGCAATAATAATTAAATCTGCTTGACGTGCAGAAGGTCTAGCTACTTCAAACCCAAATCTGGAAAAGTCATGTTTTGGAGCTCCAGTCTGCATCATTTCTATAGCACAACAACTGGTGCCAAAATAAAGCGGCCACAAAGAATTTGAACGGCCCCAATTAATGACACTATCTAATGTGGTTACCACAATATTGCCTCCATTCCCTCCCGGAATTACTTTCCCTGGGAAATCCTCTGGCAGGACTTGTTTCAATCCTTCAGCCTCATATTGATTTAAAAATCGTTTTTTTTCTACTCCCATTGTAAAGCTCTTTTTTTGTATGCATATAATAATCCTAATCCTAAAATAAATAGAAATACAATTATTTCAACCAAAGCGACAGTTCCAACTTCTTTGTAAACTACCGCCCAAGGAATTAAAAACGCAACTTCTACATCGAAAATTAAAAATAAAATGGCAAAAAGGTAATACCCAACTTTAAATTGAATCCAGGTTGGACCTATGGTTTCCATACCACATTCATAAGGCTCTCTTTTTTGGGCATTATCTGATTTAGGCGAAATCATATTCGACATAAAATTGGCACCTGCTACTAAAACAATACCTGCAAGCAAAAACACTATAATAGCTTCTAATCCCATTTTAAATTTCGTTTTAAATTAAATGGCAAAATTAATGAATTGCAAAAACAATTAGCTGACAAAAGTCATATTAACCATATAAAATTTAATTACTTTACTTCATATATTTCACCTGAAAAAAACAAATCATTTGTTTTTTTAAACTTAGAATTTGCTTTTACTTGTTTAGTTAAAGCGTCTTCACGTTCTTCAAGAGTTACATCATCAAAACTTCTTATAATACCTGTTGCAACAGGATATTCCAACCTAACTAACATTTGATGTAACGTTGGATCTTTTTCTTTGGCATTATGCACCAATAAATCTTCCTGAGTAATGCCATTTTCCCCTATAGTAACCACTTCAAGTTTCAATTTATTCAAAACCAATCCCTTGTCACGGTTTTTTCCAAAAATCATTGGCTTACCATGTTCTAAAAAGATTTGTTTATCTTCCTTTACATCTTTATTGGTAATATTGCTAAAACATCCGTCATTAAAAATCACACAATTTTGTAATACTTCAATCAATGAGGTTCCTTTAAATTTGTGTGCTTCAATCAAAATTCGAGAAATATCTTTTGGGGCATTCCCCCCTATTCTTCCAAAAAAACGTGCGCCTGCACCCAATGCCAATTCACCCGGAATAAATGGCGGTTGTGTATTTCCATATGGTGATGATTTAGTTTTTTGTCCAACCAATGAAGTTGGCGAAAATTGCCCTTTGGTCAATCCGTAAATTTCGTTATTAAAAAGCACAATATTTAAATCAATGTTCCTTCTTAATACATGTATAAAATGATTTCCACCAATAGCCATGGCATCACCATCACCAGTCATAACCCAAACACTTAAATTGGGGTTAGCCAGTTTTACTCCAGATGCAATACCAGGCGCCCTACCATGAATGGAGTGCATGCCATAGGTATTCATATAATAAGGAAATCTTGACGAGCATCCTATACCTGAAACAAAGACAACTTCTTCTCTTTTTACTCCCATTTCTGGAAGTGCTTTTTGCATGGAGCGTAAAATAACATAGTCATCACAACCAGGGCACCATCTTACTTCCTGATCACTTTCAAAATCCTTATAGGTGTATTTTTGTTCAACGATTGTTTCCATAATTATTTTACTAGTTTTTTAAATTCATCTATAAGTTCATTATTTCCAAAAGGCAAACCTTGAATTTTATTAAATTGTAAAAATTCAAAACCGCTAAAATTCATTCTCAATATATTTACAAACTGACCATTATTTAACTCACAGACTAAAATCTTTTTAAATTTAGACAATAATTCTCCAGTATTTTTTGGAAGTGGGTTGATATAGTTAAAATGAGCTAAACCTATTTTTGTATAACCTTCTTTATTAATTTGTTTCACCGCAGAATGCAAAGAACCATACGTTCCGCCCCAGCCTATCACCAATAAATCTCCTGAGTTAGCAAATTCTGTTTTAATTTCTGGAATATAATTTTGAACGCGCTTCACTTTTTCAGCTCTCATTTTGGTCATTTTTTCATGATTTTCAGGAGACTGATTTACATTACCGGTAACACTGTCTTTTTCTAAACCACCTACTCTGTGTTCTAATCCAGGTGTTCCTGGAATAGCCCAATCTCGAGCCAATGATTTTTCATCTCTATTATAAGGATGCCAGTTTTCAACAACATCTTTTTTAATTCTATGTTTAATTTCAGGTAACTCATCAACACTTTGAATTTTCCAAGGAGCAGAGCCATTGGCAATATATCCGTCTGTTAATAAAATAACAGGGGTCATATGTTCCAAAGCAAGTTTTGCTGCCTGAAATGCAAAATCAAAACAATTTGCCGGGGTACTTGCCGCGATGACAATAACTGGGCTTTCTCCATTTCTGCCATACATGGCTTGCATTAAATCTGATTGTTCTGTTTTTGTTGGCAACCCTGTTGATGGTCCACCCCGCTGTACATTCACAACAACCAACGGCAATTCCATAATCATAGCCAATCCTAAAGCTTCCCCTTTTAAGGCTAACCCCGGGCCAGATGTTGTGGTAATAGCTAAATCTCCAGCAAAGGATGCTCCAATAGCTGAGGCTATACCTGCTATTTCATCTTCAGCCTGAAATGCTTTTACTCCAAAATGTTTGTGTTTTACCAATTCGTGCAATATATCGGTTGCCGGAGTAATTGGATACGAGCCTAAATACAATTCTAATCCAGATTTTTCAGCAGCCGCTAAAAATCCCCAAGCAGTAGCCGTATTGCCCATAATAACCCGATAAATTCCAGGATTCATTTTTGCAGGAGAAATGGCATAAGCGTTTGGAATAAGCTCCAAAGTTTCAGCATAAAAATACCCTGCATTTAAAACTTTGGTATTAGATTCAATTAAAAAGGGCTTAGATTTAAACTTTTTGTTAAAAAAATCAATGCTGTGTTCTTTGGCTCTACCATACATCCAATACACCATCCCCAAAGCAAACATGTTTTTACTTCTGGTAATTGCTTTATTGTCCAGCCCTTCTACTTCTTTTAAAGCTTCTTTGGTTAATGAGGACATATTTACTTGAATCACTCGGTAGTTATCTAAACTTTGATCTTCAAGTGGATTTGTTTCATATTGGGCCTTTTCTAAATTCTTTTTTGTAAAGGCATCTGCATCTACAATTATTGTATGCCCTGGTTTTAAAGCATATAAATTGGTTTTCAAACCTGCAGGATTCATGGCAACCAACAAGTCTAAATTATCTCCGGGCGTGCTTATTTCAACACTTCCAATGTGTACTTGAAATCCAGAGACACCATATAGACTTCCTTGTGGAGCCCTTATTTCTGAAGGATAATTGGGGAATGTTGCAATATCATTACCAAACATGGCAGATGTATCAGAAAACTGGGTGCCTGTTAATTGCATTCCATCACCAGAATCTCCAACAAAACGAATAACTACTGCTTCTAAGACCTCTGGTTGCAGATTCACTTTTTTTGTTAACATAACGTAAAACGTATTAAATTTATGATAAACTCATTAAATGTTATATATTTAATGTGTCCAAAGATAAATTCACTTTTTAATATGAAATATGATATTTGTCATTTAATAGAACTCAAATTAAGATTAATATTGCAAATATCATTGTAAAAACATTTAAATTATGGCTATAATAATAACAGACGAATGTATTAATTGCGATGCATGCGTATCAGAATGCCCAAATAACGCAATTTATGAACCAGATCAAAACTGGTCTTATTCTGACGGAACTGCTTTAAAAGGAACCGTAAAAAAACCTACTGGAAAAGATATTGACGCGGATGCTGAAAATGATCCAATTTCCGATGAGTTTTATTTTATTGTTTCTGATAAATGTACGGAGTGTAAAGGATTTCATGATGAACCACAATGTGCTTCAGTTTGCCCAGTAGATTGCTGTATCCCTGATGAAAATCATGTAGAATCAGAAGAGGTGCTTTTAGAAAGAAAAGTTTGGTTACACGGCGAATAGTTTCGTCTTTAAAAAACGTAAATACCCTTTTGTTATTAACTTATTTTTGAAGTTTTTCTAAAAAGCGTTTTTGATATCCTTAATAAATATACCATGGTATGTTTAAAAAGGAGGCTGTCTAAAAAGTATATATTAACCGTCATTACGAGAAATTTTTATTTCGAAGTAATCTGTAAATCAATAACTTGCAATTTACAGATTGCTTCTCCCGATGGCTATCGGGACTCGCAATGACGACTTTTTAGACAGCCTCCTTTTTTTATGCAAAACCATTTCGTTTTTCAAAATATGATTTATATCATATTCCATGAAAATTGAAATTATAGCTAACCTGACATATGTCATATAATTAATGATACATTGTTTATAATTTCACACCCTAAAGTAAAAATCTGAAAATTATAAAAATATAAGTATTATGGAAACAGGGTTTGAAAAAATCATTTGTGATGCTAATGAAGCAGTTGCCAGGGTAGCTCATAAAACCAATGAGGTTTGCGCTATTTATCCAATTACACCAGCATCACCTATGGGTGAACATGTGGACGTTTATAGTTCAAATGGACAAAAAAATATTTGGAATAACATTCCAAGAATTGTTGAAATGCAAAGTGAAGGAGGCGCGGCAGGAGCTGTACATGGTGCTCTTCAAGCCGGTGCCTTAACTACTACATTTACAGCATCGCAAGGGCTTCTTCTTATGATTCCTAATATGTATAAAATTGCTGGGGAATTATTACCTAGTGTTATTCACGTAGCCGCAAGAACTATTGCTACCCATGCCTTATCAATTTTTGGGGACCATTCTGATGTGATGGCAGCAAGACAAACCGGTTTTGCTATGTTGTTTGGAAGCTCAGTTCAGGAAGCTCAGGATTTTGCCCTTATATCACAAGTGGCCACATTAAAATCAAGAGTGCCATTTTTAAATATTTTTGATGGTTTTAGAACATCACATGAAATTTCTAAAATTGATGCCATTCCCGATAGTATTATTAAGGCCATGATGCCTGAAGATAAAATCATGGAACATAGGGAACGCTCTTTAGATCCAGATCATCCTGTGGTTAGGGGAACCTCTCAAAACCCAGACGTATTTTTCCAAGCTAGGGAAGCGGCCAATTTGTATTATCAAGCTGTGCCTGAAATTGTACAAAATACTATGGATGAATTTTATAATCATACTGGTAGACGCTATAATTTATTCGATTATATAGGTCATCCGGAAGCAGAACGCATTATAATTATTATGGGTTCTGGTGAAGGAGCCGTTAAAGAAACCGTTAATGAATTGGTTGAAAGAGGTGAAAAAGTTGGTGCTCTTTTAGTTAGGTTGTTTAGGCCTTTCTTAATTGAAGATTTCATAAAAGCACTTCCGGAAACTGTTAAAAAAATAGCAGTATTAGACCGGACAAAAGAACCGGGAAGTATTGGTGAACCATTATATTTAGATATCATTTCTGCAATAACAGAAAGCGAAAGAGCCATGCCAATTATTGTTGGAGGACGTTACGGATTATCATCCAAAGAATTTAATCCTAGAATGGTAAAAGGTGTTTATGATGAGTTATTAAAAGCCAAACCTAAAAATCACTTTACCGTTGGTATTTATGATGATGTTACACATACTAATTTAGAAATTGATGACTATTTCACTGTAAAACGCACCACTATTAATTGTATGTTTTACGGTTTAGGTTCTGATGGCACTGTTGGAGCAAACAAAAACTCTATTAAAATTATTGGTGATACCACTGATAATTATGTACAAGGTTATTTTGTTTACGACTCTAAAAAAGCGGGCGCCCATACCATTTCACATTTGCGTTTTGGCCCTGAACCCATTCATTCTACCTATTTAATTGATAAAGCCGATTTTATTGCAATTCATCAATTTAATTTCATAGAAAAACTTAATTTGTTAACCGACCTAAAACAAGGCGGTACATTTTTACTAAACTCACCATATTCTAAAGAGGATATTTGGAATGAATTACCAATAAAAATTCAAAAGGAAATCATTGAAAAAAAGGCTGAATTTTATATAATTGATGCTAGTAAAGTAGCGCAGGATGCAAATCTTGGAAAAAGAGCCAACACAGTTTTACAAACTTGTTTCTTTGCCATTTCTGGAATTCTACCTAAAGATGAAGCCATTCAAAAAATTAAAGATGCCATTGTAAAATCATATTCCCATAAAGGAGAAAAAGTGGTTAAAATGAATTTCAATGCGGTTGATAAATCACTTGAAAATTTACAAAAAGTAGATTATCCAAAAGAATCAACTAGTGAAAAACATTTACTATCAGCAATGACAAATGCACCTGACGGATTTGTAAAAGAAGTATTGGAAAAAATATTGGCTGGCGCGGGAGATGAATTGCCCGTAAGTGCGTTCCCAATTGATGGTACTTTCCCAACAGGAACCACACAATATGAAAAACGTGGTATTGCTGATTTCATTCCAATTTGGGATGATGAAAATATATGTACGCAATGTAATAAATGTGTCGCTATTTGCCCACATGCTGCCATCAGATCAAAAGTGGTGTCTAATGATTTGTTAGCTGATGCGCCTTCGTCATTAAAACATGTTCCTGCAAAAGGAAGACCATTTAATAGTGAAACAGAATCTTATGTTTTACAAGTGTCTCCAGAAGATTGTACAGGTTGCGACCTTTGTGTTGCCGTTTGTCCAGCCATTAGCAAAGAGATAGATGATTTTAAATCTATCAACATGAGGAAAAAACTTGATTTACAAGTGGAAGAAAACAACAATTGGGACTACTTTGTTAATCTACCTTATTATGACCGAAACGAGTTACAAATAACCAATGTTAAAGGATCTCAGTTTCTAGAACCACTGTTTGAGTTTTCAGGGGCTTGTTCTGGTTGTGGTGAAACGCCTTATATTAAACTGCTTACTCAATTATATGGTGACAGTATATTAATTGCAAATGCTACAGGATGTTCTTCAATATATGGTGGAAATCTTCCAACAACACCTTACAAAACCAATGAATTTGGTAGAGGACCAGCATGGGCAAACTCCTTATTTGAAGATAATGCCGAATTTGGTTTAGGCATGCGTTTAGCATTAACTAAAAAACAAGAAATAGCCGTTGATTTATTAAAATCGTTGGAATTTTTAGTAGGCAGTGAAATAGTTGATGCCATATTGAACAATCCTGAAGTTACTGAAACAGAAAAATCCAAGAAAATAGCTGATATTAAAGAGCTTAAAAAAACCTTGGCCATTCTTGATAATAATGATGATGCCGTTAAACTAAACCACTTAACTGAATATCTCCGAAAGAAAGCCGTTTGGATATTAGGAGGTGATGGTTGGGCCTATGATATAGGCTATGGCGGTGTAGATCATGTATTAGCCTCAGGCGAAGATATTAACATCATGATATTGGATACTGAAGTATATTCAAATACCGGGGGTCAAACATCCAAGGCCACACCATTAGGTGCAAGCGCCAAGTTCTCTGTATCTGGTAAACGAACCAGCAAAAAAAGTTTAGGACTGCAAGCCATTTCATATCAAAATGTATATGTGGCACAAGTGGCCATAGGGGCCAAAGATTTACAAACGCTTAAAGCTATTGAAGAAGCTGCAGCATATCCTGGACCTTCGGTAATTATAGCGTATTCACCTTGTATTGAACATGGTTATGATTTAAAACATGGCGCTGATCAACAAGGAAAAGCAGTTGAATCTGGCTATTGGCCACTATTCAGATTTGACCCTGCCCAACCAAAAGGGAAAAAATTTAGGTTAGACTCTAAAAAACCAAGTATTCCTTTGAGTGATTTTATGTATAATGAAACCCGATTTACACGCGTTGTAAAAGAAAACGCCGAATTAGGTAAAGCCTTACTTGACCAAGCTCAAGAGGAAGTTGATTCAAAATGGGAACGCTTAGAGATTTATAAAGATATGTAAATAATATTAGCCATGAGCTAAAGTAGAAACCTTAAAAGTTATATTCTGAATACCATAAGTTCCATGGTGTTTTAGAATATAACTTTTTACAATTATAACTTTTAATATATATAAATCATGGGAACAAAAGCCAATGAATTTTTTGTAGAAGCTGTTGAAAAATTAAACGAAGCTAAAAAAGAATTATATAAACCGGAAGAAGATTTGGTTACTTACTCCGTTTGTAAAAACTCACAACATGCCATTGAAAAATTTTTAAAAGGATATCTTTTAAAAAACGGCGTTGATATTGAAGATTGCAATACCATTGACAGCTTGTATAATCGATGTATTGCAATAAATAAAAATTTTAAAAAAGTTGATTTATCAGATTTACAATGTAAATCCCATAATTTGGATTCTAGGTTTTGCAATGAAATTTCTAAAGTTAGCAATTGCTTTGAGGTAGCTGATAGTTTAGACACCTTTTTTAGACAAGAGAAAATCATTAATTAACGGCCTGTTCAATTTTATTTGTTTTTTCTTTGGGCTCTAAGCCAAATGTAAATCCGTCTTTTACACGTCCAATCAATTCTGGTAAAATATCCAGGTATTCACCAACAATTCCAAAATCGACGTAATGGAAAATAGACGCTTTTGGGTTATGGTTAATCGCAATGATTTTTTCGGCCTCTTTCATACCAGCAATGTGTTGGATTGCTCCAGACACGCCAACGGCAATATACACTTTAGGGCGAACCGTTTTCCCGGTTTGGCCAATTTGTCTGGCATATTCTGCAATACCATGGTCAACAACTACACGGGAACATGCCCATTCTGCATTGATGCCTTGGTTTTGTAGTTCTTTTGTCAATTTCTTAACTAGTGCCAACCCGTCAACTGTGCTTCCTCGGCCTCCATCAACAATAATATCAGCCTTAAATAAATTTTGTAAACCGGATTCTCCTCTAACCGTTTCAATGATTTTTACCACAAAATCTTTATCTTCAAGTACAGGATTAAAGCTTGAAATAATTCCCTGACGGCCTACAACGCGTTTAGGGACTCTAAATGTGCCTCCACGCACGGTTGAGATTTGAGGACAATCAAATCCCAAAATCGTGGCCAGTTTACTTTCGCCATACGTTGGACGTCGTGATTCAAGAATTGGCGTATAAATTACTTTTTCCTTTTTATTTACATATTCTCCGATTTCCAATGCCGTACAGTCAGCTGTTACCCCACTTTCGGTTCTTGAACCAATTCTAGGCGCTAATTCACGGCCAGATGTAGTTGCTGCGAACAGTGCTATTTCAGGGTTTTTCAGTTTAATAACTTGTTCAAAAATTGACGAAAAGGGAAGCACTAAATATTCTTCAAGTTTATCGTTTTCAACAAAAATAACTTCATCAGAACCGTGTTCAATAAAGGTTTGAGCCAAAGATTTAATGTTCTTTCCAATAATTAAGGTCATTACTTTGGTGTCGTTTCCCAATTGATTTGCCAAGTTTCTGGCTGGAGTCAATAATTCGAGCGAAGGGGGAGAAATTTCGCCATTGGTAATTTCTGCCCAAGTTATAATTCCTCGTGCACCATTACGAAAGTCCTTTTCTGGAAAATCCGGACGGTCAACTTCTTTTTTTACAACATCTTCTTTTTTCTCAAGTACATTTCCGCCTTTTTTAAAGTTGGCAATCATATTGTCAACCAGTTCAGCTTCGTTGTGACCTTCAGACATGGTGACGGGCGCCCGCTCACTTACAATGTTAATTACTTTTGCTACGATGGTTGGCGATCCACTTATGCCTATTTTTTCGGTACCTAATCCAATATCCTCAATTCCAAAAGTGGTAATTGTTGAATTTTTTGCTTTTATGACCCCAATTAATGAGGGCTTGCGTGGGGGAATTCCAGTTGGTGTCAAGGATATGACACAAGGAATTGGTAATTTCATCATCTGGTAACCACCTTCAATAATCCGTTTTGCAATAACGTTTCCATTTCCATCGGCTTTCACGCTTTCAACAAATGTTGCTTGTGGAACTCCAATATTTTCGGCTACTTGCGAAGGAACGTGAGCCGTATCTCCATCACTGGTTTGCCTTCCTGCCAAAACAATAAATGGGTCTTTTGAATTTTTGTCAAAACCTAAATGCTTAAGCATTTTGCCAATAGCCAAACCCGTGGCAAAGGTATCACTGCCTCCAAGTTTTCGGTCTGATAAAAGATAGGCATCGTCATATCCCATGGAAATTGCTTTTCGAAGCGCATTTTCAAAAGTTTTGGGTCCCATTGAACAAACTATTAATCGTGCGTCAGGGAATTGTTTTTTGAGTTGTAACCCTGCTTCCAAACCAAATTGACAATCAATATTGATTATTGATTTTGCTTTTGTTCTATCCATTAAGCCGTCGTCCCCCATTCTCATTTCACTTGGGATTGGGACTTGTTTTATTAAACTTATTATTGTTAATGCCATCGTGATTTTTTTTGTTAATTACTACATATTTTCATATTCAGGACCGTTGCCACCATTTGGGACTACCCAAGTAATGCCGTTTTCAGGGGATTTAATATCGCAGGTTTTACAATGCACGCAATTTTCAGCGTGAATCCTTAATTCTTGATGGCCTTCTTTGTCCAAATGGATTTCGTAAACTTCGGCCGGACAAAAATATTGGCAAGGTGCACCGTATTGCTTAATGTTAACAGCTTTGAATTTTTCCGGATTGTTTACGTGTAAATGCACAACTTGTTTTTCGTCGTGGTTGGCCCTGGAATAAAAAACATCGGTAACTTTATCGAATGTCAAAATTTTGTCGTATTCCAATTTTCCTTTAAACCGTTCTTTAAAAGGTTTCTTTTTAAACTCATTGATTTTGGATGTCGTTTCACTATCGGCGTGTGTGGTGAGCTTTCCAAAGAAACCGGCGCCACCTGTAATAAGTTGGGTCGCAAAGTGTAAACCACCAATAATCAATCCTTTAGTAAACCCTTGACGAAAGTTTCGAACAGGGTACATTTCTTTGTGGATGAAACTGTTTTTTATTAAACTTTCGTATTGCTGTAAAGATTTAGACGATGTATCGTTAGAAGCCAAAGCGTTGCTTGCTGTTTCTGCGGCCAGCATTCCCGATTTAATGGCCAAATGGATTCCTTTAAGTGCTGGCATTGCTACCAAGCCCGCACTATCGCCAACGATCATGGCATTGTCAACATATAATTTTGGAATGGCATAATAGCCGCCCTCTGGTAAGGTTTTTGCTCCAAATTCCAGTAATTTTCCATCTTTTAAAATTTTTGAAACGAAGGGACTGGTTTTCCATATTTGAAATGCCGCGTGAACATCGAAGGTTGGATCTTTATAATCGAGACCCACAACCAAACCTACCGCAACTTCATTATCCTTTAATCCATAAATAAAGCCACCACCAAATTCTTTACTGTTTAAAGGGTATCCCATGGTATGATACACTTGTCCTGCTTCAATATTACCTTCAGGAAGCGACCAAATTTCTTTACAGCCCAATGAGTAAATTTCTTTGTTTTTACCGCTATCCAACTGATACTTTTCAATAAGCATTTTGGTTAAACTGCCACGTGTTCCTTCTGCGAAGATGGTAATTTTGGCTTCTATGCAGTTTCCTGCCTGAAAATTTTCCAATGGATGCCCATGGTGATCTATGCCAGTATCTTTTGTTTTGGCTCCGATAACTTTACCGTCTTTGTACAAAATTTCATCGAGTGCAAAGCCCGTATAAATTTCCACGCCTTTTTCTTCAGCTTTTTTTGCCAAATATTTACAAATTTGTCCCAAAGAGCCAATATAATTGCCCATATTATTCATATATGGGACTTGTATCGGTAATTTTATATGACCGTTTTCCCTCAATACAATCGTACTGTCTTTGGTTACTTTTACATTGAAAGGAATTTCTGAAAAATCGACTTCAGGGAGTAATTCCTTAAAAACGGAAGGTTTGATCACGGCTCCGGACAAAATATGGTTTCCAATAAAACTGCCTTTTTCTATTAGTAGTATCCTATGTTCAAGGCCTTTTTGTTTTAAGGTATCGGCCAAATGAATTGATGCGGCCAAACCTGAAGGTCCCCCTCCAATTATTAGCACATCTGTAAATATGGTTGAAATAGTACTCATTTTTTTCCTTTTAAGGTTTATGTGAGTCCTAAAAAAAATTCATAAAAAATCTGAAAAGCATGTAGAACCCATAGCTATATTCAAAATCCTATATAAAGATAAGTATAATTGTTTCTCCACCTTTAAACATTAACTAATAATTAAGGCTAAATTCTAATTAAAACATCATTTTCTTTAATAGTTCAAAAAAATGATATGCTCTTGTGACCGAAGGTCCTTAGCAATAGGTTTTGCAATGAAATTTCAGAAGTTAATAATTGTTTTCCTGCTGCTGATAGTTTAGATACTTTTTTAAGAAGAGAAAAAATAATATAGAACTCATCTTGGCTTTTTGTGTTTAACCGAAAATGAGATAAAATTTGTCCAGATAAGACACTTTTTGAAAGACATAGCATCGCTATGCATAAAAAAAGCAACGAAATATGGGTGAATTTTAGCCATTTTTTAGGAAATAGAAAAAGTCAAGATGAGTTCATAAATAAAAAAGACAAAAAAAGAGGCTGTCTAAAAAGTATATATTAATTCATTACGAGAAATTTTTATTTCGAAGTAATCTGTAAATCAACTACTTGCAATTTACAGATTGCTTCTCCCGATGGCTATCGGGACTCGCAATGACGCCCTTTTAGACAGCCTCTTTTTTATTTTTTACTCATTGAGCACATTTACCACAGTTTCAATCTGTGGGGCGTATTTTTTTATAGTCATTTCTACACCAGATTTTAAGGTCATTTGATTCACACTACAACCTACACAAGCTCCTTTTAACTGAACTTTCACTACTTTATCATCTTCAATGGCAAGCAATGAAATATCGCCGCCATCACTTTGCAAAAACGGACGAATTTCATCCAGCGCTTTTTCAATATTCAATCTCAGTTCTTCTGTAGTCATTTGTTGTTTTTTCCTCACCCTAACCCTCTCCTGAGGAAAGGGAAAAATGAATTATTGCTTCTTAACGGCTGCACATCCAGCCATGGTTGTGATTTTTATGGCTTCAGTTGGCGGTAAATCTACATTTCTGTTAACAACCTCTTCAACCACACGTTTTGTTATTTCGTTAAAAGCTTCTGCCAAAGGGGTGCCTTCTTGCAATGCTGCAGGACTTCCTACATCACCAGATTCGCGAATACTTTGCACTAATGGGATGGCTCCTAAAAAGGGTACATTTAAATCTTCAGCAAGATACTTTGCTCCATCTTTTCCGAAGATATAATACTTATTATTTGGTAATTCTTCTGGTGTAAAAAATGCCATGTTCTCAATAATTCCTAAAACAGGCACATTGATGCTTTCTTGCTGAAACATGGCTACTCCCTTTTTAGCATCGGCCAAAGCCACAACTTGCGGGGTACTAACAATAACCGCTCCTGTGATAGGAAGGGATTGCATAATACTCAAATGAATATCTCCTGTCCCTGGAGGTAAGTCTATTAGTAAAAAATCTAACCCTCCCCAATGTGCATCAAAAATCAATTGGTTTAATGCTTTTGCTGCCATGGGTCCACGCCAAACAACGGCTTGATCAGGTTGTGTGAAAAACCCTATTGAGAGTATTTTTACTCCATAATTCTCAATAGGTTTCATTTTAGAAATACCCTCATCTGCAACAGAAAGTGGTCTTTCTGTTTCTACACCAAGCATAATTGGAATTGATGGCCCATAAACATCGGCATCTAAAACACCCACTTTAAAACCCATTTTCACTAATGTTACAGCTAAGTTTGCTGTAACTGTTGATTTACCAACGCCACCTTTACCGGATGCCACAGCAATTATATTTTGAATTCCAGGAATTGATTTCCCTTTAATCACATTTACCTTTGGTTTATCAGGCGCAATGACTTTTACATTAACTGTTATTTTTGCTTTTTCATAAACCTTTTCATGAATAGCTTTCAAAATATCAACTTCAGTACGTTTTTTTGCCTGTAAGCTTGGATTAGCAATCGTAATATCCACTATAACTTCATCTCCAAAAGTCATTATGTTTTTTACAGCACCGGTTTCAATCATATTACCGCCTTCCCCAGGCACAGTAATTGTTTCAAGTGCTTTTTGAATATCTTGTTTGTTTAATTTCATCTGTATAAAAGTTTTGTTCTAAATTAAATTGCTTGTGAAAAACCAAAAAATATTATATGCAATTTAGACTAATTCTAAAGTACAAATATACATTGAAAAGTTCATATTTTAAGGTTGTTCCATCAAAATGATTTATAAATATATGTGCTTTAGTTATTCTTTAAACTGATATAAATCATAAAAATAAAATTAGAGTTGAAGTAAGAATAAAATAAGTGGTTTTAGTGTTGCAACTCTTTTGAAGGATCCCAAAATAACACATCAAAATCTTGAATTTGATTCTCAATAACAACAACACCTTCACTTTCCAATAATTGTTGCATGAGGTTAGTGCCTTCAAAATGATGTTTACCTGTAAGCAATCCTTTTCGGTTCACCACTCTATGTGCCGGAACATTTTCCATGTTATGAGATGCATTCATAGCATAACCAACCATTCTAGAACTTCTGGCTGCTCCCAGATATTTTGCAATGGCACCATAACTGGTCACTCGCCCATATGGAATAAGTTTAGCTACACCATAAACTTTATCAAAGAAATTCAAGGTTGCTTGTTGCATGGGTTACAATTCCTTTAAAATATTAATTAATGTAACTATTGAAATAATGCCAGTAATGCCGCCTATAATATAATTCATACTCTTTTGAGAAGCAATCGACTTGTTTTTTATTCTATCAAAAAAGAAAATATAAACGTAAAGCATGACAAAGGTCCCCATAGCTGCCCCAGCTACATAACTGATAATACTGGTAAAGTCAAACTCCAACCAGCCAAAAGAGGCCAAAGTAATAGTCATATAAGCTTGATACGGAATTGGGAATACATTGATACTGGATAAAAACATTCCTTGAAAAAAACGACTGTGCTTACTTCTTATTTGTGGTTCTATTTGTACGTTTGATTGTTGTTTTGCAATTAATAAATAATACACCGTAATTAAAACAAAAATTACAAAAGCTACCCGCTGAAGAACTTCTATAACCCCTGTGTGATTTGTTAAATAACTCGCGAAAATGGCAGCAACATATGTTTGAACAATAACAATTGCACAAACTCCAATAGAAAACATAACCCCTCGGACATGTCCTTCTTTTAGGCTAATTTTTGCTGCTGTCATATTTAATAACCCGGGTGGAACAACGCCAACGAATGCAATGAATAATCCCAAAAAAAAGATGAAAGTTATGCCCACTAATTTTTTATTTTAAATCTAATATAGGTAATTGCTTTGTTTTGTTCTAAATATTGTGACTCATAAAACGTTTGGATACTTGTCACCTCATCCGGACTCCCCTCTTGTTTATATACATTATGATTGGCATATAATACTTCATGGCCTTCACCATGCAACAAACCAAGCGTGTATCCGTGCATAAATTCACTATCTGTTTTTAAATTCACCACCCCTTCTGGTTTTAAGATAGATTTGTATTTTTTTAAAAAAGTGGCATTTGTCATCCGGTGTTTTGTGCGCTTATATTTTATTTGAGGATCAGGAAAAGTAATCCATATTTCATCTACTTCATTATTGGCAAATGCAAAATCAATAAGTTCAATTTGAGTTCTTAAAAAGGCTACGTTTTCAATATTTTCTTCAACTGCTGTTTTAGCACCGCGCCAAAAACGAGCCCCTTTTATATCAATACCAATAAAATTTTTGTTTGGAAATTTTTTTGCCAAAGCCACTGAATACTCGCCTTTTCCACAGCCTAACTCTAAAACTAATGGGTTGTCATTTTTAAAGTAAACTTTATTCCAATTTCCTTTTAAAGCGTATTCTTGATTCACCAAATCATCACGGGTGGGTTGGAATACATTTTGAAATGTTTCGTTTTCTCTAAATCTTTTGAGTTTATTTTTACTGCCCACGCTTTTTAAAAATTTTGGTAAAATTAAGGAAATATAAGCAAGGGTATATGCTTATCTTTGATTGTTTGTGAAATTTGCGTGAGGGGTTGACGTGGCATCCTTTTGTTTGTACTCATAAAAAGTACAAGCAAAAGATATAACAAAAAACCCGACCTCCCGATAGCTATCGGGAGTGATCACGCCCAAAAACATATATGAAGAAAAAAATACTTGTTGCACCGTTAAATTGGGGTTTGGGCCATGCCACACGATGCATTCCAATTATTCATGCCTTAATGGAGCATCATTATGAACCTATCATTGCAAGTGACGGCGCTGCACTTGACTTGCTTAAAAAAGAATTTCCAACATTAATTGCTTTAGAACTTCCATCCTATCATATTCAATATACAAAACATGGGTTCTTATTAAAATGGCAGTTTTTTAAAAATTTCCCTAAACTTTTTAAAGCTATTAAATCTGAAAAAAAAGGTGTTCAAAATATTATTGAAACGTATAATATAACTGGAATTATTTCTGATAACAGATTTGGTGTTTTCTCTATAAATAGACATATTCCATCAGTATATATTACGCATCAATTAAATGTTTATAGTGGCATAACAACTTGGTTAACTACTAAAATGCATCAACATATTATTAAAAAACATGATGAATGTTGGGTTCCTGATTTTGAAAACATTCCTAATTTTAGTGGGCAATTAGGGCATATTCAGAACCATAATCTCAACCTAAAATATTTGGGAATTTTAAGTCGGTTTGAAAAATCAACATCAACTAAAATATTTGATATTTTAGTATTATTATCTGGACCTGAACCCCAAAGAACACTTTTAGAATATAAAATTTTATTGGAATTAAAAGCTTTCAAAAAAAACATTATTTTAGTGCAAGGTAAGGTTGAAAACACCCAAATTATATCAAAAAACAACAACCTGACCATTTATAATTATATGCAAAGTGAAGCACTTGAGAAAGCTATTCAAAATAGTCATTTAATTATTTCACGTTCTGGATACACTACTATAATGGATCTTGCAAAACTTGAAGGAAAAGTCTTTTTTATCCCAACTCCCGGACAGCATGAACAAATATATTTAGCAAAACGATTGGAAAAACTTAATATAGCGCCCTATTGTAAACAGGGAGATTTTAATATGGAAAAATTGAATACCATAAACCTTTATCAGGGATTTAAAGCTTATAATAATACTGTAGATTTTAAAAATTTATTTAGTCTTTTCCAAAGTAAATGAAAATTCACTGCCAACACCTAATTCACTTTCAACGTATATTTTCTCGTTATGAGCTTCAATAATATGCTTAACAATTGAAAGTCCTAAGCCAGAACCGCCTTCAGTTCTGGAGCCACTTTTATCAACCCTATAAAATCGTTCAAACAATCGTGGCAGATGTGTTTTGCCGATGCCAATACCATTATCAGTAATTCTCACAATCACTTTATTTTTTATAAGATTTTCAATGCTCACCTCAGTAGTCCCTTTTTCAAGGCCGTATTTAATAGAATTTACAATTAGGTTTATCAAAACTTGCTGAATCCGTTCCCTATCAGCATTTACCATAATTGGTTTTGGATAATCAATATCAAAAGCTAAGGTAATTTTTTTCCTATTGGCTTTCATTTCAAACATGTCAATTACGTTTTTTACCAACGCCACAATATCAAAACGTTCCATATTCAAACTTAAATCGCCTATTTCAAGTTTGGTTATCATATCCAAATCATTTACAATATAAACCAAGCGCTCAACACCTTTACTGGCTCTTTCAAGATATTTTTTTCGAATTTTATCATCATCCATGGCGCCATCAAGTAAGGTTAAAATATAACCTTGAACTGTAAACAAGGGTGTTTTTAATTCATGTGCTACATTGCCAAAAAATTCCTTTCTATATTGTTCGCGAACTTTTAATGTTTCTATTTCAAGTTTTTTATCTCTTGCAAACCTGTCTATTTCTTCGGTAAGCGTTCCCATATCTGTATTGACGGGTCCGCGAGTAAAATTTGTAGACTCTAAAAGGGTTAAATCGTCATATATTTTCTTTACCCGTCTGTAAATAAAACGCTCTACCCTAACTTGAATAATAATGAAGGAAAGTATATAACAAATGAGGGCAAAAACCGAAATTAAAACCCAGTTTACGGTATAAAAACCATATAAAAAAACACTCATTAAGAGCGTTGTAAATAAAGTGATGTACAGCGATGTTTTAATCGCGAACTTGTATGATTTTTTAAATTTTACACTCATTAATCAACAAACTTATAACCAACTCCCTTAATGGTTTTAAAGGAATCATCTCCAATTTTTTCACGTAATTTCCTAATATGAACGTCAATCGTGCGTCCACCTACAACAACTTCATTTCCCCATACTTTATCAAGAATTTCATCACGTTTAAATACTTTTCCTGGTTTTGATGCTAGTAAAGATAGTAATTCAAACTCTTTTTTTGGAAGAATAATTTCTTTACCATTTAATATGATTTTGTACTCGTCCCTATTTATAACAAGATTTCCTATTTTAACCATATCCACAGTCTCTTGTTCATTAAAACGTCGTAACAATGCTTTTACTTTACTAACAAGTACTTTTGGTTTAATTGGTTTTGTAATGTAATCATCAGCCCCAGCATCAAATCCTGCCAATTGCGAATAATCTTCACCTCTTGCCGTTAGGAAGGTAATTAATGTGTCTTTTAAATCTGGGTTTTTCCTAATAATATTACAAGCTTCAATACCATCCATTTCAGGCATCATGACGTCAAGAATAATTAATTGGGGCAGTTCCTTTTTAGCTTTTTTAACTGCTTCAATGCCGTTTGTAGCGGTAATTACCTGATACCCTTCATTTGATAAATTATAACCAACTATTTCTAAAATATCTGGTTCATCATCAACTAAAAGAATTTTAATATTTTTATTCATCTGATAAATTTTGCAAGAAAATTATTTCCAACAGTAAATATAAAATTTATAAAACAGATATATAGAATAATGACCTATATTAACCATAAGGTAACGAATAACTTACATTATATTAACATTTCGATAAAAACCATAAATTTTTAACATTAGTTTGGTATAACTTTTGAAGTATTTTATTACTTTTATCATACAAAATAGCCTACTATGCAAAAAAACTACATTGTAACACTTATTTTTTCATTTTTGTTTTTGATATCTCTCCAAGGATTCTCACAAACAAACTATAATAATGCGCCCCAGCAAGAACACATTGAAGGCTTGTCAATATATCCAAATCCGGTAACTAATGGCAGACTTTATGTTAATATTACTTCCAATAAAAATCTGACTAAAAAAGTTGAGGTTTATAATGTTTTAGGAAAACAAATTTACACTACCGTTTTAACAAACAATGAGTTAGGTGTTTCTCAATTAAGTACTGGCGTATATATTTTAAAGATTACTGAGAATAATATCAGTGAAACCAGGAAATTAGTTATAAAATAAGCATTTAAAATATACAATTTTTGAAAGCGTTGCCCATGGCAACGCTTTTTTATTTTAGTACTTTTGCTTTTTTACATTATGATAGACTCCAATGCCATTTTTAATATTAAAACTGAACAAGAATTCAGTGCTATGGCTTTGTCTGTTTTTAAATTTCAGTTTGAAAATAATAAGGTCTATAGGTCTTTTTGTGATTTGTTATATGTTCACCCCAGTGATGTAAAAACCATTCAAGATATTCCGTTTTTACCCATTCAGTTTTTTAAAACCCATCAGGTTTTAAGTTCTAAAAAAACCGTGCAAACTACTTTTACAAGTTCTGGAACTACCGGAAGCATAACGAGTAAACATATGGTAACTGACTTGAATATTTACAAGCAAAGTTTCAATAAAGGCTTTCAACAATTTTATGGAAACATTGAAGATTATGTTGTTTTGGCGCTGCTTCCGTCTTACTTGGAGCGAGAAGGTTCTTCATTAATTTACATGGTGAATGCTTTGATTAAACAGTCTAATTATCCTGAAAGCGGATTTTACCTCAACAACCTATCTGAATTAAAAGAGGCTTTAATTAAACTTGATTCTGAAGGAAAAAAAACACTTCTTATTGGCGTGTCTTTTGCATTACTCGATTTGGTTGAAACCTATCAATTCAATTTAAAAAACACCATTATCATGGAAACGGGCGGTATGAAAGGAAGACGAAAAGAATTGATTCGTGATGAACTTCATACCCAATTAAAACAAGGTTTTGGTGTGGAGACCATTCATAGTGAATATGGTATGACCGAATTATTAAGTCAGGCCTATTCAAAAGGCAACGGTATTTTCAATTGTCCTAATTGGATGCGTGTTCTAACAAGAGATACCGAGGATGCTTTAACCATTCAACCGCGTGGAAAAACTGGCGGAATCAATGTTATAGATCTGGCTAACATAAATTCTTGCTCTTTTATAGAGACCCAGGATTTAGGACGTGTTCACAACAATGGGTCATTTGAAGTAATTGGACGTTTTGATAATTCTGATATTAGAGGTTGTAATTTAATGGTACTTTAAACCCTAAAACTTGTAAGGAGCATTTTTCATTTCGACTTAGATAAAAACATATTTCATGAAAAATATAGTCTTCTTAACTTTCCTTATCGTTTCATCTTCATTTTCTCAAACCATTGATTATAATATAAAAAACGGATTTATGGCAAAAGGGTATGATGTAGTCGCTTATTTTAACAATCAAGCCATTGAAGGTGCCAAACAATTTACAACTACTTATGATGGTGTTAACTACAAATTTACATCACAAGAAAACCTGGAAAAATTTATTAAAAACCCAACAAAATATATTCCGCAATATGGTGGTTATTGTGCGTATGCCATCGCGCTTAAAAACGATAAGGTTTCCATCAATCCTGAATCTTTTGAAATAAAAGATGGAAAACTATATTTGTTTTATAATGCTTGGGGGACCAATACTTTAGACTTGTGGAAACAAGAAAACGAAAAAGAACTCATAGAAAAAGCTGATAAAAACTGGAACCTGTTAAAATTTAAAAAATAATTTGATTTTTATGTAAGGTTTCAGCTGATCTTTCGACCAAACAACCGCTATGAAAAAGAAAATTATTTTTGTAGCTAAGTTGGTTAGTTTTAAAGCCTGATATTCCCTGTCAGGCTTTTTTTTATACCACGCAAATTACAAAGTAATTCTTCTTTCCGCGTTGAAGTAAAACAAATTTATTGTTTATTAAATCTTGCTGCGTGATTTTATAATCTTCTGCTACTTTTTCTTTATTTACTGAAATAGAATTTTCTTTAAGCGCTCTTCGGGCCTCTCCATTTGATTTTAAAAATCCTGTTCTCTCTGCTAAGGCAGCAATGATTTCAAGACCATTTTCAATATCAGATTTAGTAATTTCCGCTTGCGGAACCCCATCAAAAACATCTAAAAATGTTTTCTCATCAAGCTTTTTTAAATCTTCTCCGGTTGAATTTCCAAATAATATATTACTTGCTTTAATGGCATTTTCCAAATCGTCTTTAGAATGCACCATGGTTGTGATTTCTTCAGCCAACCGTTTTTGTAACACGCGTAAATGAGGCGCTTCCTGATGCTCATTAATCAAACTATCAATTTCAGGTTCGGTTAAAAACGTAAAAATCTTAATATACTTTTCAGCATCTTCATCACTTGAATTTAACCAGTATTGATAGAATTTATAAGGCGATGTTCTGTTGGCATCCAACCACACATTACCCCCTTCAGATTTCCCGAATTTAGAACCATCAGACTTTGTTATTAGTGGGCATGTAATAGCAAACCCCTTTCCATTGGCAATTCTTCTTATCAATTCTGTTCCAGTGGTAATATTACCCCATTGGTCACTACCACCCATTTGAATAGAACAATCTTTTTCTTTATATAAATGAAGAAAGTCATAACCTTGTACCAATTGATAGGTAAACTCAGTAAAACTCATGCCTTCAGAAGAATCAGAAGAAATTCTGTTTTTTACAGAATCTTTAGCCATCATATAGTTCACGGTAATATGTTTTCCCACGTCACGAATAAACTCTAAAAACGAAACGTCTTTCATCCAATCGTAATTATTCACTAAAATGGCGGCATTTACTACATTGCTTTCAAAATCCAAAAAATGTGCCAATTGTTTTTTTATAGCTTCTTGATTGTGCCTTAAAGTGGATTCATCAAGCAAATTACGCTCATTTGATTTCCCTGACGGATCACCAATCATACCCGTTGCTCCTCCAACCAATGCCACAGGGCGATGGCCACATCGTTGATAATGAGCCAACAACATAATGGGTACCAAATTTCCAATATGTAAAGAATCTGCTGTTGGATCAAAGCCTACATAGGCACTACGCATGCTTTCCATTAAATGTTCTTCAGCACCAGGCATTACCGTGTGTATCATGCCTCTCCAAGTTAATTCTTCAACAAAATTCTTAATCATGTTTCATATTTTTGATAATCTATGGCAAAGATAAAAATCAATGTAGAATTACTTATGTATTATGAATAATTCTTTACTTTAGTCGCATGATATTAGTTACAGGTAGTACAGGTTTGGTTGGTTCTCATTTGATTTATAAATTAATAAACGATGGCGAACAAGTGCGAGCGCTTTACAGAAGTGAGCACAAATTGAAAAATGTGAAGAATGTTTTTTCTTGTTACACAGATGATTACGCTGCTCTTTTTGATTCTATTGAATGGGTTCAGGCTGATATTCTTGATATTCCTGCATTAACTGAAGCTTTTAAAGATATTGAATACGTGTACCATTGTGCCGCTTTTGTTTCTTTTGAACCTGATAAATACCAGCTTTTAAGAAAAACAAATATAGAAGGGACCGCCAACATTGTAAACTTATGTATTTCAAAATCCATTAAAAAATTATGTTATGTGAGCTCCATAGCTACTTTAGGTGTATCTACAAACAACAATCCAATTTCTGAAGATACCTCATGGAATCCTGAAGCCGATAATAATGTTTATGCCATTACAAAATATGGTGCAGAAATGGAGGTTTGGCGTGGCTCCCAAGAAGGTTTAGATATTGTTATGGTAAATCCCGGAGTCATATTAGGAGCAGGTATTTGGCGATACGGAAGTGGAAGTCTGTTTAAAAAAGCCTATACCGGACTTCCCTATTACACATCAGGTTCCATAGGATTGGTTGATGTAGTTGATGTTGTATCTATAATGATTGCATTGACTAAAAGCAATATTTCCAACCAGCGTTTTATTTTAGTGGCCGAAAACTGGGACTATAAAAAATTCCTACAAGCCTTGGCAAAATCTGTGAAAGCAAAAGAGCCACATAAAATGGCTTCAACAGGATTATTGCAATTGGGGTGGAGGCTAGATTGGTTAAAACATAAATTAACCGGTAAAAGACGCCAGCTAACCAAGCAATTGGCAACTGCTTTATCTACAAATAAAACAATAAGCAATGCTAAAATTAAAGCACAATTAAATTATGAATTTAAGCCTGTTGAAACTAGCATTATTGAGATTGGAGATCTGTTTTTAAAACAGGTTTAATGAGTTTGGGTTTTACGCTTTTTTTTAATTTATTTCCAATAAGCGTATCCTTTTTTAATAAAAACTTTAAAGAATCTCTTGTTTTCTGTGCAATCAATGTATCCTTTTTAATTATTGCCTCAATGGAATCTTTTTTTCTTTTTTCAATTTCTTCTTGAATTCCCAATGCCTTATAAAACTCATTTAACGTCTCTAAACTGTCTTGAACTTTAGTATATATCTCTTCATAATCATCTACATAATAAGCATAATAATCATTACTTAAGGCAAACGTTAAACTATCTGTTTTGTATCTATTATAAATATAATTGGCAGAGTAAATTCCATGATTTTCTAAAATTTTTTGATTAGCACCATTGGCCGATGCCAATAGCTTTAAGTCAATAATAATATTTACCATCTCATTTTTATTAATCAAATGATTCGGTTTTTTAGGTTTATTGGCATTATAGCAAGAAAACATCATGAACGCTATACCTATATAAATTGAAATTCTTTTAAACATTATCTATTAAAAGTTAATCGTTTTGCAGCCTTAAAGTTATAAAATTTAGAGTTCTCATAAACCAAATTTCCATTAACATAGCTATGGGTTATTCTTGATTTAAAACTAGTGCCTTCAAAAGGAGACCAACCACATTTATATAAAATATTCTCCTTATTTACGGTCCAAGGATTATTTAAGTCAACAAAAACCAAATCAGCATAAAACCCTTCCTTAATAAATCCTCTTTTTTCAATTTGGAAAAGAATGGCGGGGTTATGACACATTTTCTCAACTATTTTTTCTATTGAAATTTTTCCGTTATGATACATCTCCAACATAGCGGGTAACGCATGTTGTACCAAAGGGCCGCCAGATGGTGCTTTGGTATAAACATTTTTCTTTTCCTCCAACGTATGAGGTGCATGGTCTGTAGCAATGACATCTATTTTATCATCAAGCAACGCCTTCCAAAGTTGGTCTCTATCTTTTTTTGATTTTACGGCAGGGTTCCACTTTATAAGCGTTCCTTTTTTATCATAATTTTCATCAGTAAACCACAAATGATGAATACAAACTTCAGCTGTTATTTTTTTGTCCTTTAAAGGAATTTTATTGCTGAATAAATTGGTTTCCTTACCGGTTGACACATGAAAAACATGTAATCTGGCTCCGGTTTTTTTTGCCAATTCAATAGCTTTTGAAGACGATATATAACATGCTTCTTCACTTCTAATATCTGGATGGTGTTTTATTGGGATATCCTCACCATATTTATCAAGATAAACTTCTAGGTTTTTTTTAATAGTAGCTTCATCTTCGCAATGAACGGCAATTAATAAATTAGTGCCTCTGAATATTTTTTCCAAAACTTCCGGATCATCCACCAACATGTTTCCTGTTGAAGAGCCTAAAAATAATTTTAATGCCGCCACTTGGGTAGCATCAACTTTTAAAATTTCATCAAAATTATCATTGGTACCGCCAAACATAAATGAATAGTTGGCATAAGATGATTTTGAAGCTATCTCAAATTTTTCTTCTAACTTTTCAATTGTGGTAGTTTGCGGGTTGGTATTGGGCATCTCAATAAATGAAGTAATACCTCCTGCAATTGCCGCTTTAGATTCAGTTTCAATGGTAGCTTTATGGGTTAAACCTGGTTCTCTAAAATGAACTTGATCATCAATGACACCTGGCAAAACGTATTTCCCTTCAGCATCCATAACATGTACATCACTGGATTTTGCGCTTATAGATCCACTTATCTCCTTTATAAATTCGCCTTCAATTAATATATCTCCGCTAAATATTTTGCCCTCATTAACAATGTTTGCATTTTTTATAAGAATTGTTTTTTGCTTCATAAATAGCTCTACTTTTTGAAAATACTTTTTATCTTCATTGAAATCACTCCAAAAACAGCTTCAGAAATTATGCCAGAACTTAATTTTGACTTTCCTTTTATTCTATCTGTAAAAATGACAGGTATTTCTACTATAATAAATTTTTTAATATATGCCTTAAATTTCATTTCTATTTGAAACGCATAACCAATAAATTTAATTTTATTTAAATCTAAAGTCTCTAAAACTTCTTTTCTGTAACAAACAAAACCAGCCGTAGTATCCCGTATTTTCATGCCCGTAATTATGCGCACATAAACAGATGCCAAATAAGACATTAAAACTCGGCTCAGTGGCCAATTAACAACGTTAACACCGGTTATGTATCTTGAACCTATAGCTACATCTGCTCCATTTTCATGACAAGCTTGATATAACTTAATAAGATCATTTGGGTTATGAGAAAAATCGGCATCCATTTCAAAAATAAAATGGTATTGCATTTTTAACGCCCATTTAAAACCGTGAATATAAGCTGTACCTAAACCTGCTTTTTGCTTTCTTACTTCCAAAAACAAGCGATTGGGAAATTCATTTTGAAGTTCCTTAACCTTAAGCCCAGTTAAATCAGGGGAATTATCATCAACTACCAGGATTTCTATAAATTCAGATTGAGAAAAAACAGCTTTAATAATGGCTTCAATATTCTCAATTTCATTAAATGTTGGTATGATTACAATGGCATTTTTCATATATCATATTATGGTTTTTAATGCTTATCTACGCCTACACCTCATTTTATTCTAGGTATTAAGATTAAAAACAACTGAATTTTCAGCAAATGTACATTATTTAGAAGATACTTTTTTTTAAATATTCTGTAATAATATTAAGTAGTGTTATAATTTATAATAATTTTATGCCATGCTCAGAAACGCACCTACATATGAATTATTTACGGTTTTAATAATCGTTAGTGTTGTTTTTATCGCCATTGCAAAATCGCTTTTACCTAAACGATTTAATGAACTTGTATCCGTTTTAGGGCATTCAAATTACCTTAAAATTTATTCCAGGGAACAAAAATTCTTTGATAAGTTTGATGCATTGCTTTTTGTTAATTTTATCCTTTCGGCAGCTATTTTTAGTTTTCTGTGGTTACACTATAAAAGTGAGATGTTAGTCCCCTCCATTGATGAACTCTTTAAACTAGTATTTGCAATAGGCTCCTTTATTTTAATAAAAGTTCTTGTAGAACGCCTTTTAGGAAGTTTGTTTGACATTGATAAATTAATTGATCAATATCTGTTCCAGAAAATAAGTTATAAGAATTTTTTAGGTTTATTATTATTACCAATTAATGCCATACTTATTTTTAGCTATAGACCACCAATTACCGTTATTTATATAATTGTGATTTTATTGATGCTCATCAATATTTTAGGTTTAATTTCAACTATTAAAACACATCTAAATTCAATAAAACACGACTATTTTTATTTTATTTTGTATCTTTGCGCACTTGAAATAGCTCCGTATATTATTTTATATAAGTTGTTTTTTTCATTCTAAAACAAGTATTTACCTGTGTGCCCTATGAAAGTGAAAACAATTCTAGTATCTCAACCAGAACCTAAGATAGAAAATTCTCCTTATTTTGATCTTCAAGAAAAACAAAAGGTAAAAATTGATTTCAGGCCTTTTATTCATGTAGAAGGTGTTTCAGCTAAAGAAATAAGACAACAAAAAGTAGATTTAAACCACTATAGCGCAGTTATTTTAACCAGCAGAAATGCGGTTGACCATTATTTTAGAGTGGCGGAAGAAATGCGATTTAAGGTGCCAGATACTATGAAATACTTTTGTCAATCTGAGGCAGTAGCTTTTTATTTGCAAAAATATGTGGTGTACAGAAAACGTAAAATCTATGTTGGAAAACGTTCGTTTTCAGAACTTTCCCCTTTAATTAAAAAATATAAAGACGAAAAATTCTTATTGCCAAATACAGACAAGGTAAAACCTGAAGTAGCAGAAACCATGGATACTTTAGGTGTTAACTGGAAACTTGCGACCTTCTTTAAAACGGTTATCAGTGACCTTTCAGATTTAGCAAACGTGTCTTACGATGTGCTTGTGTTTTTTAGCCCATCAGGAATTGACTCCTTATTTCATAATTTTCCTGACTTCAAACAAAATGAAACGCGCATCGCCGTTTTTGGTGATACCACAATTAAAGCTGTTGAAGAAAAAGGATTGCGTGTAGATATTGCGGCACCCACTGAAGAAAACCCTTCGATGACTATGGCATTGGAAAAATATATTGATAAGGTTAATAAGGCCAAATAAATTCACTTTAATTTTTAAACAAAAGAGGCTGTCTGAAAAGTCGAAATAAGTTGTCATTTCGAATGAAATGAAGCAATCTGCAAATTGCAAGTAGTTGATTTACAGATTACATCGAAATAAAAATTTCTCGTAATGACGGTTAATATATACTTTTCAGACAGCCTCTTTTTGTTATGTTAAAATGTATATCGCTGAGGTCCACCACGTCTTATTTCTTCACTGGCAAAGGCTTCATACTTTTTAAAATTTTCCCTAAACGCATTGGTTAATTTAAAAGCCATTTTATAATAGGCTTCATCATTATTCCAAGTAGCCCTTGGACTTAATACACTTGAAGGAACTCCAGGACATTCCCTTGGTTGTGCGACTCCAAAAACAGAATGTATGTGATAATTATCATAGGTATACAAGCCTAAATCACCATTTAATACCGCATTAATCATAGCGCGCGTATATTTTAATTTCATTCTGGTCCCTACTCCATAAGGCCCACCTGTCCAACCTGTATTTACAAGCCATACATTAACACCGGCTTCTTTCATTTTTTTACTTAACATTTCAGCATATTTAGCAGGATGTAAAGGCATAAAAGGCGCCCCAAAACAAGCTGAAAAAGAAGGCACTGGTTCTATAATACCAGCCTCAGTTCCAGCAACTTTTGCCGTATATCCAGAAATAAAATGATATGCTGCCTGACTTGGCGTTAATTTTGAAATAGGAGGCATCACTCCAAAAGCATCTGCCGTTAAAAAGAATATGTTTTTTGGATTTTTGCCTATTGAGGGTATTTGAATATTCTCAATATGCTCAATAGGATAACTTACTCTGGTGTTTTCAGTAATGGATGTATTTGCAAAATCAACATTTCCGTTAGCATCTAAAATGACATTTTCAAGAATGGCACCAGATTTAATGGCTCCAAAAATCTCAGGTTCATTTTCGGCAGACAGATTAATAACCTTAGCATAACAGCCCCCTTCAAAATTAAAAATGCTGTTTTCTTTAGTCCAACCATGTTCATCATCTCCTATTAATCTTCTATTAGGATCTGCTGACAATGTTGTTTTCCCAGTTCCTGAGAGTCCGAAAAATATAGCCGTATCATCATCTTTACCCACATTGGCACTACAATGCATGGGCATGGTTTCCTTATAAACAGGAAGAATAAAATTTAAGGCGGAAAAAATACCTTTTTTAATTTCACCGGTATAACCCGTGCCACCAATAAGGGCAATTTTTCGTGTAAAATCTAGAATAGCAAAATTATGTTGACGCGTTCCGTCTACTTCAGGATTTGCCATAAATCCAGGAGCGTTCACAACAACCCATTCTGGTTTAAAATCAATTAATTCGTTTTCAGTAGGACGAAGAAACATATTATAAGCAAATTGATTGCTCCAGGCATATTCTGTAATTATCCTAATATTTAATTTATAATTTTTATCCGCACAGGCATAACTATCTCTTACAAAAATCTCTTTTTCAGACAGATAATCAGTAACTTTTTTATACAGTTTTTCAAACTTTTCAGAGGAAAAAGGGATATTTATGTTTCCCCACCAAACTTTGTCTTTCGTAATATCATCTTCAACAATAAAACGGTCTTTTGGTGAACGTCCAGTAAATTCACCTGTATTTACAGCTAAAGCTCCTGATGAGGCCTCTATGCCTTGTCCTCTTTCAATCGCAATATTATGTAGTTCTTTTGGTGAAAGTTGGTATCTGACTTTGGCCTTTTTAATCCCGTAATTTTCTAACGCAATCGTTTTCGTGGCTTTGATGTTATTCGACATAATTTTCAATAAAAATAATTATTCGTCAAAATTAATACAATATTTTAAAGTAATCACTTAAAATATTTAATTATTACTTTTCATTTTTATGAAATTCGCAAACAACAATATCCATGAAATTATAAGACACAAGCCTCCAATTGGTGTTATAAAAGCTATTGTTTTAAAATCAAAATTTGTTAATAAATTTGTGGCCAATCCATAAATAGAACCTGAAAAGAGAACCCATCCTACAACAACAAAATAAAATATAAGCTTTTTTGTTTTAGCCTTAATATAGACTGTAGTTCCCACAAATAGCAGAAACAGCGCATGATACATCTGATATCGAACACCGGTTTCAAAGGTTTGAACCGCTTCTATAGAAATTAATTCTTTTAAACCATGTGCCGCAAACGCCCCTAAAATGATTCCTGAAAAGCCTAAAAAAGAGGCCGTAATCAATATTGATTTGTTCATATTTATAGTTGATTTTAATTAATAAACATCTTTGTATTCATTACATTCGTCCTAACAAAATTACTCAACAAAATTCATTATGCGAAAGATTTTAGTCATTGGTTCAGGAAAATCCACTTCTTACTTAATAAAATATCTGTTAGACAAATCAGAAGCTGAAAACTTATTTATTTCCATTGGCGATATAAATATTGATCATGCGAATCAACTTATTAAAAATCATAAAAACGCCACAGCTTTTGTGCTTGATATTTTTGATAAAAAATCAAGAAATGAGGCTATTAAAAATGCGGATATCGTTATTTCCATGTTACCGGCACGTTTGCATATTGATGTGGCTAAAGATTGTCTTTCGTTTAACAAACATATGGTTACCGCATCTTATGTAAGCCCAGAAATGGAAGCATTAAATGCTGAAGCTATTGAAAAAGGACTCATTTTTATGAATGAAATTGGTGTTGACCCCGGAATTGACCACATGAGTGCCATGCAAGTCATTGACACTATTAGAAAAAAAGGGGGCGAATTGATTTTGTTTGAATCGTTTACCGGTGGATTAATTGCGCCAGAAAGTGATACTAATTTATGGAACTATAAATTTACCTGGAATCCTAGAAATGTGGTTGTAGCTGGTCAGGGTGGTGCCGCCAAATTTTTGCAAGAAGGCACTTATAAATACATCCCTTATAACAGATTATTCAGAAGAACAGAGTTCTTAGAAGTTGATGGTTTTGGAAGGTTTGAAGCCTATGCCAACCGTGATTCTTTAAAATATCAAAGTGTTTACGGATTAAATTCCATTAAAACATTATACAGAGGCACTATGAGGCGTGTTGGCTTTAGCAAAGCATGGAATATGTTTGTAACCCTTGGCATGACTGATGATAGTTACACTATTGATGACAGTGAAAATATGAGTTACCGCGATTTTGTGAATGCCTTTCTCCCTTACAGCCCATCAGATTCAGTAGAATTAAAATTCAGGCATGCTTTAAAAATTGATCAGGATGATATTGTTTGGGATAAACTTCTGGAACTTGGCATTTTCAACCCTAAAAAAATGGTTACACTCAAAAAAGCAACACCTGCAGAAATTCTTCAAAAAATATTAATGGATAGCTGGACACTTGGTGAAAAAGACAAGGATATGTTGGTCATGTACCATAAATTCGGGTATGAATTGAATGGGAAAACCTATCAAATTGATTCCACCATGGTCACTCTTGGTCAAGACCAAACGTATACAGCCATGGCAAAAACCGTGGGGTTGCCGGTCGCCATTACTACCCTTGCTATTTTAAACGGAAAAATTAAAACCCCCGGAGTTCAAATACCTATCACCAAAGAAGTGTATGAACCTATTTTAAAAGAACTCGCCAATTTTAACATCGTATTTAAAGAAAAAGAAGTACCCTATTTGGGTTATAACCCATTGAACATTTAGTTGGGATTACCATTTTTATGTCATTGCGAAGAAAATTTCTGATTTTCTGTGGCAATCTTTTCAATTGAAAGAGATTACTTCGTCGTGCCTCCTCGTAATGACTTTTTATATTTTAATAAAAAATATTCAATCCTTAACGCAATATTTGGTTTCAAATTAAGATCAATTACTTACATTTATGTTTTAAATTATAAGTGAAAATAAGATTCCCTTTTTCAAGGGAATGAATTAAAACGAATTCAATGAAGATTACAAACCAAAACTTACAGATTGATGGTATTGATAAAAAAATACTTCGCGCCCTCATGGAAGATGCCAGAACACCCATTCTTGAAATTGCACGAAATGTTGGTATTTCAGGAGCTGCCATTCATCAACGTTTACGAAAACTTGAAAAATCAGGTTTAATTGCAGGCTCGCAATTTATTATCAATCCAAAAATATTAGGATATACCACCATGGCGTTTATAGGCATATATTTAGACAAAGCCATGAGTAATCCAGAAGCTGTCAAACAACTCAAAAAAATCCCTGAAGTTTTAGAATGTCATTACACCACGGGTAACTGGAGTGTGTTTATAAAAATTCTATGTAAAGACAACGCCCATTTAATGCACCTGCTCAACAAAGAAATTCAATCTATTGAAGGTGTTTCACGTACAGAAACGTTTATATCGCTTGACCAGCAAATTGATAGACAGATTAGTATATAATGCGAATCAAGGGTTGAACCATAGTAAAAAACAAGCTTAATTTGTTGAAAAA
>CAXBJF010000013.1:0-95160 GCA_963976005.1 uncultured Flavobacteriales bacterium | reverse complement strand
TAAAACTGAAAAGGCTTTATCCGTCATATGAAGATTGACATGACACTAGTTTATTACGGAACTAGTATAATATAATACCATAGGCCATATTTAATAAAAACAGCCCAATGAAGAAAAGCAAGGTGTAAATAACCTGCACAAATTTGATATTAAAATACTCTAACAATAATATAGTACGCCTTGGAAATATAAATAGGGATAACCCTATAAAAAGTGACATCCAGCCTATTAACGTTATAATAAGTTCCCAGTTTAGCACCCAAATATTATGAAATAAAATATTCAGTAAGCCAATTATTATTGCAATAAATGATGTTACAATAAGGAATTTATCATCTTTCAGGTCGTCAAAAATCTGTTTTATTCTTTTTGGATTAAAAGTTAAAATAACAAAGAAAATGATAAGGTAATATCCCCAAAATTTTGCTAAAAAGATAGATACGTTTTCCATAATGACCCATTGTTTATTCGTGTAAAACTAAAAAGGGTATTTCTGTATGATAACTTATTTCTTGAACCGTTGGATGAAACAGTATCCTCTGAAAATAATTTAAATTCTTGGCTACCATAGTAATCATATCCACATTTTTCTCTTCAACAAAAGATTGAATGGCGGCCTCAATGTGATTGTTTGTTATATTAAAAAACCCACAGTTAATGTTGCTGAAATAATCCAATAGCGATTCTTTATTTATTTGTTGATCTAAATTTAATTTACTTCCTTTTTTATTGATATGTAAAACACTTAAAGCAGCATGATGCGTGTCAATTATTTTTGAAATGGGCTTTAACAAATCTATTGAATAAAATGAAGAAAAATCTGTTGGGAACGCTATCTCTTTTGGTTTTTTATATTTGGCATTTTCAGGAACCACTAAAGTGGAACAATGCACCTTGGTAATAACGTCACCTGTATTACTGCCTATAATTAATTTTTTTAGTCCGGAAGCTCCTTTAGTTCCCATTACTATCAGGTCAATTTTCTTTTCATCTACATGTTTCCGAATAGATTCTATAAAATAATTATAATCAGTAAGGGTGAAAAACCGATGCTTGTCATTTTTTGATATGGTACTAATTCCCCTTAAAATTTTATTTAATTGTGATTTTGATGGTTTTACAAAAACTTCTTGAATAACTTCTTGGGTGGGCACGTATGTTGTTTCTGAAACAACAAGGTTATTAATAGAATTAACATGCAATAAATAAAAATTACAAGTTGAATTTTCAAAAAATTTGAGTGCATACTTAATCGCATTCCAAGAATTATCTGAAAAATCAGTTGGAATTAATATGTTTTTCATTATTATATGTCTTATCGAAACAAAAATATGTTCAACAAGTATGACAAAAAATGATATATATCATATTATGTTATATAGTATTGAAATTTAATTAATCTGTTGAAGTTTATTAATATCCAAAATTTTAATGTTTCTAGCTTCAATTTCTATTAATCCTTCCTTTTTAAAACTTGACAATGTTCTAATTAAAGTCTCAGTGGCTATTCCAGCTACACTTGCCAAATCATTTCTAGAAATCCTTATGGGATCCCCTGATTTATTATGTAATTTTTCGGCAAATTTGAGAATAGTGTGGGCTGTTTTCCTGTTTACAGAACTATAAGCCATATCCAATAATTGTTCTCTTGCTCCAGAAAGATTATCCGTTAATAATTGAATAAGTTCAAGAGTTATTTTATGATTATTATCTAAAACTTCTTTTAATTCTTGTTTTGAAACTCCTGCTAATTCTGTGTCCTGTATGGCGGTGGCTGATTCTTGGTATGGAATATTTTGTGTAAATGACGTATATCCAAATAAATCATCTTCCTTATATAAATTGGTGGTAAGCTCTTTACCGTCATGATCAAACTTAAAGTTTTTAACAACTCCTTTTCTAATTAAATAAATGAAATTAGAATTATTTCCTTCTTCATATATAATTTCTCCTTTTGGGTAATGAAAGACCTTTCCATTGTCATCAAAAAAATTTTTTAAATCATTAAGTGTCTTTATTTCATCAATACCCTCATCTTTAATAATAAAATCATCTGTAAAATGTTCCCTTTGGTCATGAAGTATGGCGGCTTTAGCTATCCTGCTTTCTATTGCACTTATGAGTTCTTCTTCATTAAATGGTTTGGTAATATAATCATCAGCACCAAGATCCATCCCTTTTCTAATGTCTTGTCGCTCTGTTTTGGCCGATAAAAAAATAAAAGGAATATATTTTGTTAACTCATGTTTTGACAGCAATTCCAAAACACCATAACCATCCAATTCCGGCATCATAATATCACATACAATGATACTGGGTTTATATTTTTTTGCAACCTCTACGCCTGCTCTTCCATTTGATGCTGTTTCTACTTGGTATCCTGAAAACTCCAAGAGTTCAGCAGTATTTTCCCTTAATACAATATCATCTTCAATTAGCAATATTTTTTTCATTTCAAAGCTGTATTTGGTAATGTAATGGTAAATGTGGTGCCTAAATTTTCTTCACTCACAAAAGAAATAGTGCCACCTAAATTTTCTAAATGTGTTTTCACAATATTCAACCCAATTCCTGTTCCCTGCATAAGTAAAGCATTTTCAGCCCTAAAATAGCGATTAAAAATGTTTTTTTTGTCCTTTTTTGGTATTCCAATGCCCTCGTCTTTAATAATAAAAATGGTATCATCGTAATTTTGTATCACATCAATAACTATAACCGTGTTTTCTGATGAATATTTTATAGCATTATGGACCAAATTTGATAATGCAAGCTCCACAATTTTTTCATCCTGATGTAAGGACATGTCGTCAATATAATCAGGATATTTAATTTTTTGGCCTTCCTTTAATAACAAATTACTGTTATAAACTACTTCATTTATCACCTTACTAAGCTTAAAATCATTGAAATTATATTTAATCTTACCTGTTTCTAACTTGTCAATAGACAGAAAATCATTTAAAATATTGTTAAGGTAATGTACCCTATCTGTAATTGTTTTAATATGTTTATCCCTGTTTCCTTGTTGTTCAGTCAATTTATATTTCCCTAAAAGCATGGTTGAGGTTAAAATACCACTCAATGGCGTTTTAAACTCATGAGAAACTAAGGATAAGAATTTTGTTTTTAATTCATTGAGTTCAATTTCTTTTTTTAAAGCAACATTGGCTTTGTTTTCGGCTTCAATTCGCTTTACATTCTCATGTTCCAGTGCTGTATTAACATCTTTTAATTCATGAACTGCATCACTCAATTCTTTCGTTCGTAATAGTACTTTTTCCTCTAATTGAGTGTTCAACTCCAGTATTTTTTCCTCTTGTTTCTTACGCAAGGAAATATCAATGACCAGTGCCATAACATAACTTTCACCATAAATCTCAAACGGGTTTAAACCAATTTCCAAAGGAAAAACACTCCCGTCTTTTCGTAGGCCTGTAAGATCGCGGCCTTTTCCCATTTGCCGACTCTCTTTTTGCTTTAAAAACCCTTTAAAATGCTCACCGTGATTTGGATGATATTTTTTCGGAATTAAAACATTTAGCGCCTGCCCTTTAAGCTCATCTTTATTATAGCCAAACATGGTGTTAGTGGAAATATTTGTAGCAACTATGTTTTGGGATTTATTAACAACTATAACCCCTTCAGAAACAGCTTCAAACAATACATTAAATATTTCCTGATCCTGCAACAACATATTGGTTTTCTTATATAGATTTATAGGTAATAAAATTACTAAAATATAAATATAGTCACTACATACTTTTGTTAAGATTTAACCAAATTTTCATTGAAAACTGATTAATATCATTCCTTTAAATAAAGAAAAACTGTAGCTTTACCATACTATTTTAAAATATCATACTATGATACATACAGATAGATTTAGTGTTGAATTTTATCAAAATTTAGGAAAATTATTTTATGCTATTGCAGCTGTTGATAAACATGTGCATGATGTTGAATTTGATAAATTAAAAACACTTATAAAAGAAGAGTGGTTGATTGTAGATGGTTTTGAAGACGATTTTAAAACGGATGCATCTTATCAAATAGAAATTGTTTTTGATTGGTTGCTAAATAAAGATAAACTTGATCCTGATAAGTTATTTGATGATTTTATAAAATACAAAAAAAGGCATGAAAGCCAATTTACCAATAAGCATAAAAAACTCATATTAAAAACTGCAAACGCTATTGCAAGCAGTTTTTCAGGTAAAAATAAATCTGAACTCATCATGCTTGCCAAACTGGAAATGAATTTAAAATAAACATGAAATATTATTATAACAAACAAGAGAATGGATCTTTTGATGTGGTGTTAGATAAAGTAAAAAACCTGCTTCAAAATGAAGGTTTTAATGAGATTGCTCAAGATGTAAGTAATAAATTAAAAAATGTCATTGATAATTTATAATAATGGGACAAAATTTTAATACAATTATCGATTCGAATACACCTGTTTTAGTAGATTTTCATGCCGATTGGTGCGGCCCATGTAAAATGCTTGCCCCTATTTTAAAACAAGTTAAAGAAAGCCTTGGGGATGCTATAAAAATAGTAAAAATAGATGTAGATAAAAATCAGCCTTTAGCCGTCAAATATCAAGTTCGCGGTGTACCAACCCTGTTACTTTTTAAAAACGGCAAACAAGTTTGGAGACAGTCTGGTGTTCTTGATAAGCAAGAAATTATAGCTATTATTAATTCAAATTCTTAAAATTCAGCTTTTCTAATTATGACATTTTATAAAAATTGATTTCTTTTTAATCAACATTGAATTAAATAAAAGTTACTATTATAACATGTTTTTAATAATTAAAACAATATAACTATTGAGTTAAAATAAAAATTATGGAAGATAATTTAGTTAAAAAAGACTGTATTGAATTGCTTGCAAATAATTATGTAGGCCATTTGGCTTATATTGAAAATAACATACCTTTTATCTTACCAATAACATATTATTATGACCCAAAAGAAAACGCGGTTTTTAGCTATTCTGGTGAAGGCCATAAAATAGACGCTATGCGAATAAACAAAAATGTATCCTTGCAGGTTGAAAATATTCAAGGTATAAACAATTGGAAATCAGTATTGGTTCTTGGCTCTTTTAATGAATTACAAGGTAGTGCAGCTAAAATGTATTTACATAAATTTACTCAAGGTGTTAAAAGTTTACTGGCTAAAAACGAAATTACAGATGCCCAATTCATAAATGATTTCTCAAATAAGTTAAATTCAGGTTCCGCATCTATTGTGTACCGAATTAAAATTAATGACATTATTGGGAAGTACAACAAAAGGTAAGAATACTTTATAAAAAACTTAAATTCAGCTTTAAAAACATGATTACTAACCTTGGTTTCAATAACTTTTAATGATGCTAATCATCATTAATTTTGTAACTTACAGTATCACTTTTTTCTTAAATAAACATAAAATTACATTAACTTTCGTCATTAAAAACCAATTAAATGGCATTCATAGATTATTATAAAATATTAGGGATTTCTAAAAACGCAACAGATAATGACATCAAAAAAGCGTATCGTAAATTAGCTAGGAAATACCATCCAGATTTAAATCCAAACGACAAAGTTGCGGAAGCAAAGTTTAAAGAGATAAATGAAGCAAATGAGGTGTTAAGTCATCCGGAAAATCGTAAAAAATACGATCAATATGGAAAAGACTGGAAACAATCTGAAGAATTTGAAAAAGCAAAACAACAACAAAGACAATATCAGGGAAGTAGGCAGCAACAGTATTCCGGAGGCTTTGATGATCATGATTTTTCAGATTTTTTTGAATCTATGTTTGGCGGTGCATCTACAGGGCAAAGACGTAGTCAAGCTAAATTTAGAGGGCAGGATTTTAATGCTGAATTGCAACTCACTTTAAAAGATGTGTACACTACTCATAAACGCACGCTAACGGTAAACAACAAAAACATAAGAATAACCATTCCGGCAGGTATTGAAAATGGTCAGGTTATAAAAATTAAAGGTCATGGTGGTAAAGGCGTCAATAATGGCCCTCATGGTGATTTATTCATTAAGTTTTCAATAGTCAATAACACACCTTTTAAAAGGGATAATGACAACCTTTATGCAACAGTGGATTTAGATTTGTATAAAGCCTTATTAGGTGGTGATGTTACGGTAAATACATTTGATGGCAAGGTAAAATTAACCGTAAAACCAGAAACTCAAACCGGTACTCAAATTAAACTTAAAGGAAAAGGATTTCCAATCTATAAAAAAGAAGGTCAATTTGGAGATTTATATATTACCTATAACGTAAAAATGCCCACAAACCTTACAACTAAAGAGAAAGCATTATTTACCGAATTAGCTAAATTGAGATGATTATGGAAACGAAAAATTTAATTTCAATACAACAATTTTGTTCGCATTATAATATTCCTAAATCATTTATTGATTCATTATATGACTATGAATTGATAGAAATTGTTTTTGAAGACAATGAGCATTATTTGAGACTGACTCAAATAAATGAAGTTGAAAAAATGATGCGGTTACATTATGAACTGGATATAAATTTGGAAGGTGTAGATGCTATTTATAACCTGCTTAAACAAGTTGATTCTTTAAAAAAAGAAATTACGCTGCTTCAAAATAAATTGCGTTTTTATAGAGATTTATAATATAATTAAATAGAGTGTTATTAATAATATTCTGATAAAGAATCAATTTGAAAAAGTATGTAATCCAATAACCTGACACTCATAATATGCTCACATTCAAAAATTTCAATATTGCTGATTGGTTTTCCTTTTATAGAATAGCTGCCGCACCAGTATTAATAGCGTTAATTTGGTTGGATCAATACATAGTGTTTACCTGGTTTTTATTAATTAGTTATTCTACTGATGCCATTGATGGCTATCTGGCAAGAAAACTAAAAATAACAAGTCCTCGTGGATCTCAATTAGATTCCATTGGAGATCAAATAACCTTAAGTATTGGTTTAATTGGCTTACTCTATTTTGAAACAGATTTTATTTTGAAAAATTTGGTAATAATTATCATATCATTTGTTCCTTACCTTATTCAAATGCTCATCGCCTATTTTAAATATGGAAAAGCCACAGCATTTCACACTTATTTAGCAAAGGCTTCTGCAGTTTTGCAAAGTATATTTATTTTATGGGCTCTTTTTTTTAATCCGGAATATATTCTATTTTACATTATGATTATTGCAGGGGTTTTAGAAACCATCGAAGAAATTATTCTCATATATATGTATGACATTTGGTCATCAGACGTTAAGGGCATTTATTGGGCATTGAGAGATAAAAGGCGACTAAAAAAAATAAATTAAAATGAAATCCTATTCCCTGTTTACCATTTTACTCTTGTGTACGGTCATTCTGGTAATAGACATCTTTGCATTTTATGGATTACAATTAATTTCAAAACATCTTTTTTCCAAAAACCTTCTTTTAATAATCAATATATTGTTTTGGGTTTTTACTGTGGGGCTCATTATATCCATCATAATATTAAAAATAACCTTAGATCAAATTAATCCAAAACGGAAACATTTGCTAGTTTCTTCATTATATGGACTTACCATTTCATCTTTTATCCCAAAGCTTATTTTTGTTTTAATTCTTTCTATATTTTATATATCCAATTTTAGTTTTTCAGGGTCTAGGGCACTCGTTATCATTCCAATTATAGGCTTAATATCAGGATTTCTACCTTTTTTTATTATTGTTTATAGTATTACGTTAGCAGCCTACCGCTTTAAAATATATCACATTAATATTCATTTTGATGCATTACCTCAACCCATTCAAGGATTGCGCATTATTCAAATCTCAGATATTCATTTAGGCAGTTTTAATTACCGTTTTCATATTCTGGAAAAAGCAATAAAAAAGATTAATCATTTAAAACCGGATTATATATTTTTTACAGGTGATTTAATCAATAATTATGCTTGGGAATTACGTGGTTGGGAACCCATATTTAAAAGGCTTGAAGCTAAATATGGGAAATATGCTGTTCTAGGAAATCATGATTATGGTGATTACAGTCAATGGGAAACTGAAGAGGCTAAAAATGATAATTTTATGGCTCTTAAAAAATTTTATCAGGAAATAGATTTTAAACTTTTGTGCAATGAAAATGAAATCATCAATCATTCAGGAGCTCATTTTGCCTTAATTGGCGTTGAAAATTGGGGAAAACCTCCTTTTAAACAATATGGGAACCTTAAAAAAGCTTTAGATAAAACGAAAGATATTTCATTTAAAATATTATTATCTCATGACCCATCACATTGGAATGAAGAGGTTATAAAAGAATCAAATATAGCCCTAACATTATCTGGCCATACACACGGTATGCAGGCAGGATTTCAATACAAACAAATGCAATGGAGTCCAATTAAATATAAATACAAACATTGGGCTGGATTGTACAAAATTAAAGACCAGTACTTATATGTAAACCGCGGATTGGGTTGGTTAGGCTTTCCTGGAAGAATTGGTATGCGGCCGGAAATTACCCTAATTGAACTTAGAAATAATTGAACTGGATTGCACTTTTACAAATAAACCACTATGGATTTGAAATCCATAGTTTTAAAACAAAAGAATGAAATTCTTTTTAATGTTAGCTTGTCATTCCGAATGTTACTGAAATCAAAATATATTTTGATTGAAAGTACATTGCGGAGCAATCGAAGAGGAATCCCTTTATTATAAGATTTCTCGTCGCTCGTTCCTCTTCCGATAGCTATCGGAACTGTCGAAATGACAAGATGCTCTTAAAAGTTTATAGAAACTAATCCCGATAACTATCAAGAGCAGGGTTTTAACCTATAACTAGACAATAAAATGATACTATTATTTGTTAAGCTTTTTCTCTTGACGTTCTAATTTTTTGAAATATCCACGCGTTAAAAAGTTATGTTTGAAGGCTTCCATATTCTGATTGAACTTATCTGTTCCTTCATTTATATTTTTAATTGATTGCTCTAGATTGTTAACAAATTCCTCGTCATTGGACAGATAATTAAACGCTCCTTTTCCCTCTTTTATATTTGTGATGGTTTCATTTAAATTATTTAGAACAGTTGAAATATCTTGACTGGATGTTTCAAGATTAGTCATAATCCTTCTCGCCTTTTTTGCTTCAATAGAATCGTTTAATAAAACACCTGCTACACTTTCATTAAAGTTTATTGAAGAAATAATAGTGTTGAGTTCTTTTATGGTTTTTGATGCTTCAATACTTGCAATCCTAAACTGATTAACCGTTTCCTTAAGATTTGAAGCCATAATAGTATCATTTATGAGCATTCCAAAAGTTCCTTTACTATCATCCATAGCATCAGCTATTTTCAGTAATTTAGCTGTTAGTAGTGCAGCATTTTCATTTGTAACGCTTAAGGTATTTAACATATCAGATGTACCTATTTTGGTATATGATTTTATAACATCACCAGGCTCAATTGCGCCTGCATTTCCTTCACCAGGGATAATATTTACTATCATGTTCCCTACCAATCCATCTGTGCCTATGGTTACAATGGCATCCTTTTTAATATGATATAACATGTTTTCATCAATATTCATTAAAACATTTATAGTGGAATCATTTACCATAGAAATTGTTTTAACGGTGCCCACATTAATACCTGAATAACGCACATTATTGCCTGGTATCAATCCATTAACATTATTAAAATTTGCACTTATTGAAAAGGTTTTAGCGAAAATATTTTGACGCTGACCAATAAAATAAATAGCTATTATAAAAATGAGCAATCCAATAATGACAAATACACCTAACTTTAGCTTTTCACTGGTTGTTTTTCTCATGATTACTTAATTTTATTTACTTAAAAAACGCTCTTACTTTTTCATCTTTTAACGCATATAATTCATCAAAAGTTCCTTCTACATAGTTAATACCATCCACTAATAAAATCATTCGTTCAGATGCTACCCTTGCACAATCCACATCATGAGTGATGATGAGTGATGACGTTTTATATTGGCTTTGTATCCGACGCATGAGTTCAATAATTTCTTTGGATGTTATAGGGTCTAATCCGCTTGTAGGCTCATCATATAAAATTATTTTTGGCTTTAAAATGAGTGTTCTGGCTAATGCAACCCGCCTTTTCATACCGCCTGAAAGTTCAGCTGGCATTAAATCTATGGCATCAACTAATCCAACACGCTCCAGTGCTTCAGTAACAAGTTCTGAAGTATCTGTAAAATTTCCGAATTTATACTTGTTTCTGCGTAATGGAAATTCTAAATTTTCTCTTACCGTCATAGAATCATATAAGGCACTGCCTTGAAATAAAAATCCAATTTCTGTACGCAATTTATCAAATTCATTTCGATTTAGAGTTGAAATGTCTTTATCCATAACTTTAATGAGACCAGAGTCCGGCTGCATTAAACCCACTAAACATTTAATCATAACTGATTTACCTGAGCCTGATTTCCCCATAAGAACCAGGTTTTCACCTTCAAATAGCTTCAAATTAAAGCCATTTAACACATGATTGTCTCCAAAAGATTTTTTTAAATCCTTTATTTCAATCATTATTTTTTTAGTGATTAATGGTTTTTTGCTTTCCTGAATATTTTGTGTTTGATTCATTTTTTAAATTTCAAAAAATATATCTGTTATAAAAACAGCAATAAAATCAATGATAAATATTAACATCGAAGAAAATACAACCGCCGAATTTGCTGCTAGCCCAACACCAACGGTTCCTTTTTCACAATAGTACCCTTTAAAACATCCAACAAGTCCGATTGCAAATCCGAAAAAATAGGTTTTAATAATTGCCGGAATGATATCGCCGAACTCCAAAGCATCAAACACTTTGTTGAAGTATAACTGAAAAGAGACATCCCCTTTTAAGTTCTCAATTATATAGGAACCATATAGAGCAATGGCATCTCCAAGTATTACCAAAATTGGAAGCATTAATGTTGCTGCCAAAATCCTGGTAACCACTAAATATTTAAACGGATTGGTTCCTGAGACTTCCATGGCATCTATTTGCTCAGTCACTCGCATGGAACCCAGTTCGGCGCCTATACCAGAAGCAATGCGTCCGGCAAAAGTTAAAGCAATTATGACGGGGCCAATTTCTCTAATTATTGAAATGCTTACCATGGATGGCATCCAAGATTCTGCACCAAACTCCTCTAATGTTGGCCTAGTCTGCATGGTGATTACCAACCCAATTATAAAAGCCGTAACACCAACTAATAATATGGAACGATTCCCTATATTATAACATTGTCTTAAAAGTTCTTTAAACTCAAATGGCCTTGTAAAAACTTCTCTGAACAAACGCCCTGCAAAATAGGACAAATCACCTATTTCAATAAAAAAAGCTTTTAGCTTGACTTCTATTTCTGTTAATCCAGACATTTAATAATGATATCATTTACTCAAATTTAAGTTAATATAATAGGATAACAAATGATTTAAGTCACTTAAAGCAAATGTTGTAACCCTTTATTTTATAGTAAATGAAGGGTAATTTGAAAAGAATTTCAAACCTTTTATAAAAGGTTTGATGACCTCTAGACTTGTTCTAGCATTAATAAGTTCAAAAATATCTTAATTCTATTAATACTATGACAAAAACAAAAAAAACCTTACTAAATAGTAAGGCTTTTTTGTGATCGCGACAGGATTCGAACCTGTGACCGTCTGCTTAGAAGGCAGATGCTCTATCCAACTGAGCTACGCGACCAAAAGCTAAAAATGAATTAATTACTTGCGATTTTACAAAATAAATTCACTTTTCGTCTTTGAAGGTGCAAATATATAAATGTATTGGCAAGTAAAAAATATAAATCGAAACATATTTATGGCTTCTATGATAAAAATCATGTTTTCAATCTAATACATATTCTACTTTTAAATTAGTTAATGACAAGTGATAATAAAAACCATGTTATGATTGAAATAATATTGCTTTTTATCCAATTTTTTATACACTAACAAGGCTCTAGTTCAAAATTGTGTTGATACTGTCACGTTTTGTCATTCAGAACGGAGCTTGCGAAGTGAAGAATCCCTAAAGATTCCTCCTGCGTCGGAATGACAGTGCTGCTCAACAATAATATCTATTTTAAACTAGAGCCACTAACAATTAAAAAGTGAATTTAACTTTCCCTTTCATTGCAGGATTAATAGCGGCCATGTTGCATGTTATTACAGGTCCAGATCACATGGCTGCCGTTATGCCATTTGCGGTTGAATCTAAAAAGAAAGCTTGGAAAATTGGTTTATCATGGGGAATTGGCCATATAACCAGCATGTTAGCTATTGGTATTATATTTATGTTTTTTAAAGAATTAATCCCTGTTGAAAAAATATCAAATCATAGTGAGCAATTAGTTGGTTTAGTCCTTATTGGAATAGGAATTTGGGCATTTTACAAAATTTTTAAAAATACCAAGAAACATAAACATTTACATATTCATAGTGAACATGCCCCGTTAATACACAAACATGCACACAGTCATACACACCTCGAAACTCATAATCATATACATTCTAAATCATTAAAGCAGAATCATTTTACCTCATTTTCAATCGGTTTTTTACATGGTTTAGCAGGCATTGCACATTTTTTATTGTTTTTACCAGTTTTAGGTTTTGAGAATAAATCTGACTCTTTTCTTTATATAATAGGTTTTGGTATTGGAATCATCTTAGCCATGGTTTCTTTTGCCTTTGTTGTGGGCAAAATCTCGTCGATTGCTAAAAATGGTCATAATGTTGTGTTTTTTAACGGCATTAGATTAGCGGGAGGACTCTTTGCAATAATAATAGGAATATATTGGTTATTAGGAAACTAACAAATTCTAGGTAACTGCTCCCCTATTAACGGGCTCACAATTCTTTTACCACCAATAGAGCTATGCATCACTACCTTTCCTGGATGTTCTTTTGTAACTTCACCAATACATGCAGAATTTTTACCTTTTTCATCCTTTAACATCATTTCTAAAACAGCATCTCCTATCTCTGCCTCTACAAAAGTCATAAAAACACCTTCATTGGCAACATATAATGGATCTAATCCTAAAATTTCGCAGGCTGCGGAAACTTGTTTTTCTAATGGAATCTTGTCTTCATGGATAACAACTCCCATTTTGGTATCCTGAGAAATTTCAGATAAAACACTGGCAACACCTCCCCGGGTTGGATCTCTAAACAAATGGATTTTATCTCCAAATTCATCAATTAAATCATTCACCAAAAAGTTCAAATTAGTACTATCACTGACAATACTTGATTCAAATTCCAAACCTTCACGTTGAGACATGATGGCCATACCGTGTTGAGCTATTTGTCCGCTAATAATTATCTTATCCCCTATTTTTATATTATCTGTTGAAATATTTGCCTTAGGATTCACGTCTCCAAAACCTGTTGTATTGATGAAAATTTTATCCCCTTTTCCACGTTCAACAACTTTGGTATCACCTGTTATAATTTGAACACTACTTTCGTCTGCCGCTTTTTTTATTGAATTTACAATGCTTACAAAGTCTTCTATTTTTAAACCTTCCTCTATAATAAATGCTAAAGATAAATATCTAGGAATAGCACCACACATAGCTACATCATTCACGGTTCCGTGCACCGCTAAATCACCAATATTTCCACCTTTAAAAAATATAGGAGATACTACAAAACTATCCGTAGAAATTGCAATCTCACCATTAAACTTAACGATAGAACCATCATGTTTCTGATCCAAAAAAGGATTGCTGAAGGTTTTAAAAATGATTTTATCCAATAAATCCCTGGTCATTAAACCACCGCTTCCATGTCCTAAATTTATTGTTTCAAAACCTAATTCTTTATCCATCTACTTTAAAATTGCATTATTTGAAAAATGATAATAAGCGGCGCAAGCTCCTTCTGAAGAGACCATAGGTGCTCCCAAAGGGTTTGACGGATTGCATGTTTTACCAAATTGACTGCATTGATATGGTTTTTTTATGCCCCTTAAAATTTGACCTGCAATACAATCCGGGTTTTCAGGAACTTTGATATTACTGATTCCAAACTTTAATTCAGCATCAAAATTTTTAAATTCCGAGGTTAACACATAACCACTATTAGGTATTTCCCCAATGCCGCGCCATTCCCTGTTTCCAACTTCAAAAACTTGGTTAATGACCTTTAGTGCCGCCAGATTCCCTTCTTCTTTTACGGCTCTGGAGTATTGATTTTCAACGGTGTGAATTCCCTCTTCTAATTGTTTAACAGCCATATATATGCCTTGTACCAAATCCAAAGGCTCAAAACCGGTTATAACAATGGGAATTTTATATTTTTCGGCTAAAGGATAATATTCTTTATAGCCCATAATAGCACAAACATGTCCTGCTCCTAAAAAAGCATTAATGGTACAAAACTTATCATCTAAAATAGCTTCCATAGCTGGAGGCACCAAAACGTGAGACACTAAAATAGAATAGTTTTTTAAACCTTCTTTTTGAGCATGTAATACTGATAATGCATTGGCCGGTGCTGTGGTCTCAAATCCAACTGCAAAGAAAACAACCTCTTTATCTGGATTATTCCTTGCAATTTTCACCGCTTCAATTGGTGAATATAAAATACGTAAATCACCTCCATTTGCTTTTGCTTCCAATAAACTTTTTTTGCTTCCTGGAACTCGAATCATATCGCCAAAAGAGCACACAATCACACCATTTTCAAGAAGTTCAATAGCTTTATCAATTAAATTAAGAGGTGTTACACAAACAGGGCAACCTGGGCCATGAATCATTTGTACTTTATCAGGCAATAATTCAAGGATGCCATTTTTTACCAATCCATGGGTTTGTCCACCACAAATTTCCATGATATTCCATTTTTTTGTAATGGTGGTTTCAATAAGCTTTAAGTAGCTTTTTGTGGCCTCTAAGTTTCTATATTCAGTTAAATATTTCATTGATTACTACAATGTAAATAATACATGATTTGACCAAACGAGATGTTTTCATCATTAGGAGCTAAGTTACGATTAAAAAATAATTTGTATTCGCCTTTTCCTAATTCTTTAACCATATCAATTAAAGTTGTATTTTGAAATACGCCACCGCTACATGCAATATTTTTGATATAATGTATATCTGCAATTTGGTAAATTAAAGCCGCTAACGTGAATAAAAAGTTTGCAATCACATTTTCCCTTGAATTGCCCTTATTAAAATCTAAAAATAAATTATAAAACAATTTTTCTGTTGGAATTAAATCAGTTTCTAATTCAGTGCAATACGATTTGCAATCATTTATGTTATAATCAAAGATTTGATTTTCCAACAAAATAGCTGCTTCACCTTCATAAGTGTTTATATCACAAATACCCAACAACGATGCTACAGCATCAAATAATCTGCCCACTGATGACGTTTTTAGCTTGTTTTTCACCATTAAAGATTGATAAATAGCCTGTTCTTCTTTTGAAAATTTATCTTTCAAAATGGGCTGCATTTCAGTGTTTGATAACGACAATAATGACAACCTAGGTTCTTTTGACATTTTATCACCTGCTAACCAATTAAAATATTCAAAATGGGAAATTCTATCTATGTTATTTAATTGATATTTAAAAAACTCACCTCCCCAAATCTGTCTATCATCTCCAAGACCTGTTCCGTCCCAGATAACCCCTAAAATTTTTTCATTTGAATCCAACAAATCATGTTCTCCTAAAACGGAAGCAAAATGTGCTTTATGATGCTGCACTTTGAATAATTCCGATTTCAATTGCTTTGCTAATTCAGTTCCATATAGTGTGCTTTCATAAGTTGGATGACTATCAACCAGAATAACTTGAGGCTTTTGTTCAAAAAGATTAATAAAATTTAAGGCTGTTTTTGTAAAACGTTGATAGACATCGAAACTGTCAAGATTTCCTAGGTATTGACTGATATATAAATATTCATTGGGATAATATGCAATACTACTTTTTAAATGGGCACCCAAAGCCATGATTTTTTTATCAGATTTTACGGAAGCATTAAAATAATTTGGCGCATGACCACGTGAACGGCGGAATAAAACCCCTTGATTAAATCTATTACTATACTTAACAACTGAATCGTCTTGAGGATGCGTAATACTCAAATTATGTTGTAGAAAATAATCGGCTACGTGTTTCAATTTTTCAAATGCTTCATCATTTTCACTAATAATTGGTGAACCATGAATGTTTCCGCTGGTTGCTACAACTGGAAAACTCAACTCATTGGCCAATAATTGTAAAATTCCAGAATAGGGTAACATAACGCCTAATTGATTGAGTCCTGGAGCGACTTCATTTAAAACAATTTTTCCTGAATAACCCTTTAATGAAATTATATTGATTGGTCTTTCGGTTGAAGTTAATGACCTAACATGTACCTCATCAAGTTGTAACTCATTTTTTAAATGATCTAACGAAGGATATAAAATGGCAAATGGCTTATTTGGTCTATTTTTTTTATCTCTTAATTCTTTAATAACTTGTTCATTTTCTGCATTACAGCATAACAAATAACCACTTGTGTTTTTTATGGCTATAATCTTTCCTTCTGATAAGAGAGAAGCAACATTTTTAAATAATGCATCTTTTGAAACTTCTAATTTTTCATCTGAATTATCAACTAAAAATAGTTCAATTCCACAAGTTTGACAGGTGTTTGTTTGAGAATGGAATCGTCTATCCAAAGGGTTAGTATATTCCTCCATACATTCTTCACACATTGGGAAATCATTTATACTTGTATGTTCTCGTTCAAATGGAAAATTTCCAGTAATAGCCCATCGCGGACCACAATTTACACAGGTTGTAAAAGGATAATTAAAACGTCTATTCTCTTGATTTACAATATCGCTTTGGCAATCGTTACAAATAGCAAAATCTGGCGTTAAGGATACATTGAGTTGGCCTCCTTTTTTGGAAAGAATAATTTTAAATGCATCAAAAATCTTATCTTCAATTTGAAAAATTTTACTGTCCTTAATTCGCGAAACTGGAGGTGGAAATTGAATTAGTTTACTATAAAAACTTTGAATTGATTCTTCTAAACCGGAAACAAAAATAATAACACCTTCTTCATTATTTGATACCGTTCCTTGTAATAAAAACTCTTTTGCTAAACTATAAATATAAGGTCTGAAGCCTACTCCTTGAACTTGCCCTGAAAACGTAATTTGGTAGGTTTTTAGCATTAAATTTTATAGCTTTTAATTACTCTCCATTACAGGTTTTTTAAATGAAGGATTTCAGAAAGCTTTAATATCTCTTCAATTAATAGTGGAATAGAATCCCTTACTTTTTGATTTAATTCAATAGTCATAGGGTTTATTTCTTTAATTGACACAGTAAACAAATGAATATCCGGAATGGTACCCATCAAATAAACGGCTTCTATCATATCTTTTAAACCCACATCATGAACGCTTAATGCCGAAGGAAAATCGGATGCAAATTTTGGACGGATTAATGAAATGGTTCCTACTGGTTTACCATCCATGGTGGCATCAACAAAAATAATGGTGGGATACACTTCAAAACAGCTTAAAAGTAAAAATCCACCGGTACCTCCATCTAAAATATCTATATATTCAGGCAGATCAATTTTTGACATTTCCTGAATGGTATGTACACCTATGCCTTCATCTCCCATTACATAATTGCCGACTCCCAAGACGAGAATACTGTTGGATTTATCTTTTTCAAAAAAATAGGAATCGCTACTAATAGCAACTGGCGTTCTTTCTTTTATGTTCATATATTAAATGGATATATTTTTGATCTATTTTTGGGTTACCAGTCCTTCTTTTTCTTCATCGGTTTCTTTAATGGATTTTTTAACCCTTTTTTCACTAACAAATTTATAGCCTCCAAACATGGAGGATACTTCTCCGCGACCTTCTAACCAATCATGGTAAAAAACCAAATAGATATGCACCATAGCAAAGAAAATAAATAACCACATAGAAGTATGATGAATAGATCTTACCATAAAGTCACTTCCAAATAACGGGATGACCCAACTAAACATTTTTGGTAACCACCAAGACGACATATCTGAATATAATGCAAATCCTGTAAACACAGAAATGAGAGCAATAAAAAACATTACAATATAACTTAGCTTAGCTACACTATTATGGCCAATGCTTATTTTAGTAACATCTTCCTCTTTGTCGTTCATTAGTAAAATATCAATTTTCAGAACGTGCCAAAAGTTGTTCCACATTTTTTTGTTAAATGGCCAAAAGGCTCTCCAACTGGCAAATTTATTCCCAGCAAAGGCCCAATAGATCCTCAAGATCATAACAAAAAAGAAAATATAGGCGGCGATAAAATGAATGAATCTAATGATACCAAATGAATGTAAGTTGGTTGCTTCGGCATTTGAGAGCAATGCTGGTGGATTTGCTATTAAAAAACCGGTAATAACAAGAACAAATATGGATAGCACATTTAACCAGTGAAATATTCTCACCGGCAATTCCCAAACCAATACCCTTTTAAAATTTTTGGTTTCCATAACTCGTAATTTAACTGTCACAACTGGTTATATTTTGAACTTTTGAGATATGATTCCCATGCTCATCATATAAATGTACGGCACAAGCCAGACAAGGGTCAAAAGAATGAATGGTACGTATAATTTCCAAAGGAAGTTCGGGATCCGCAATTGGGGTATCAATTAAAGCTGCTTCGTAGGCAGAGCGTTGTCCTTTAGCGTCGCGAGGTGAGGCATTCCATGTGGTTGGAACCACTTGTTGGTAATTTTCTGTTTTACCATCCTTAATTTTAATCCAATGTGCTAATGACCCTCTTGGTGCTTCCATAAACCCAACCCCTTTCGCTTCTGCTGGCCAAGTGGAAGGTTCCCAATTTTCTGTATTCGCCATACGTTCATCTCCATTTTTAATGTTGTTCATTAAGGTATCATAGAATTCCATGGTCCAGTTTGCAACTAATTGGGTTTCAATACCGCGAGCAGCTGTTCTACCCAACGTAGAGAACAAGGCATCAACAGGAACATTCAAATGTGATAGGGCACCATTCACCGCCTCTTGAATTTCTTTGTTGCCCCTGGCATAACCTACCAATAAACGTGCTAATGGTCCAACTTCCATTGGCAACCCTTTCCAGCGCGGTGTTTTAACAAAACTGTATTTTTCTTCCACATTTAAAAAGTCGTATGGTGGTTTTGGCCCTGTATAATTGATGTTTGTTTCTCCATCCCACGGGTGCTTGCCTTTATCATCACCATCAGAATACGTGTACCACGAATTGTTTACAAATTCTTCAATTTGATCGCTGCTTCTATGGTCAACATCATGAACCTTGGATAAATCCCTGTTTAAAATGACACCTTGAGGGAATTTAAAGTTTGATAAATCGGCATACCCATTTGTTGGGAAATCGCCGTAAGACATATAATTTCCGAAGCCTTTGCCTATGTCACCCCAATCTTTATAGAAAGAAGCAATAGCCATTAAATCAGGAATATACACCTGCTCAATAAATTCTTTGCCATCTTGTAAAAGTTTTCCAACCATGGCCAACCGTTCAGCATTCAGACCTCCTGGGTTTTCGGTATTTATGGCACAAGCCATTCCACCAACCAAATAATTAGGATGTGGATTTTTACCACCAAATATGGTATGAACCTTAACAATTTCCTTTTGCCACTCCAGAGCTTCCAAATAATGGGCTACTGCCAATAAATTAACTTCTGCAGGTAATTTCATTTGAGGATGTCCCCAATAACCATGTGCAAATATTCCTAATTGACCGCTTTCAACAAATTTTTGAACCCTTTTTTGTATATCAGAAAAATAACCCGGTGAACTTTTTGGCCATTTTGAAATGCTTTGTGCAATTTCAGATGTTTTTTTAGGATCGGCTTTTAAAGCATTTACAACATCCACCCAATCCAAAGCGTGTAAATGATAGAAGTGTACGGAATGGTCGTGCATATACAAGGCGCCTTCCATAATATTGCGCACCATTTCGGCATTTGCCGGAATTGAAATCCCTAAAGCATCTTCAACAGTTCTTACAGAGGTTAATGCGTGTACGGTTGTACAAACGCCACAAGTACGTTGCACAAATGCCCAAACATCTCGAGGGTCGCGACCTTGAACGATTTTTTCGATACCTCTAACCATTGTGCCTGAACTAAAGGCATCTACAATTTTACCATCTTTTATTTCAGCTTCTATTCTTAAATGACCCTCAATTCGAGTAACCGGATCAACTACTATTCTATTTGCCATTGTTTAAAGTTTTTAATCCCGATAGCTATTGGGAAATATTTTTTTCATTGTCTTTACCTCTATCTATTCTGCTTTTGAGCTCTTTTCGTTTAGAGATGTTCGCTGAAACTGCATGTATGGCAATACCTCCTGCCAATGCACCTGCAGCTACTTTACCAATGGTATCTGCGCTGCTTTCCACGGCGAAACCGGGCGCATTGACCATTCTTCTGTAAATAGGCGTATTGTCCCAAAAATCTTCTTCGCTACAACCAAAACAAGGATGCCCCGATTGAATAGGATAACTTACACCATTGTTCCATTTTATAGTACCACAAGCATTGTAAGTACTTGGTCCTTTACAGCCAACTTTGTACAAACAATAGCCATTTTTGGCATTCTGATCGTCAAAGGTTTCAGCAAACAAACCGGCATCGTAATACGGACGTCTGTAACAACTGTCATGAACCCGTTTTGCATAAAATGCTTTAGGCCTTCCAATTCTATCTAACTGAGGCAAACGGCCAAATGCGACCACATGTATGATGACACCTGCCATAACTTCACCTATTGGAGGACAGCCCGGAACCTTAATAATGGGTTTGTTTTTTACTATTTTATGGATTGGTGTTGCCTTTGTTGGGTTGGGTTTTGCAGCTTGAATACAACCGTTTGAGGCGCAACTGCCCCAGGCAATAATTGCTTTGGCACCTTCGGCAGCCTCTAAAAATAATTGTTTGGCTGATTTTCCTGCAATGCAACAGTAGGCTTCATCTTCTAACGGAATGGCACCTTCTACGCAAAGAATGTATTCACCTTTGTATTTTTTCATGGTGTCATATTTAGCTGCTTCTGCCTGATGGCCAGAGCCGGTCATTAAGGTAAGCGTGTAGTCCAAGGATATTTTGTCTAAAATAATATCGGATACGATGGGGTGGTCTGATCTGATAAATGATTCACTGCAACACGTACATTCTTGATAATGTTCCCAAATAACGGGTAATCGTGGAGTAGTCTCAAGAGATTTGGCCACTTGGGCAATCATTGAATTCTCAAGCCCCATGTAAGCCGCAATATAGGTTACGAATTTCATGAAATCCCTTCTGCTATAGCCTTGTTTTATTATGCTTTCATAATAAGTTTCTTTGACGTTATCATTTGTAGCCATAATTATGATTATAATAAGTTATTGAATATGAAATGCTTAGGATCGTATTAAATTTAATAAATCAAAAAGATAAAAAACATGATTTTTATCATATTATTAAATTTGTTAATTATTTATCATTGTTCTAAATAGTTTTGCTTTGTAATCCATAATAATTTAACAAAATGCATGAATTATCAATTGCCCTTGGTATAGTTGATATTGCTGAAAAAGAAACCACTAAAGCTAATGCAAAGAAGGTTGATTTGATAGAACTTGAAATTGGCACCTTAGCCGGAATTGAGATTGATTCATTGGATTTTGTTTGGCCTTCGGCAGTTAAAGACACCGTTTTGGAACATGCAAAAAAGAAGATTCATGTTATACAAGGGCAAGCTAAATGTAGTGATTGTGATACCCTTTTCAATTTAAATAATATGTACGATTCATGCCCAAACTGCCATAGTTTTCTAAAAGGGATAATTCACGGCAAGGAATTGAAAGTTAAAGCTTTAGAAGTATCGTAATATTATTGATTGTTTTTACCAAACCTTTCAGTCCTTTAGTGGTTTTTCAGCAAAATCAACCAGTATTTCCCGTGTTTTTCAATATTTCAATAATTCTCCAAAGGGTGACGTTTATCATGTTTTTTTTAGTGATGTTATTATACATTTAAGATAGATTATATAATAACATTCAATATGTCAGCACAAAACAAAATTACCTCAAGAGCTTCATTAATGGATGTTTTATGGGACCTTCAAAAAAAAAGAAGGTTCATCAGTCATGATGATATGACAAAAATCTCAAAGGAATACAACATCTCAAAAATAGAGCTTGAAGGGGTTGTTTCCTTTTATCATTTTTTCCACAGGTCAAATGCAGGCAAGTACACCATTTACCTCAATTGTTCTACAATTTCAAAACTATATAATTATCAAGCCGTAAAAGAGGCTTTTGAAGATGAATTAGGAATAAAAATCGGCAATGTTACCAACGATAATTTATTTGGTTTCTTTAAAACATCGTGCATTGGTTTAAGTGATCAGGAATCATCAGCATTAATAAATTTTTATCCGTTTACCAATCTCACACCAGCAAAGGTAAAAACCATAGTTTCAAAAATAAGGGCAGGACATTCATTAGAATCATTAAGTGATTTTCCAAAGGATAACATTCAATACAGACCAAAAGAAGATAAAAAAACCGTTTTCTTTAAAGACTACAAAAAAGGAGAAGCCTTAAAAAAATTAAGTACCCTTAAACCAGATGAAGTCATAGGTTTAATAACGGCATCCAAACTTTCAGGACGAGGTGGCGCCTTTTTTCCAACAGGAATGAAATGGAAATTATGCAAGGAAAATAAATCCGATCAAAAATACATCATTTGCAATGCCGATGAAGGTGAACCAGGAACCTTTAAAGATCGTGTGTTATTGAATAGATATCCTGGGCTTCTTATTGAAGGCATGATCATAGCTGGGTATGCCGTAGGAGCCACTGAAGGAACCGTTTATTTAAGAGCTGAATATTTTTACTTGAAAAACCAACTGAAGGAAACGATTGAAGATTTTAAGAAAGCTGGCCTTTTAGGAAAAAATATTCTTGGAAAAAAGGGATTTGATTTTAAAGTAACCATCCATATGGGAGCCGGAGCCTATGTTTGTGGTGAAGAAACAGCTCTTATAGCTTCTATGGAAGGAAAACGGGGCGAACCTACAACCAAGGAGTTTTTTCCTGTAGAAAAAGGGTATTTAGGCAAACCTACGGTAGTAAATAATGTAGAAACACTTTGTGCTGTGCCTAGAATTCTGGAAATGGGATTGAAAAAATACCTGAAAATAGGAACCAATGCTACGCCTGGAACCAAATTGCTAAGTGTTTCTGGCGATTGCAAAAAACCCGGTGTTTATGAAATAGAATGGGGAATAAAGCTAAAAGAATTTTTAGATTTGATAGAAGCTAAAGATCCCCACTATATTTTATTTAACGGATTCGCTGGAGAATTTTTATCATCAGTTGATTTTGACAGGGAAATATCCGGCGAAAATTTGTTAGCGGAACACATTCAGTTTTCATTCAAAGATCCCATTGAATATTCCCGTAAAATGAGCGGTGTTGGTTTAAGAAGTGGTGGTTCATTTATGGTTTTCAATTCAGGTCGGGATCTTCTTTCAATACTAAAAAATATCACGAAATTTTTTGTTGCTGAATCCTGTGGCATCTGTGTACCATGTAGAACCGGAAACTTCTTATTAAACAAGAAAATTAATAAAATCATGCTTTGTCATGCAGATAAAGAAGACCTTGATGAAATTAAGGAATGGAGTACGATAATTAAACAATCCAGTAGATGTGGTCTTGGTAAAACCTCAACAAATTGCTTGCTTACTGCAATGCTAAAATTTCCAGGGGACTTCCAAAAATGTCTGCTTGCTGAAAGTGATTTTAACCAAGCTTTTGATTTGGAAAAAGCTGTTGAAAATTATGATAGTATCATCCACGAAATAGAGAGCTCCTATGAATAAGCTGGTAAACATAACTATAGATGGCAAAAAATATCAAGTACATGAAGGGAAAAACTTGGTAGATACTGCAAAAGAAAATGGAATATACATCCCTACTTTGTGCCATTTTCATGAAGTGAATCCACCTTTGGGAACCTGTCGAATTTGCACAGTTGTTGTAAACAATAAAACAACCACAAGCTGTACAACGAAAGTATATGAAGGCATGGAAGTGGAAATTAATACCCCGGAACTTATAAATACAAGAAAGGCCATCATTGAAATGCTGTATGCAGAAGGCAATCACTTTTGCCCTTCTTGTGAAAAAAGCGGAAACTGTGATATGCAGAATTTAGGCTATGACATGGGAATCACTGTTTCCCGTTTTCCGTATGTATATAGCAACAAGGTCGTCGATTTTAATTCGGATAGAATGATCATGGAATCCAATCGATGCATTCTTTGCAAACGCTGTGTAGAAGACATTAAAACAAAAGACAAAAAAAACGTTTTTTCGTTTGTAAGGAGAGGTGTGAATACGCGCGTTCATATAGATTATGAAGAAGAAGCCAAATTAACAGAAGCCGAAGCATTGCACGCCATGAACCTATGCCCTGTAGGTGCCATTTTAATAAAAGGAATGATTTACGAGCAACCTTTTGGAGATCGCAAATACGATGTAGGCGGAAAAGCCATAAAAGCCACAAAAATTGAGAATTTCAAAAAAAGAGAGGATGATAATAAATTCTTAGTGGCCACCACGTCATTAGCTGGTTGCTTTGGTTGCCACATGTCGTTATTGGATATTGATACAGATATTTTAGATGTATTGGAAATTGTTGAATTTAATAAATCACCATTGACAGATATTAAAAAATTCAACAAAAGATGTGATATCGGGTTAATTGAAGGTGGCTGCGCCAATTCAGAAAATGTTGAAGTCCTTAAAGAATTCAGGAAAAAATGTAATATCCTCATCGGTTTCGGTGAGTGTGCCATTATGGGGGGGATTCCTGCAATGCGAAATTTTGTGTCACTTAAAGAGTGCTTAGAGGAAGCCTACATTCACGGTATAACCAGTGAGATTGGCGCTAATGTAATACCAAATCATGAGGATATCCCTAAACTACTCAACAACGTATATCCGTGTAATGAAATTGTTAAAATTGACTACTATATTCCAGGTTGCCCGCCTAATGCCAACCATATATGGAAGGTTGTGAAAAATATTCTGTTAAACAAAGAATACTCCATTACCCACGAAGAATTTAAATACGATTAATCATTTTAAAAAAACAAATCACAAGTACCAAATCACAAACGAAAAAATATTTTCCAAACAAAAAGTGTAAACAAGTTTATGTAGCTTTTAAAGTAGTTTCACTTTTGGAATTTGGCTTTTGATACTAAAAAAAACATTATGTCACAAAAACTAATCATAGATCCTGTAACCCGAGTTGAAGGTCATGGTAAGGTCACCATCCATTTAGACGAAAATAATAAAGTAAAAGATTCATTTTTTCATATTGTTGAATTCCGTGGTTTTGAACGTTTCATACAAGGCCATCCCTATTGGGAGGCTCCTGTTTTAGTGCAACGATTGTGTGGCATTTGTCCGGTAAGCCATCATTTAGCTGCAGCAAAAGCCATAGACCAAATTGTAGGCTTAAACCCTGAAGACCTTTCCTTGCCAGCGCAAAAAATTAGAAAGCTATTGCATTTTGGGCAAGTGTTCCAATCCCATGCATTGCATTTTTTCTATCTAGCATCACCAGACTTATTGTTTGGTGCCAATGCAGATCCTGGAAAACGGAATGTTGCTGAAGTTGCCATCAAGCATCCAGAATTGGCTAAAAAAGGGATTTTAATGCGCAAATTTGGACAGGAAATCATAAGAACCATAGCCGGAAAACGAATACATGGTATTTCTGCCATTCCAGGGGGAGTTCATAAAAAAATCACTTTAAAAGAACGAGATTATTTCTTGAACAGTAAAGATATTCCTTCTATTGATGCCATGATAAATTGGTCTAAAGAAATCATAACCTTTATTAAAAACTATCATGAAATAAACTATAAATGGTTAGATAATTTTGCCGAATATCCTTCAGGACATTTAGGGTTGGTAAACAAGAAAAACGGTTTTTTGGAATTGTATGATGGCCATATAAGAGCACTGGATGCCAACGGAAAGGTGATTTTAAATGATGTGCCAAATGATGATTACCTCCAATACTTTAATGAAGGTGTTGAAAAATGGTCGTATTTAAAATTTCCTTATTTAAAAGAATTAGGAAGAGAAAAAGGTTGGAATAGAGTTGGTCCATTGGCAAGAATCAATGTCTGTAATGGCATAGAAAGCCCTATGGCAGAAGCAGAACGGATTATATTTAAATTAACAACCAATGGCAAAATCAACAACAAAACCATGCATTCTCACTGGGCTCGATTAATTGAGATGCTGTATTGTGCAGAAATGATGAAAAAATTGCTGAATGACGAGGACATTTTAAGTAATGATCTGGTCAGAAAAGGTGAAAGAAGACATGAGGGCATTGGAATAATTGAAGCGCCTCGTGGTACATTGATTCATCATTATGAAGTGGATGACAAGGATAGAATTACGCGTTGTAATCTTATTGTGTCCACAACACATAATAACGAACCTATGAATCAGGCTGTTAAATGGGTTGCAAATAATGTAATAAGTGGTGAACCTAAAATTACTGATGGGATGCTTAACCAGGTTGAAGTAGCTATTAGGGCATATGACCCCTGTTTAAGTTGTGCCACACATGCTTTAGGACAAATGCCATTAGAGATTTCGCTTTTTGATAAAAAGGGTAAATTAATTGATGAAAAAAGAAGATAGACAAAACGTAATTATTTTTGGAATTGGTAATGCAGGCAGACAAGATGATGGTATAGGTTGGCTATTTTTAGGTTTTTTACAAAACCAAAACGAAAATATCAATTTGGAATACAGATATCAGCTTCAAATTGAAGATGCCGAATTAATTTCCCATTACAATAGGGTCATTTTTGTTGATGCTACTAAAAAAGATACTGAAGAAGGTTTTTGTTTAGAAGTTTGCCATCCTTCAGAAAAATACAGCTTTAGCACGCATGCCTTAGCTCCTGAAACTATTTTATATCTTTCAAATCATTTATACCATCATAATCCGGAAGCATTTATTTTTGGTATTCAAGGCTATGAATGGGAATTAAAAATAGGCTTGAGTGATAAAGCAACCAAAAATCTTGATAAAGCAACAAAATATTTTAAAGATACCATACTTATTGATTATCTTTGAGTAAACCAAAAATTCAAAATTATGTGTGGAACTTGTGGTTGCGGATCTGGGGAAAATGGGATAACTATTAAAAACCCTAAAGACATAAAAGTGCATGAACATCATCACCATCATCATGATGACCGTTCTCATGGTCATGATCACTCACACCACCATGATCAACATGAACATAATCATTCACTTGGTGATGGCCATTCTCATACACATGATCATCATCATAAAACCGTCATAGATTTAGAACAAGATATTTTACAACATAACGAAGTCATGGCTGCCAGAAATAAAGGGTATTTTGAAGCAAAAAACATTTTTGCATTGAATCTGGTAAGTTCACCCGGCTCTGGAAAAACATCTATTTTAGAAAGAACTTTGGCAGATTTAAAAGCAGAGATACCATTTTATGTTATTGAAGGCGACCAACAAACACTCAATGATGCCAACAGAATTGATGCCTTAAACATTCCTGTAATTCAAATAAATACAGGCAAAGGTTGCCATTTAGAAAGTGATATGGTCTATGATGCCGTGAAACAACTGAATATAAAGGACAACTCCGTTTTGATGATTGAAAATGTCGGGAATTTAGTATGTCCATCCATGTTTAATTTGGGTGAATCCAAACGGGTGGTGATTATAAGCACTACGGAAGGAGACGATAAACCTATCAAATATCCAGATATGTTTCATACGTCTGACATTTGCATTATAAATAAAATCGATCTTTTACCCTACGTAAATACTGATATTTCAAAATTGAAACAATATGCTTTACAAGTAAATCCTAGTTTACAATTCTTTGAAGTTTCAGCTACAACTGGTGCGGGTATGTCAACATGGTATGAATGGTTGAAATCAAATATCCCATCCTAAATCCTTCCCAAAGGAAGGACTTTAATTAAAGTTAAAATCGTAAATCTAAAATCAATATGTGCCTTTCAATTCCAGGTAAATTAATAGAAATCACATCACAGTTAGATGAAACATTTAGAACTGGTAAAGTTTCTTTTGATGGGGTTATTAAAGAAGTCAGTTTGACCTTAGTGCCTGAAGCGAATGTTAATGATTATGTTCTGGTGCATGTCGGTGCAGCTATTAGCACTATTGATGAAGAGGAAGCTAAGAAAACCTTTGATTTATTAAAGCAACTCAATGAGTTACAAGATTTGGATCCATCAAAGTTTGAATAAATATTAATTTTCAAAATGTTTACTGTCTGATAAATTTAATTCAGCATATACCGGGAAATGATCTGATGGATAATGACAATCTTTTGAATCGCTTAAAATGCCACTTTTTAATACTTTTATTTTATTTGAAGTAAAAATGAAATCTATTTTTCTGGTAACAGGTTTTTCAAAATGAAATCCGTTAAAGGTTCCTGTTGGCCCAAAGGCAGTATCTGCAACCAAATGCGCATCGTTATAAATTTTTAAAATGGACTGAATACCTTCGCTTTGCGATTCCAAATTGAAATCTCCCATTAAAATAACGGGTAAATTGTTGGTGTTTACCTTTTTTATCTTGTTAAGAATTAAAAGAGCACTTTCTTTCCTTGCCTCTTCTCCAATATGGTCAAAATGAGTATTAAAAACTAGAAACTGTGTTCCTGTTTTTTGAATTTGGAAAAGTCCATAAGTACAAATTCTGTTTAAGGCTGCATCCCAACCTTTCGATGGAACATCAGGTGTTTCTGAAAGCCAAAATGTACTTTCATCCAAAAGTTTTACTGTTTTTGAATTATAAAATAAAGCCGTATGTTCACCTTTTTTATCTCCAAAATCTCTTCCAACTCCAAAAAATTCGTAATCTATCAATCCGGCTTTTATATCTTCTAGTTGATTAAACAAACCTTCTTGAGTACCAAAAATATCTGGATGGTTATAATTTAACTGTGAAATTAAGAATTCCTTTCTGTTATTCCATCCATTAATAGTATCCTTTGGATCGTCATATTTGATATTGTAAGTTAAAACTGAAAGATCTTGAGCGTTTAGTACTAGCGTTAATAAGGTGAAACCAATAAATATAAAATTTTTCATAATTACGCTTACCTTGTTTAATTAATCAGTTTCTAAAATAGCACTTTTTACGGAAATACCATTTTCATTAAATGCCTCTATTTGATAGTAATATTGTTGGTTTATATTTAATGCTCTCAATTCATAACTGTTTTGTCCATACATTAATACCGAATTATTTAATCGGTCTGGTTTTATTCCCCAATAGAGCACATAGCCTTGGGCATCTTTTACATTATCCCAATTTAATGAGGCATTTCTTCGGTCTATTTGTCTTAGTGCAGTAAAATTTTGTGGCTGGCTCGGTTTTGATTGAAGTCCATAACCAAATACCCTAAATTCAGATATTGCCAGATATTTGTTTGAGCAAAATACATGATTGTACCGCACGTATCGAGCCATTACTTCTTTATTAAATTCTATATAGGCATGCGGTTGATCCTTTTCGTTTTTTGTATAATCAGCAGCAACTTCCCAATTTTTATTGTCTAAGGATGTTTCTATTATAAATTGATGTTTTAAATTATCCGGACGACCCAACACTTCAGAATTTACATCCTGAAAATTAATCTGTACTGCTTTAATTTCCATTTCCCTGCCCAAATCAACAGCTACATAAATAGAATCATTATTATTGTCTGACACCCAAAAACTCCTAATGTTTTCGTCAGTTATTTTAGAAACGTCATATTCTTCTGCTAATTTTTCAGGAGCATAACCCTTTTCTGTTTCTTCAATTGTTTTGGCATGGATTTTTGATAATGGTGCATTTGTTTCTACAGGTTTGTTGTAGGATAATAACATCCAACCTGAAAAACGGTTTTTGGGAGTTTCCGTTTTAATATTCGAAACATAATGTGGATAGTCTCCATAAGCTGTATTTACATACATTTGACCATCTTCTTCAAATCCGGCCGGATACATGCCTATGCGTCTTTCAAATTTATAATTCACTGAAATTGGCATGGTAGCAAAATGCCAATAATTCCCATTAAAATCCTTTACTGTACTTCCATGACCTGCACCATTTAAAAAACCTCCAGGTTTATAAGATATTGGATTATAAGAGGCATAAGTGAAAGGCCCTAAAGGACTATCTCCTACATAAACACCATCTGCATAAACATTCCATTGTGTACCCGGTGCAGCATATTGTAAATAATAGGTTCCATTGTGTTTTGTCATCCAAGGCCCTTCAATAAATGGTTTTACATCTGAAGTATGATTTTCTCCAAATCGTTCCCAACCGTGTTCCTCTGGATGTAAGCTTATCAAATCAACCGGTTTTCCAATAGGCACATAATTGTTATTAGGATCTAATTCCAAACCTTTAATTGGGTACACATTTGATGATCCTTCATATACATAAACCCTGCTATCATCATCAACAAATATGGCTGGATCATGTAATGTGTAAGGAATGACGCTATATGTGGTTTTCCAATTTCCCAATTTAGGATTATCCGTTTTAATTAATGCATTAATTCCTGAAGGGTCACCAAGCACGAGAATTTCATTATCAGTAGCCCAAGCACCGGGTGCATTGGACCCATTAAAGTACCAGCTTTGTGGCGTGATAAAATTCCAATTGGACAAATCTTTTGAAAACCAATACCCATGTGAGCGTGTCACAAACATGTAATACCCCTCTTTATATCGCACTACTGAAGGATCGGCTCCAGACCTATAACTTACGCCATGATAGGCATAATGCGACATATAAGAATAATCAATATCTATAGGATTGCAATATGTGGTAAAATTATTATGTCGTTTTTCAATAACTTCCCTTTCTAATATTTTTTTTGTTTTACAATTTAAGAAAGTCAATAATATTAGTATTATAGCTATAGTGTTTTTCATGAATATATATTAATTCTGATACTGTTCTCCAGTTTTTCCTCGCAATCTTTCAAAATTTTTATAACTTTTTTGGACAGATTCCTTACTTGCCTTTTCAAATTCCTTATCGGTTACGTTATATGCTTTTTGCAGCGAATCTAATTTTATAAGCAATTCTTTTTTTATATTCTCATAATTGGAATTATTTATCAGGTTTATCAATTCATTTGGATCAGTTTTTAAATCATATAATTCCCATTGATCAATATCATCATAAACATGAATAAGTTTATACCGTTTAGTTCTTACTCCATACATTTTTTTAACCATGTGAAATGCCGGATAATCATAATAATGGTAATATACAGCATCTCTAAAAGCATCATCAGATATTTTACCTTCTAATAATGGTTTTAAAGATTTCCCTTGCATTTCCTTCGGAATTTCAACTTGTGCATAATCTAAAAACGTTTCAGCAAAATCAAGATTTTGGGTTAAAGCCTCTATCACTTTCCCTTTCTTGATTCCAGCAGGATATTTCATAACCAAGGGCATTCTTAAGGATTCTTCATACATAAAACGTTTGTCAAACCACCCTTTTTCACCCAGATAGAATCCTTGATCAGACGTATAAACAACGATGGTGTTTTCTGATAAATTGTTTTCATCTAAATAATCCAATATCTTACCTACTCCTTCATCAATAGATGCAACAGTTGATAAATAATCGTGAAGATACCGCTGCCCTTTCCATTCTGCCAATGCCTTTCCAGTCAAATTTGCCTCATGCATGGCATCATTTTTTGGCAGATATGCTTTGTCCCAAATACGTCGCTGTTCCGGTGTCATCCTATCAAAATCAGTTTTCCAAGGATTATGTGCTAATTCATTACTTCCTTTAGCAACGGTCATTTTCAAATCATGGCCTTCATACATGTCTTTATAAATGGTTTGTAATTGTTCTTTTGACGCTTGAGAACCTTCATGTGATGTAAAATATGTGTCCGGAAGTGGAAATTGTATGGAATCATACAAATTTAAATGACGCAGTGTCGGCATCCAGTTTCTGTGTGGTGCTTTGTGGTGTACCATAATAAAAAAAGGCTTTTTCCCTTCTTTTGCATTACTAATCCAGTCAATTGCAAAATCGGTGATTAAATCGGTGGCATACCCATTTACTGTCACCGTATCTGCTTTTTGAGTACTATTTGGTGGTGACATTTTAATAAACTCAGGATTGTAATAATTACCTTGATCTCTTAAAATATTCCAATAATCAAATCCTTCAGGATAACCACCTAAGTGCCATTTACCAATCATTGCGGTGGTATAACCTGCTTTTCTTAGTAATTTTGGAAAGGTCATTTGGCTATTATCAAATTGGTCTCCATTCATTCTGAAACCATTGATATGACTGTGCTTTCCTGTTAAAATAACGGCTCTACTAGGCCCACAAATAGAATTTGTACAAAAATTGGTATTAAAAATGACGCCTTCATTTGCAATCCTATCGATATTGGGAGTCGGTGCCAATTTACTCAATGGATGACCATATACACTTATAGCTTGTACGGCATGATCGTCTGCCATGATGAAAATAATATTCGGTTTTATTTGAGGAACATTATTTACTTCAGTAACGGCTTTTTTACAGGAAAAAATTATTATAACTATGAGTAAAATATAGGCTATGTTTTTTTTCATGGTTTTTTAATTATGAACTAATCTTTAACTAATTCAAAATCAGATTTAATGTTTGTATCTGAATTTGTTCCAACAAAAACCTCAAATTTACCGGGCTCAGCAACAAAATCTAAATTAGAGTTGTAAAATTTCAAATCTTCAATCGTTAATTTAAAAGTAACCGTTTTTGTTTCTCCTTGTTTTAATTCTATCTTCTGGAATCCTTTTAATTCTTTTACCGGTCTGGTTACTGAACCTACTAAATCCCGTAGGTATAATTGCACCACTTCTTTCCCTTCATAATTACCTGAATTTGTAACCTCAACCGAAACATCAATGGATCCATTTTTATTTAATGTTTGAGAACTCAACTTTAAATGACTGTAATCAAAAGTTGTATAGCTTAACCCAAACCCAAATGGATATAAGGATTCATTTCTTTCATCGATATAATTTGATAGAAATTTTACAAATTTTCCATCCTTATTATTAAGAGGCCTTCCAGTATTTTTATGATTGTAGTAAATGGGGATTTGACCTACACTTCTAGGAAACGTTGCTGTGAGCTTTCCTGATGGATTGACATCACCAAATAATACATCTGCAATGGCATGCCCGGATTCACTGCCGCTAAACCACACATCAAGTATGGCTGGTACGCTTTTACTTTCTTCCGTTAAAACTAAAGGCCTTCCATTGAAAAGCACTAACACAACAGGTTTTCCTGTGCTTAACAAAGCCTGCAATAAATCTTTTTGAGCTTGCGGAATTGAAATATTTGTCCTACTACTACTTTCACCACTCATTTCAGAAGATTCTCCTAAAGCTGCAATAATGACATCTGATTTTGAGGCTATATTTATTGCTTCTTGTCTTAATTGCTCATCCGTTCTCCCATCTCTTGGAATTTCTTTTCCAAACATGGTAGCAATTTTTTCAAAATTTTCATCGTAGGATAAATTACTTCCTTTAGCGTATAAAATAGATGCGTTTTCTCCAGCAATTTCTTTAATTCCATCCAATAAACTAATGGACTTATCCTTTGGGGTTGCAACACTCCATGTTCCGGGCATATTTTCTTTGGTATTAGCCAAGGGTCCAACTATGGCTATTTTAGCAGATTTTTTTATTGGTAATACTTGATTGTCGTTTTTTAGCAACACCATAGATTGGGATGCAACTTCTCTGGCAAAAGCTCTGTTTTCTTTTGTGAAAATTTCAGTCTTTGCCCTGTTATCATCACAATATTTAAAGGGGTCATCAAATAATCCTAATTGATATTTTGCTAATAAAATACGTTTCACAGCAGCATTTAATGTTATCATTGTTATTTTTCCTTCGTCCAAAGATTTTTTTAGAGTAGTTAAAAACCCTTCAGAAACCATATCCATATCCAATCCTGCATTTAAAGATAACGCAGAGACTTGTTGTAAATCCCCAACGCCATGAGCTATCATTTCTTGAACTCCGGTATAATCAGAAACAACAAAACCTTTAAAACCCCATTCATCTCTCAATACGTTTGTAAGTAACCATTTGTTTCCTGTGGCCGGAATGCCATCAATTTCATTAAAAGAGGCCATTACAGAACCCACACCGGCATCAACCGCTGCTTTATAAGGTGGTAAATATTCATTATACATACGTATTCTACTCATATCAACCGTGTTGTAATCTCTTCCCGCTTCAGGCGCTCCATAAAGTGCAAAATGTTTAACACAAGCCATTAACGTGTTGGTTTTTGTTAAATCATCCCCTTGATAGCCATGCACCATGGCTCTAGCTATTTGACTGCCTAAATATGGGTCTTCACCTGACCCTTCAGATACCCGCCCCCAGCGAGGATCTCTTGAAATATCAACCATAGGGGAAAAAGTCCAATTAATTCCATCAGCACTGGCTTCTTGTGCAGCCATTTGAGCAGTTTTTTTAATAAGTTCCATATCCCAAGAACATGATAATCCTAACGGAATTGGGAATGTGGTTTCATAACCATGAATAACGTCCATTCCAAAAATCAATGGGATTTTGAGGCGACTTTTTTCCATAGCAATTTTTTGAATATCCCTAATACTTGCTACCGATTTTATATTGAAAAGGCCACCTACCAATCCTTTTTCAATTTTACCTCCAATATCAGAATTTGTAGCTTGCCCAGTAGTAAATTGTCCTGCACTTGGTAAATTTAATTGACCAATTTTTTCTTCAACTGTCATTAATTTCAGAATGGAATCTACTTTTGCATTGAAAGGTGTTGCATTATCGCTTTTTGAATTATTTGACCCTTTCTTATCACACGCAGATACTAAAAATACTACTAGAAATAGAATCAGAATGTTATTTATACTTTTTTTATTCATTGTTCATTGTTGTTTTTTAATGTTAGAAAACAGCCACGGTAATAAATTAGGTTCATCAAATGCAGAATCCCAACTATTATGATTGGCATTTTCAATATAAGTTAGTTTAACATCAGCTCCTTTTTCTTGAAGTGCCGTTACCATTACTAAAGAAAAATAAGGATGTACCTCATCGTCTTTACCACCATGGAATATCCATAATGCCACTTTATTTGCATATTTTGCTACAGATTTAGGGTTTCCTCCACCACATATTGGAAAGGCTGCAGCAAACATATTGGGTCTTCTTTTTAAAATTTCAAAAGTTCCCATACCACCCATAGAAAGTCCACCAACATAAACTTGATTTTTTTTAACATAAGGTTTGTTTGTTAAATCATCCATCAAGCCCAAAACGAGTTTCATAGATTTTGTTGGCCTTCCTCTCCTTTTGTATTTAAATTTTTCTAATCCTTTTTTTGAATAATCCCTTTTCACATTGGACCAATAATCTTCTTTTGGACATTGCGGGAAAACAATGATTGCCGGGAACGAATCTCTGTTTTTTTCATTTGAAAATAATGAACTCCCATGGACTAATTGTGTTACATTATCGTTTCCTCTTTCTCCTGCTCCATGAAAAAATAACACTAAAGGATATTGCTTTGATTCTGAAAAATCCTTTGGTAACAGCATCCTGTATTGAAGTGTGTCATTATTTTTAACAAATATTTCAGAAGTGTATAGGTTCTGGTTTTGACCAATAATTAAATTTGAAATGCCAACTAAACAAATCAAGGATAAATACCTAACATATTTCATTAACCTAATTACCATATCCACATGTTAATAATTAAACCCAAGTTTATCTAACCCATTTTTAATATCTGTATTCTGCATGAATAAACCCCAAAGTAAACCAGTTCTGTAATTCTCAATCATGATGATTTGCGGGCCTTGATCTATCCCCAAATAGGCTTCGGCAACCCAATAATTGTATTGGGGACTGAAGGCATCATAAAAACCTGCTGGCCCTAATAATGTCAAAGTCAAAATTGGTTTTTGAAGCGTTTTTATTCTATCCACAATTCTTTAATAAATCAAATATTCTACTAAAAACAATATCGTTATAAAAAATAACAGCATTTATTTCAATTAAAACTAAAATCACTTCATTTTTTACACTAAATAATATTCGTTTTATTTTGCATAAATTAAAAAAGGAGAGGAAAAAAACCTCTCCTTTTTATATAAATAAATTAACTCAATCTATAATATCTTGGTTTTTTACTTTACCAATTTTGTAATTACTAAACTATTCCCATTTTATATCATCAATATAATAAATATCAGCCGCAGTACCATCAGTTTGTCCACCATTGAAAAACAATACTATTTTTTGATGGTTTTCTGCTGCTTGATCACTAAAGTCAAAAGTGTATTCTGTCCAAGCGTTAGCAGTATCAATATTCCCCCATACTTCTTTTGCTCCAGATGTACCACCCTCTAGTTTAGCCAACAGTGGTACAGTGCCAGTTGATAGAATCTTTATTTTTAATTGATTTTTTACTGATAAGTCTATGACATCCCCATAATCAAATACTAATGCGTCCCAAGCGTCGGTACCATTATCTGTAACTTCAAGCACACTACTACTGGTATTGCTTCCACTTACATCAGGATTATCAATAATAACAGTATCTATACAACATACTACGTCATAGTTTTGCTGACATTCAAAATCGTTAACAATACTGGTATCTATTGACACTCCGAAACAAGGGTCAAATTCACTAAATCTTATATCATCAATGTAATAAATATCTGATGCAGTACCATCTGTTTGCCCTCCATTAAAAAAGAATACTACTTTTTGATGATTTTCTGCTGCTTGATCACTAAAATCAAAGATGTATTCTGTCCAAGCATCTGTTGTGGTAATGGCTCCCCATACTTCTTTTGCTCCAGATGTACCCCCTTCTAATTTTGCTAATAAAGGGACAGCCCTAGTTGATAAAATTTTAATTCTTAAATAATTTTTAGTTGTTAAATCTATTGCACCACCATAATCAAGGACTAATGCGTCCCATGCATCTGTACCGTTATCTGTAACTTCTAATACGGCATCACTCGGATTGGATGCACTTAAATCTGGATTTACTACAATTGAGCTTATATTAGACCCTATTACAATGGCATTTTGTTGACAATTAAAATCGTTAATAACACTTAAATCGGTGGCTACACCAATACATGGGTCTGAAAGTTCTATGAATTTTAAATCATCCATATAATAAACCTCAGTACCATCAGTATCTACACCTGCATTAAAGAAGAGTACTATTTTAGTGTGATTTTCTGTTGCTTGACTACTAAAATCAAATGTGTATTCCTTCCATACACCTGTATTCGTGATTTGGGCATCAACTTCAATGCCATTTGATGTACCTCCTTCTAACTTGGCTTTTAAAATACCCGCTACAGGTGCAAAAACTTTTATGCTAAACACATTCTTTGTTGATAAATCGATAGGAGAGCCAAAGTCTATTATTACGGCATCCCAAGCGCCAACTTCGTCAATATATTTACCAGAAAATTTACTGCTGTTTACATCATTTTTATTGGGAGTCGCTATTTTTTCAACCTCAGGAGTGTCTTGATTCATTTGACAATCAAAATCACTAACGATGCTAAGATCTGGAGCAACTCCGGCACAAGGATTTACTGATTGTTCGAATCTTAAATCATCAATATAATATTCATCTGTACCGCCAGTATCAACACCTGCATTAAAGAACAACACAAGCTTGTTGTGGTTTTGATTAAATTGATCGCTAAAATCAAATGAATATTCTGCCCAACCATTATTTCCAGTTACATTAGCTGTTTTTTCAGATGGCGTAGAAGTTCCACCTTCCAATTTTACAATCAATGTTCCCGCTATTGCTGTCCTGATTTTTAGTTTAAAAGTGTTATATGTTGATAAATCAATGGGAGCGCCATAATCAATAATCAATGCATCCCAAGCACCAGTGCCATCTATATATTTACCAACAAATTTACTTGTATTAATTTGTATTTCGGCGGGATTTCTTACTGATTCCACTCCTGTCAAATCGACATTTGCCTGACATTCAAAATCTGATATAATGTTGGTATCAATTGTAACATTGGTGTCTTCACATGGAGCATATGCTATAGTTGGGTATTTATTTAATTCATCTTCACAAGATGTAAAAAATATCAACATTATTAAAAGCATAAATGCATTTAGATAAAATTTAGTTGTTTTCATAATAATTTATTTAATTAGCTTTATTGTTTTAATCTTTTTGTAAATAAAATTGATGTATAAATTTATGATCTGAGCTACCTACAACAACAAGTTCGTAATACCCCTTCTTGGTTTACAAAATTCAAATTACTGTCATAAAATTTTTAATCGTCGGCAGTAATAACAAATCCCTTTGTTTTTGTTTTTCTTTTTTCAAATTAATTTTTTTGAACCCTTTTAACTCTTTAACAGGTCTGGTAATACTTCCAAATTTGTCTTTAATATATAATTGCACAATTTCTTAACTATCAAAATCTCTAGTATTGTTTATGTTAACCGTAACCGTTTTTCTTGAATTTATTTAGTTAGTACGTAAATCCTAATTTTGTTAATCCAACTTTTATTTCTTGATCTTGCATAAATAAAGACCATAATAATTGAGTTCTATAATTTTCTATCATGGCTATTATAGGTCCTTGATCAATGGCTAAATATCCGTCTGCAACCCAATTATACTGTTCAGAAAAAGCATCATAAAAACCATATTCCCCCCATAATTTATCATTTTGTTGATAGTAAAAATACTCCAGTGCTTTTCTTGATTCTACTGGGGTGTATGGGAAGGATGAAAGTGCCGCTGTTGGAGCAATAAACCCCAAATCGTTTGTTGGACTATGCGCTGAATAACCCGTATTGTTATCACTTGCAGTTAGTCCCCAGCTATTTTCACTATACCCTTTATAGCCTTTAGGATTCGTTTTACAATATTCATAATTAATAAGGCTATGCGCTATATTCTGTGCATTGTAATTGGCATATTGGTCTTCAAGCCTTCTAGGATCTAAACCAATAAATGAATAATGGGCGAAAAACAAAGGTCCTCCTAACGCTTCTCCCAATGGTAACATGTGACCGTAATAAGTGGAGTTGTTTTTCATATCACCATTACGTGCCCAACCATTGTCATAAGTTTCTTTATCAATAGGATGTGTAGGGGAGGAAGCTGCCAATACATATACAATCAAAGCTTCATTCCACCCACTAATTATATGATTTATTTCAAACCCATAGTTTGTAGACCAATGCCAAGTGATGGATTTATTACCTTGTGTGTACCAATCCCATTCTACATCTTCCCAAATGGCAGTAATCCTATCACGAATGGCAATCTCATCGGCACTGTTACTGGAAAAATATTGTCTGTTTATTAGTAGCCCTTGAATTAAGAACGCTGTTTCAACAATGTCCCCTCCATCATCTTTGGTGCTAAATGGTTGAGTGGCCCCTGTATTGCGATACCAATGTGAAAATACACCATGATATGTATCAGCATTTTCAAGGAATGTTAATATTTTTTTTAATTGTTGAATGGCTTGGTCTCTTGATATCCAACCTCTGTTTACCGCTGCAGGAAAAGTTGAAATACCAAATCCAGAACCTCCAGTTGTCATTGTTTCCAGCGATTGCGAACGTTCCCTAGCAAAACCACTTGTAGGGTCGGCAAAATCCCAAAAATATTTAAATGTGCGTGCTTGAACCAAGTCCAATAATTCCTCAAAAGGAATTTCAGGCACTGTAGGCTCCTCAATAATAGGTACGTCAGGCGGTGGCGGTGTTATATCACTTCCTCCTCCACAACTATTAAGCATCATTAACAATACAAAACAATATGGAAACATCATGAATACTCGGTTTGCTTTTATATTTAACACGGATTACATAGATTTAAAATTCTTAATTTCAAGCAATTTTTATACATTTTTTAATAACCTGGGTTTTGCTCAAGCAATCCCCCACTTTTAATTATTTGTTCATTAGGTATAGGGAATACTTCATGCTTACCATCTACAAAAGGTTTACCTAAAGCTCTTAATACCGTACCCGCTCTTCCTTGGCGAACCAAATCAAAATAACGATCGTGTTCAAAAGCCAATTCATGCCGTCTTTCTTCCCAAATAGCCATTTGGTTAACAACAGGCGCATCTCCTAATCCAGCTCTATTTCGTACTTGGTTCAAAGGTGTCGCTGCGTCACCACCAGTTGCTAATGCCGCTTCTGCATTCATTAATAATACATCTGCGTATCGTAATATGCGTATGTTTTTTCCTGTTTCCCAAGCATCTGAAAAGGCACTGGAATAGGCTTTTTGATTATACATAGGGTTTACCACAGTATTTGGTACTAGTCTTCCATCAAACAAGGTTTCTCCTCTAAATATAATGGTGGCATCTCGTCTAGTATCTCCAGCCTCATAAGAATCGGCCAAATTTTGTGAAGGCGTATTAAAGCCCCAGCCCCATCCACCAGCTCCTCTAGCTCCTTGGGTAACACTATAGCCTTGGGTTCCAGCAGTTGGCGTTTCTCCTCTAGCTTGAATCTCAAAAATGGATTCTATATTGTTTTCTGATATTTCTTTCCAAATATCCTCATAATTAGGGGTTAAGCCATATTCACCAGATGCAATAATCTCATTTGTTAAGGTTAACACAACTTGCCATTTATTTTGGTACATGCTCACTTTTGCCAATAATGCTTTCGCGGCGCCTTTGGTCGCTCTTCCTAACTCTGAAATGGGATACTCACTTTTCTCTGGTAAAGAGGTGATTGCTTCTGTTAAATCTGTCTCAATAAAAGCATAAGTTTCTTCTTTTGTAGCTCTACTAAGAAGTTGGGCTGGATCAGCACTAAGATCTGGAATACCTGCTATTAATGGAACACCCCCAAAAGTTTTTACGAGTCTGAAATATGTTAATGCCCTTAAAAATTTTGCCTCCCCAATAAGCCTACTTTTTAAGGTTGGATCTAAATCAAATGCCTCTAGTCTGTTTATGGCTTGATTGGCTCTTTGTATACCATCATAATGTGCAGCCCAAACTTCATCGAATGAAATGGTTGTGGCGTCAAAAGTAAGTGCATCCAACAAATTTTTATCCCCACCCGTATCTCCTGGGTCACTGCCTTTATCAGCATCATCAGAGGTCATGCTACTAACCCCATTCCATGAAAACGAGCTCATAGCCCATTGGTTAAGGTTATTGTAAACAGCGTTTACCAGTTCAGGTGCTTTATCTGCTGTTATTGCGCCTTCAGTTTCTTCATTAGCTGCAACATTAATAAAATCTTCACTACAGGAGAGTGTAAGACCCAGTATTAATAGTATTGAAGCACCAAAATAAATTGATTTTTTAGTTAAATTTTTCATTTTTCTTTATGTATTAAAATGATGTGTTTATTCCTATATAAAATGATCTTAACGTTGGATAAGCATTCAGTTCAATTCCAGCTGTTTTAAGAGGGTTTCCATTATCGTCCCCAGGTAATTCTGGGGAATACCCTGAAAATCTTTTAAGAATAATTGGGTTTTTTGCTGATGCATAGATTCTAATATTAGAAAACAATCCTAATTTCTCACTTGGGAACGTATAGCCCAATGTTATGTTGTTGATTCTAAAGAAATCCCCTGATTCAAGATAGTAATTGGAAGATAATGGGACATCATTAGAAGCAATTGGGGTTGTATTGCTTGGTCTTCCAGAAGTCCAACGATTATCAAATGTTTTTTGTTCAATATTTTCATTTCCAAAGCGTTGTGCTTTTTTACCATTATAAACCACATTCCCAAAATTTCCAAAAGTATCAACACTTAAATCAAAATTATCATAATCGAATCCAAAATTGAAACCGAAGTAATATTTTGGAATGTAAGAACCAAAGAATTTTCTATCATCTTCGGTTATATCACCATCGTTGTTTAAATCTTTATAAACAAATTCCCCTCTGTCATCTATACCTGCAACTTCATATAAATAGAAACTTCCCAATGGTTGACCAACGGCTACTTTTTTAGTGTATTGCCCATTATCAATGTTTCCTCCTGTTTGTTCATTAAAGAAAGGACTGGTTACTTTGGTCAATTCATTTTTGTTGTATGAAAAATTTCCACCAACATGATATTTTAACTTGTCATTTATGTTATCTGACCAATTTAAAAGGACTTCTAAACCTGTATTTTCAATTCTACCTACATGAGAATTAAAAGGATCAAAACCAAAAACATCTGGAAGCTGTAATTCCAAGGTAGCATTTTCATTTACTCTTTGGTAATAATCTATTTCACCACTCAATCTATAATCAAGAAGCGTATATTCCAGACCTATATTAACTTCATTGGTGGTTTCCCAAGATAAATTCTCCTGAACCGTACCTGTTATAGTGATGCCTTGTTGTATATCTTGATTAGGTCCAAATGCATAAAACCCACCACTGCCAGTTGTGACATTTAGAACATTAAAAGGAACATTTTGATTTCCTAGCTCTCCATAACTAGCCCTAAGTTTTAAAACATCAAAAAAACCATCTTGCATAAAGTCTTCATTACTTATTGACCAACCAGCACTCACAGCGAAAAAATCACCATATCTAAATCCTTTTTGAAATTTACTGGAACCATCTCTTCTATAAGAGGCATTAAAAATGTATTTGTTTTTATAATCATAATTCACCCTCCCTATTAACGAATATAATCTATCCAAAACCGTAAATGAGCCCCCTGAAAGTTGTGTGTCATCTTCATCTCCCAACCCCAAATTATATTTAAGATTAGAATCTAAAGGCACATTATTTCTAGTACCCTTTAAAAATTCACTTCTATTTTCTTCAGCAGTAATCCCAACGGTCAACTTTACAGTATGGTCTTCATTAAAGGTTTTATCGAATGTAAAATAATTATCCAAAAACCAGCGATAATTATTTCTGTGCTCAACGATAAGCCTCGTTTTTGCAGGGTTTTCTATACCTCCTTCAAAATTCCCTTCTGTATTCCCAGGATTACTGGCCAAATAAGAACCTAATCTATCTTGAAAATCATATAATCGTGCTGTTTCAGATTCTATAGAAAACCGAGACGTAAAGACTAAAGGGTCTATTATTTTATAATCCATTTTAAGAGAGGCCTGTAATTTAAAGAACTTTTGCTCTTCATCTTGAAAAAACAAATCTTTTACAGGATTCCCAACATTATTAAACGCCACCGATGCACCGAACCGCCCATCTTCTTCTCTTACAGGAACTATAGGGGATTGTTTGTAAGCAGTAGTAAATGCATTAAATGATTTTGGTGTAACATGTGCTATTTGTGCACTTACATTTTGAGAAAGGCTAAGCTTATCACTAATTTTATAATCAACATTACTTCTTATAGTAAGTCTATTAAAATCATTATCTTTTAAAATTCCTTCTTCCTTATTATATCCTACACTAAAAAATGCTTGAATATTATCAGACCCACCAGATAGTGATAAATTGTAATTTGATACTCTGGCCGTTCTTGAAATTGCGTCAAGCCAATTGGTATTATATTGCTGGTTTGTTGGGAAAAAACCACTGGTATCATTGTCGTTACTTGGATCATTGTCATTTAATAAATCCCTTAACGCAGCCTCATTACTATAAGTCACAAAAGAAGAAGCATCCGCCATGTTTACTTTGCTTAATATATCCCTGAAACCAGTATAGGAATCAAACGAGACTTGCATTTTTCCAGAACGTCCTTTTTTGGTGGTAATGATAATAACCCCATTAGCACCTCTATTACCATAAATTGCTAACGATGCAGCATCTTTTAAAACATTCATGGTTTTAATATCAGATGTATTGATGTTATTTATATTGCCAGTCAAAACGCCATCGACAACATACAACGGGTCTCTTCCACCTTGTATGGTACCCAATCCTCTAATAATAACGGTTGAAGCTGCCCCCGGAGCATCTGAAGCAATTATTTGAACACCAGCTGCTTTTCCCTGTAATGCTTGTGTTGCATTAACTATAGGCTCTTTTGCTAAATCTTCGCCTTTAATTGAACTTACAGAACTGGTAAGAACAGCCTTTTTTTGGGTTCCATAACCTACTATAACAACTTCATTTAAAGATTCAATATCCGTATCCAATATAACATTAACGATCGCTTGTTTATTTACTGTTATAGTTCTTGTTTTTAGTCCAAGAGAGCTAAATTCAAGAATTTCTCCCTGGCTCACTTGTATAGAATAATTACCGTCAAAATCGGTACTTACTCCCCTACTTGTTCCTTTTACTAGAACATTAACACCTGGTACAGGCATATTGTCTTCTGAACTAGTAACCGTTCCCGAAACTGTCATATTTTGGGAAAAGCCACAAACAGAGACCAGAAAAAGTAATAATAAAATAATTTTTGTTTTCATATACGTGTTTTAATTTAGTTATTAGTCATTCACAAGATATAAACAATATTAATTTAGTGCTAAGAACTAATTACACTTTAAATACGCCATTTAACATAAAAACATCAAAACCCTTATGATTGGCGTATCCTAAAATAATGAAAAATGAGTAAAATTTGGAAATAAAACGTTATATGACGTATTAATGAAGTATAAATATTTTAAAAAAACGTAATTTTAACTGTTGAATATTAAAAATTAATCAAATAAGACGTTACAGAAATATCATTTTCTAATTTTAATTTCTTCTTTAATCTGTATCTATGTGTTTCTAAACCTCTTATAGATACATTCATTAAAGGAGCAATTTCTTTGTTTGATAAATTCATTTTGATGTATGCACAAATCTTCAAATCTTTAGGCGATAAATTTGAATGTTGTTCTTTAAGGCTTTTGAAAAACTCTTCATGAACTTGGTTGAAATTATGCTCAAAAATTTTCCACTCATCTTTATGCAAAATGGAATTATCAACTTTATTGTATATTTTTTTATAAACATATTGATTTTCAAAACTATCCTTATTTACACTTAGCTCCTTTTTGATATCTTGTAAAGTTTCATTTTTCTTTATCAACGCCATCGCACTATTTGCCAACTGTTTGCTTTTTAATTTAACTTCATTTTTAAGAGACTCATTCTTTAATTGTACAATTCTCTTTTCATTTTCAATAGTTTTTTCCCTAACTATTTCTTGTTGTTCTTTGGCATATTTAATTCTTAAAAGTCTTCGTTCTTTATTAAGTTTCCTTTTATTCAAAACAATAATTAATGCAATTAAAAAGCTCAATAGAAAGATGTATATGACCAATCCTAACGTGTCTTTATACCAAGGTGGCAAAACTTTTAATTTTAACTCACTTGTTGGAGATGATTTGCCAAAATCATTACTAGTTCTAAATAAAATAGTATAAATACCGTCTTTTAAATTGGACAGTTCCAATTTGTTTTTATCTAATTTTTTCCAATTTGTTGAATCAATCTCTAAAATTGAATATTCAAAAAAATGATTCGTTGATTTTGGAGATGAAACTGAAATACTAATAGTACTTTTTAATTTAAAATCAATTGCTCGCTTAGGATCAAGATCCATGAATTTGTTATTTATTTCAATACTTTCAATTTGAGGCTTTATTAATACTATATTGGATTTTGAATGGCTATTGATTAGCATAAAACCATTATTTAAATTGAGGGCAAACAATGTATCATTAATCTTAGAGACATTTTCATTTCCAACAATCAAACGATTTTTAAAATAGTTGCTTTTGATTAAAATCTCCTTTTTATTATTCAACAAGGATTTAAAGCTTATGACGTCATTTGTATTTTTCAGTACAATATTGTCCATGTCATCACTGGATATTATGTATGACGATTTTCCAAATCTCTCATTTAATAAATCAGATGGTACTATACTATCTAGTATGGGTTCATATTTTAACCATCCATCGTTGGTTCTAAAATAGATGTCATTTTTTATTTTGTAAACCCTGACATTAAAGTCTGAAAACACACCTTTTTTATTGTAATTTTCAACAGTAGTTATTGAATCATAATTTTTATCAAATTTAATTTTATACAACCCTTTATAGGCATTTGCTGCCCAAGCAGTATATTGGTCTTCAAAAACTAAAAAACGAATAGGCATAGTGGTTTTTCCTAAATGTTTTACTTCCCAATTTAATGCGTTTTTTTTAAACCTTACAAGTCCTGAATATGTACCTTCAATATATATGTCTTTATGCTCCGGGACATATTGAATTGACCATCCACCCGTATAATTTGATAATGGAAATAATTGTTTATCTTTTACTAAGAATGTACCTTCATTATGCCCACAAAAAAGCTCACCGTTTATCTCTTTTAAATTCCAGACCTGACCTTGCGAGCCCTTAATAAATTGTAATTTATTATTATTGTCTAAATAAAATAACCCCGTATTACTTCCAAGATAATATGTATCTTTAAATTTAATAACATCATAAACTGCCCCTAATTTCCCTGAAACATCATTAAAAAAGTAATTATCACTGCTTAAATCAATAGAAGCTAGTCCATTATCCAGTCCAAGCCATAAAATTTTATTGTCATCTACATATTGACTTAAAACGGTATTATTAATTAAACCATTTTCTTTATTAATATGAAAGATGATTTTTCCATTATGCTTTGTGAAATAAACACCATCTTTAATAGTACCAAAAATCATATTACCGTTTTTTAGTATTGAAAACCTATTTAGTTGATGTTGTTCAATAAAGCTATTTACTTCAAAATTTATAGGAGTAAGTTTATTGTTTTCGTATAAAAAACACCCTTTTAAAGAAGTTGTAATCAATAGTTTTGAGTCATATTCAACTATTGAGATTATCTTAGCTTCTTTTAAGATTTCATTGGTTATTTTTGGTTTTAAAACATTTTCAACAAGTTCATAAATACCATTTCTAAGCGTAGAAACAAATAATGTATTATTTACAACACTACATGAAATAATAGTCGTTTTAGCATCTATTTTTTTTATTAATCCAGTTGGATAGTACAAATAAATATTTAAAAAAGAACGAAAAACAATGGTGTCTTTATAGGGGACAATTTGCCAAATTTCCTCATTTAATGAAATTTCTTTTTTTATAGAATCGCTTAAGGAGGTATAAACTAAAACGCCTTTTGAATTTGGTTTCCAAAAACCAAATTCTTCATAAGAACCCGTATAAATTCTATCCTTATAAGCAAAAACCGATCGTATTGTAGTTTTATTTGGTAATTCTTTAAAATTCCATATCAAACCGTCAAATTCCAATAAACCTTTATTATTGGCAACATATAATTTTCCATTATCAGCCATTGACACTCCCCAATTTTGATTCCCAGCGTTATATTCAGACAGTGCATAATTTTGAAAATAAGGGGTGAATTGTGCTACTATTGGATTTGAAATTAGTAGGATATATAATAAAATAAAAATATTATAATATTTTATACACATAATTTTAGAAGTTTTTAAACAGAAAATTAATAAAAACCAAAACGTAGTTTAAACAAAGCTAATCAATTTAAAAATAGTTAATTCAAAATGAAACAGGGTACTTTTTTGAAATCGTGTTTTGAACTGACCTTTCTTTAAAAAGAACGATTCTTTTAAGATTGATTTCTGATTGTTGTCCAGTTACGGTAATACGAACAAAAATGGATGACTTGTTAGTAGAGCTTCTTACTTTTCTTGTGAAGAAAATAATAATGTGCTTTTTGTTTTCATTTTAAATGACTTTAGTTAAACAATAATTTGTAAAGACGAGAGTCAAATCATGTCTTAAAGCTCTTTAAAGTTATTACAATTTTGGTGAGAAAGTGCACACCTGATTGCACACCTTTTAGTTGGGTATAATTGCTTTCATTTGGCATCAAATAAAATGCCTAAAAACAAAAAACACTGATAATCATACAATTAACAGTGTTTTGATACTTTCTATTACTAGGTTTGTCGGGGTGGCAGGATTCGAACCTGCGACCTCCTGCTCCCAAAGCAGGCGCGATAACCGGGCTACGCTACACCCCGAAATGGTTATCTAAAAATCGTTTTGCTCCTCTTTTCTTTATTTTCTTTTCTAAAATCAAGGCTTCCGACCTATTTATAGCTTCAATTTGCAAAACTACATGCCATGGAATTCCTGTTTTTGTTGAAGGAACTAAACCCATATTATGCCTTTCTAATCTTTTATCAATATTTGCAGTTTGACCTACATAATATTTAGAACGTGTACTACTGTATAGAATATATACTATCATTCTTTTTTTTGTGGTGGTCACGCCTTGGCGTGACGACCTCCTGCTCCCAAAGCAGGCGCGATAACCGGGCTACGCTACACCCCGAATTGGTTATCATTTTTTGCGGAGAGAGTGGGATTCGAACCCACGCGACAGTTACCCGTCGACAGTTTAGCAAACTGCTCCATTAACCACTCTGGCATCTCTCCTATTTAATATGAACTTATGCAATAAAATTGCGGTTGCAAATGTAATGTATCCTCTTTAAGAACACAACTATTTATTTACTTTTTTAAATTATTTATTCGGGGTATTCAATCCTTAAATGATAAATATTTGCCAACTTGTGTTTTAAGACTTTTTTTATGGATTGAATTTCCTTAAAAGTAATATTTGCATTCAAAAATTGCTCTTCATCAATTTGCTTATTTATAATGCTTTCAACAAACGCATCAATTTTTGTAGATGTAGGTTCTTTTAAACTTTTTGATGCTGCTTCAACACTATCACACATCATTAAAATAGCAGTTTCTTTACTAAATGGTTTTGGTCCAGGATACATAAAATCAGATTTATCTACCTCATTGATAGTTTCTTTTTCTTTAATGTAAAAAAAGTAAACCATGCTCGTTCCATGATGCGTTCTTATAAAATCTATCACTCTATCAGGCAAATTGTATTTTTTCGCAATTTCAATACCTGCAATAACATGATTAATAATAATTCGAGCACTTTCCTTGGAAGACAATTCATCGTGTGGATTTATACCTGTAGACTGATTTTCAATAAAGTATGTGGGGTTTTTCATTTTTCCAATATCGTGATACAAGGCTCCAACCCGAATCAACATGGCATTGGCACCTACTTCATTGGCGCATGCCTCACAAAGATTGGCTACATTTAATGAATGATGAAAGGTCCCCGGAGCCTTGTTTGACAATTCTTTTAGCAATTTGGTATTGGTATCTGATAATTCCAACAAAGATACATCAGACACTAAGCCAAAAAGTTTTTCATAGATATAAATTAACGGTTGAACAAACAGGGTTGCCAGACCAGACAATACAAACCATATAAACGTTTCCCATTTTATCGTGTCAACACTGCCTTCATGAATCACAAAAAAAGCAAAATATGCAAGGATATAAATTAATGTAATCTGCCCTACTGATATAAACAAATTAGCGCGTTTATAAAGCTCAGAAACTGTTAATATAGTTACAATTCCCGCTATTATTTGAAGAAACATATATTCATAACTATTAGGCACAATAAAACCTAATAATAAAACAGTAATAACATGAGCAAAAAGCCCTAAACGAGCATCAAAAAAGGCTTTGAATACCAGAGGTAAAATACAAATAGGAACCACATAAATATATTTTGAATTATAATTTACAACTAGGGTGGTTATTAATATCATTAAAAGAATGTTGAAGAAAATAAAGGTTACTTTGGTGTTATTTTCAAATACTTCTAACCTGTATTTCCGCAGAAATAACAGCAACATTAAAAGTGCCAAAGCCACCAATAATGTATATGCTAATAAAATCCAACTATAATTTGAAGCGGTCCAAACCTGTGACTCAAATTCAGACTTTAAGGATGCTAAAATTTGATATTTAGCACCTTCAACAATTTCACCTTTAGAAATAATTAATGTTTCCTTTTCAATACTACCACGTGTATAAGCTATTTTGCTTAAATCTTCTTTTAAAACCTCATCTGTAAATCCTTCGTTAAATGCTAAATTGGGCTGAATAAGGTCAAAAAACAAAGATGTGAATTCAGATTTATATTTGCCTAAATTATTTTTATTTAATATGTCACTTATTATAGAAGCAACATGATCCTGTTTTATTAAGTTTGAGTATTTGGTCTCATGCTTTTCAACACGATCTTCAAGCAGAACAACACTTTTATTTTCAGGAAAATTATAATCTTCATTTAAAATTCCAAATTCATATAATTCATTAATGATTTGTTTTCCTGTAAGAAAGAGAGCATTCCTATCAGATTTAGGTATAGAATCTGAAAAACTACTTTTAAACTGAGATGCATATGAATTATTAACTTCTTCCTGAATGGAACTGTCAATATTGAAATATAGGGTAGATTCATCTGAAATGGTTTTCTTTTCATTCGCAATCTCGTCGTCAGATTTTTTAACGGCAAAATCAAAAGGGGCATATAAATTTTCAGATTGCCAAGGTTTTCCTTTTTCAAAATTATATTTGAATTTTCCTGTTTTAGGAAACAAATACACAATTAAAAATGTGGTACCAATGAATAATAGGCCTTTATAAATTAAGGAATGATTTCGATACAGTTTATTTATAAAGTCTTTCATGATGAATATTAAGAATTTCAAATGTAATAAAAATAAGCTTTTTTGATTTTTTATATTCCAGTATTCGTTCTAATTTCTATCAAAAAATGATTATTTTCGCTTTAAGGTAATTAAACGATTAAGAAATGAGTAAAGAAGTAGTTATTGTTTCAGCTGCAAGAACACCTATAGGTAGTTTTTTAGGATCATTATCAACCATTACGGCTTCAAAATTAGGAGCCATTGCAATAAAAGGAGCATTAGATAAAATTAATTTAAAACCAGAACTTGTTCAAGAAGTTTTAATGGGAAACGTAGTTCAAGCTGGTGTAGGACAAGCTCCTGCAAGACAGGCAGCTATGCATGCGGGAATTCCTGATACTGTGCCATGTACAACCGTCAATAAAGTTTGTGCTTCTGGTATGAAAGCGGTTATGTTAGCCGCCCAATCAATAGCAAATGGAGATACTGATATTGTAGTTGCCGGTGGTATGGAAAATATGAGTTTAATACCTCATTATTTGTATGCACGAAACGGAACAAAATTTGGACCGACCACTTTAATAGATGGCATGCAAAAAGATGGATTGGTAGATGCTTATGACGAAAATGCCATGGGTGTATGTGCAGATGCCTGTGCCAGTGAATATCATTTTACCCGAGAAGATCAAGATGCGTTTGCAATCCAATCATACAAGCGCTCTGAAGCTGCTTGGGCTGCCGGAAAATTCAATAATGAAGTGGTACCAGTTGAAGTGCCTCAGCGCAGAGGAGAGCCTTTAATAGTCAATAAAGATGAAGAATATACCAATGTGAAAATTGATAAAATTCCTTCACTGCGTCCTGCTTTCACAAAAGATGGTACGGTTACTGCCGCCAATGCGTCCACTATAAATGATGGTGCCGCAGCTTTGGTATTAATGAGTAAAGAAAAAGCAAACGAATTAGGTCTAAAAATTTTAGCTACCATTAAAGGGTTTGCAGATGCCGCACATGAACCAAAATGGTTTACAACGGCGCCTGCAAAAGCATTACCTAAAGCTTTGGATAAAGCTGGAATTTCTATAAAGGATGTTGATTTTTTTGAGTTTAACGAGGCCTTTTCTGTCGTTGGATTGGCAAATATGAAAATTCTTGGATTAAAAGATAATAACGTGAATGTCAATGGTGGAGCGGTTTCACTTGGCCATCCCCTTGGTTGTTCTGGCGCCAGAATACTTATTACCTTATTGAATGTTTTAGAACAAAACAACGCAAAATTTGGAGCTGCAGCCATTTGTAACGGTGGTGGTGGTGCTTCAGCCATTGTAATTGAACGTAATTAATATTTTCTGAATGCTATACGGAATCTGTCATTTAAGCATAGTTCCCTTACGATTTGAATCTACTGATAAAAGCGAATTAGTATCTCAGGTATTATATGGAGACTATTTTAAAATATTGGAAAAACGTAAATCATGGAGCAGAATAAGACTTGCATTTGATAACTACGAAGGCTGGATAGATAATAAACAATTTCAGGAAATAAACGAAAACCAGTATAATACACTTCATAAATCGGTACCGCGACTTTCGATAGATTTAGTGGAATTTATTCAAGATGAGCACAACCAGTTATATCCTGTTTTGTTAGGGTCTTCCTTAAATGGATTGTCTGTTTTAAATCACACCCATGATGGTCATTTTATTTCGGGTAAAAAAGCGAAAAGCAAACTTGTTCAAACCGCATTTTTATATTTAAACAGCCCTTATCTTTGGGGCGGAAAAAGCCCTTTTGGAATTGATTGTTCAGGATTTACTCAAATGGTTTATAAACTTAATGGTTATCATCTTTTACGCGATGCTTCACTACAGGCAACGCAAGGAGAGGCTTTAAGTTTTATTGAAGAAAGCGAACCCGGTGACTTAGCTTTTTTTGACAACAGTGAAGGTCAAATAGTACACGTAGGTATTATTATGAAAGATAATTATATTATTCACGCCCATGGAAAAGTAAGAATTGACCGTTTAGATCACACAGGGATATATAATGTTGACCAAAAAACACATACTCATAAACTTAGGGTTATTAAAAAAGTGATATAAGAGGCTGTCTAAAAAGTCGTCATTGCGAATGAAATGAAGCAATCTGTAAATCGCAAGTTATTGATTTACAGATTACTTCGAAATAAAAATTTCTCGTAATGACGGTAATATATACTTTTCAGACAGCCTCTACATTTATCATATTAATTTTCAGCTTCAATGGCATCCACTTTCGCTTTTATGTCATTATACTTATCTTTTTCTCCAAGAACACTATAAATATTCATTAATGTTTTGGCTGCACTAATATTTTTAGAATCTATTTCAAGAGCCTTTGTTAGATAAGGAATTGCATCTCTATATAGTTGTTGACGCATTCCTTTTAATTCATCATAACGCAAATCATCTTTTTTAGAAGATCCCAACCCATTCATTTCTTCTATGAGTGCTTGTTCCTTGTTTAGAATCAATGCTGCAATATTAATATCCGCATTTATATAATTTGGATCTAATTCCAAAGCTTTATTGTAATAAGCCATGGCTTCATCAACATCCCCTGATTCTGAAGCTATAACTCCTAAATTATATTGTAATTCAGGGTTATTAGGGTCTTTTTCTGTAGCCACTTTTAAGGCATTTTTAAAAGCTTCAGTATTACCCATTTTATAGTAAACATTAGCTTCTGAAAGCAACAAATTAATATCATCTGGATCTTCTGCTCTTGCTTCTTTCATTGCTGCCAATGCGTTTTCATTATCATCTTTACTGATATAAATAAGTGCAATATTTTTTACTATTTCTGCTTTTTTTGATTCTGATTTACGATCTTCTGGTTTTATATACGTTTTAGCTTTAACAGATACATCCCGAAGCCCTTTTTCCTGAAATAGCTCTTCTTTACCGGTTTCAACATTGGTTGCAAAATACTGCTTTTCTATACCGGTATAACCCAAGTCCTTTAACTCTTTGTATAAACCTAATGCTCTGTCAAAATCTTGCATATTTACTGCCGTAGCTGCCGCATAATATAAATATGTGGTGTCTTTTGTTGAAGCCCTATAGGCATGTTCAAAATCATTTGAGGCCGTTGAGAAATCATTTTTTTCATACGCAGCATTCCCAGAAGTCAATAACTTATTAACCATGTTTTGTTTTAATTGAGCAACTTCAGCTTGGTAACCTTCACTTACGTTTTTTAAACTTTCCAGCGCCCCATCAATATCTTTGCTAGATCCAGCGCCATTGGCATAAAGTGCCTGCGCTTTATCATAATTATATTGAGATTTTTCTTTTTCATCCATTGATGACAACATAGGCTCTACTTGACTTAATAATGATTTGGCCTCAGAATAGTTATTGCTTTTAAGCGCCTTTTCAACAGCTCTTAGTTCTTTTTTTTGAGCAAACAAAAATGTGCTCAACAACAGCGTAAAAGCTATTATAATTTGTTTTTTCATTTTTAAATAATTTAAGTGTTAATGTATTAATTGTTTTCGTCAGGGTTATTATCAAGAGTTGTGCCGTTTGGCAATTCATCATTATTTTCAATTGGTTCAACTTCATCTGTCTCATCTTCTGCAACAACATCATCATGTATAACTTTTGCAACAGCTGCAATAGAATCTCCGTTTTTAAGATTGATTAATTTTACACCTTGGGTGGCTCTTCCCATCACTCTTAAATCTTGCACTGCCATACGAATAGCAATTCCAGATTTATTTATAATCATTAAATCATCATTATCTGTTACCGTTTTAATCGATACTAATTTACCGGTTTTTTCTGTAATAGAAATAGTTTTCACACCTTTTCCACCACGATTTGTAATTCTGTAAACGGGTTCACCATCTTCAGGGTCATCAATGTAGGTCCGTTTTCCATAACCGTTTTCTGAAACCACCAAAACAGATTCTTCCTGTGGATTTTCAACAGTGACCATCCCTATAACTTCATCTTTTTCATTAGCAAGCCTAATACCCCTTACTCCTGAAGCACTTCTACCCATTGGTCTTGTTTTTGCTTCTTCAAACCTAATAGCTTTACCAGATTTTAGGGCTAGCATTACTTGACTTTCACCGGTGGTTAATCTGGCTTCCAATAAAATATCATCTTCTTTTATTGTGATGGCATTGATACCATTCATTCTTGGTCTAGAATATTGTTCTAAAGAAGTTTTCTTTACTTGACCGTTTTTAGTTGCCATTATAACGTAATGGCTATTAATATAGGCTTCATCTTTTAAATCCTGTGTACATATAAAAGCCTTAACATTATCATCTTGTTCAATATTTATTAAATTCTGAATGGCTCTACCTTTTGAGGTTTTGCTTCCTTCAGGAATTTCATAAACACGCATCCAGAAACATTTCCCTTTTTGTGTAAAGAACAACATATATTGGTGATTGGTCCCTACAAACAAATGTTCTAAAAAGTCTTCATTTCTGGTTGTTGAAGCCTTTTGACCTACACCGCCCCTGTTTTGTGTTTTGTATTCTGAAAGTGATGTGCGTTTAATGTAACCCGCATGAGAAATTGTAATCACAACCTTTTCATCTGGAATCATATCCTCTATACTTAAATCACCTCCAGCATATTCAATAATGGAGCGTCTTTCATCACCGTATTTAGCTTTTACATCAATAAGTTCTTGTTTAATGATTTCCATACGTCTATCCTTCTTTTCAAGGATATCTTTCAAATCTTCGATGGTGTTCATTAAATCTTCATACTCAGTTCTTAATTTATCTTGCTCTAAACCGGTAAGTTGGCGCAAACGCATCTCCACAATGGCTTTTGCCTGAATTTCAGAAAGAGAAAACCGTGTCATTAATTTTTCTCTTGCTTCATCTGCATTTGATGAGGCTCTAATTAAGGCAATGACTTCATCAATATTATCTGAAGCAATTATTAATCCTTCTAAAATATGCGCTCTTTCTTCGGCTTTTCTTAATTCATAAGTAGTTCGTCTTACTACTACCTCATGTCTGTGCTCCACAAAATAGTGAATCATTTCTTTAAGATTCAACAATTGCGGCCGCCCTTTTACCAGCGCAATATTATTAACACTAAATGAGGATTGTAACTGGGTGTATTTATATAATTTATTTAAAACAATGTTTGGAATGGCGTCACGCTTTAAAACATAAACAATACGCATCCCATTTCTATCAGATTCATCACGTATAGTGGCGATTCCTTCAAGCTTTTTATCATTGACCAAATCAGCAGTTTTTTTAATCATATCTGCTTTATTGACTTGGTAAGGTATTTCAGTGACAATAATACACTCACGACCTTTTACCTCTTCAATAATGGCCTTTCCTCGCATGACAATACGCCCACGACCTGTATGAAAAGCTTCCTTGACACCATCATATCCATAAATGGTTCCACCAGTAGGGAAATCTGGTGCTTTTACATGTTTTATTAATTCATCTATTTCAATATCGTTGTTATCTACATAAGCAATAATACCATCAACCACTTCGCTTAAATTATGAGGAGGCATATTAGTTGCCATACCAACAGCAATACCAGAGGCTCCATTCACTAAAAGCCCAGGAATACGTGTAGGTAAAACGGTAGGTTCATTTAATGTATCATCAAAATTTAATTGATGGTCAACGGTTTCCTTATCAATATCTGACAGCATGTCTTCAGATATTTTTCGCATACGTGCTTCAGTATAACGCATCGCAGCTGGACTATCACCATCAACCGAACCAAAATTCCCTTGTCCATCTACAAGCATATACCGTAAACTCCATTCTTGTGCCATACGCACCATGGCATCATAAACAGAAGTATCCCCATGTGGATGGTATTTACCTAAAACCTCACCAACAATTCTTGCTGATTTTTTGTGCGCCGTATTTGACCTTACACCTAACTCATGCATTCCAAAAAGAACACGTCTATGCACAGGCTTTAAACCATCTCTAACATCTGGTAAAGCACGTGACACAATGACTGACATTGAGTAATCAATGTAAGCCGATTTCATTTCATCTTCTATGTTAATTGGAATCAATTTTTCTCCTTCAGCCATATATATTTAATTAATTATATCTTGAGTTTTTCAAACCGTGCTAAGATAACTATTTCGTGAGTCATGACAGGTCATTTCATCGATTTTTTTGATGTTTTTTATTAACAATTTTGACTGTGTTTTTCGTTAATAAATATACCCTCTTAAATTTTGATTTTTTAAAGTTTTTTTCGTCAATTAGCAACTTATAGACAATTTAAGGTATAGTTTTTGCCTTTACAAAATTGTTTTATTACTTTTAATGCAGAAAGGAATGTATTATGGATGATAATTTTTCACCAAGAGTTAAGGATGTGATTGCGTATAGCAAGGAGGAGGCATTGCGATTAGGCCATGATTTTATTGGCACTGAGCATTTAATGCTTGGTCTTTTACGTGATGGCAATGGTAAGGCCATTAATATTTTAACCGCTTTGGATATTGATTTAAATCATTTAAGAAGAAAAGTGGAAATATTAAGTCCCGCTAACCCAAACACTACGGCAAGTTCAAATCAAAAAAAGAATTTGCATCTTACCAGACAAGCAGAGCGCGCTTTAAAAACAACTTTTTTAGAAGCTAAATTATTTCAAAGCACCTCAATAAACACTGCACACTTATTACTGTGTATTTTAAGGAATGAAAATGACCCTACTACTAAGCTTTTAAATAAGCTTAAAGTCGACTATGATAATGTTAAAGAACAATTTAAATTTATGATCACTAACGATAATAATTATATAGAACCAAAAGCAGAATCATTTCAAGATGATGACACCAGTTCAGATGATGATACTGCAAAAGACAATTTATTCAATACACCCACTAGCAAAACAAACAAAAAGTCTAAAACACCTGTTTTAGATAATTTCGGAAGGGATTTAACTGTTTTAGCTGAAGAAGGTAAATTGGATCCTGTTGTAGGACGCGAAAAAGAAATTCAACGCGTGTCTCAAATTTTAAGTAGACGCAAGAAAAACAATCCACTTTTAATTGGTGAACCTGGTGTTGGAAAATCTGCCATTGCTGAAGGGCTTGCACTTAGAATTATTAAAAGAAAAGTGTCAAGAATCCTTTTTAACAAACGTGTTGTTACTTTAGACCTTGCCAGTTTAGTTGCCGGAACCAAATATCGTGGGCAGTTTGAAGAACGCATGAAAGCTGTTATGAATGAACTTGAAAAAAATGATGATGTCATTTTGTTCATTGACGAAATCCATACCATTGTTGGTGCAGGTGGTGCTACCGGAAGTTTAGATGCTTCAAATATGTTTAAACCGGCTTTGGCCCGTGGAGAAATACAATGTATTGGGGCCACTACTTTGGATGAATACAGACAGTATATTGAGAAAGATGGTGCATTAGAACGCCGTTTTCAAAAAGTAATTGTGGAACCTACCTCGGTAGAGGAAACCATTGAAATATTAAACAATATTAAAGGTAAATATGAAGAACATCATAACGTTGATTATACGCCTGAAGCTATTGAAGCATGCGTTAAATTAACAAATAGGTATATGACTGAACGTTTTTTACCAGACAAAGCTATTGATGCGCTTGATGAGGCGGGTTCTCGTGTTCATATAACGAATATTGAAGTTCCTAAACAAATTTTAGAGCTGGAAAAACAACTTGAAGATGTTAAGGAAACTAAAAATCAGGTTGTAAGAAAACAAAAATATGAAGAAGCTGCAAAATTAAGGGATGATGAAAAACGTATTGAAAAGGAATTAGCCATTGCCCAGGAAAAATGGGAAGAAGATACCAAGCAACATCGTGAAATTGTAACTGAAGACAATGTGGCCGATGTGGTATCCATGATGACAGGAATACCGGTAAACAGAATTGCACAAACAGAAATCAATAAACTTGCAGAGTTACCTAATTTAATTAAAGGAAAAGTAATTGGTCAGGATGAAGCTGTCTCTAAAGTAGTTAAAGCCATTCAGCGCAATCGTGCTGGACTTAAAGATCCTAATAAACCTATTGGGTCATTTATATTTTTGGGTCAAACCGGTGTGGGTAAAACGCAATTGGCCAAAGTATTATCCATAGAATTATTTGATAGTGAAGATGCGCTAGTTAGAATTGACATGAGTGAATACATGGAGAAATTTGCTATTTCAAGATTAGTGGGTGCGCCTCCAGGTTATGTAGGCTATGAAGAAGGTGGACAATTAACAGAAAAAATAAGACGTAAACCTTATGCTGTTCTTTTACTTGATGAAATTGAAAAGGCACATCCCGATGTGTTTAATATGTTGCTTCAAGTTCTTGATGACGGATTTCTTACTGATAGCTTAGGGCGAAAAATTGATTTTAGAAATACCATCATAATTATGACCTCTAATATTGGCTCCCGTAAACTTAAAGATTTTGGAACAGGAATGGGATTTGGTACAGCATCACAAAAATCGCAAGAAGATGCCAATGCTAGAAGCGTTATTGAAAATGCACTAAAAAAATCATTCGCACCTGAATTTTTAAACAGAATTGACGATGTAGTTATATTCAATACTTTGGACAAAGAAGATATTAATAAGATTATAGATATAGAATTAGGCAAACTTTTAATTAGAATCAAAGATTTAGGATATACTTTAAAATTAAGTAAAAGTGCAAAGGATTTTATTGCAGAAAAAGGATTTGATAAGCAATATGGGGCAAGGCCTTTAAAAAGAGCCATTCAAAAATATATTGAAGATGCCTTAGCTGAAGAAATTATTACGTCTCATGTTCAAGATGGAGATAAAATAATTATTGATTTGGATAGTAAAACACAAGAACTTAATATTAAGATTGAAAAAGCCGAAAAGCCAGCCGAATCTTAAACGTTCAATATTCTTCTACAAACTAAATTCCTACATTCTTAATTGATGTGGGAATTTTTTTTTATAAAACTGTAACAACTTTGAAACAAGTTCATCTTTAAAATAACAATTAGCTTTTGTGACGCTAGCCAAACTAAATATTGAACAACTAATCGAGCTTTGTAAATCTGGAAACCAATCTGCGCAAATGGAGGTTTACAACAGATATTATAAAGCTATGTATAATACGTCTTTAAGAATTGTGAAAAACAGTTTTGAAGCTGAAGACATCATGCAAGACTCGTTTTTGATGGCATTTACAAAATTAGATAGTCTTAAAGATGTAAAAATATTTGGTTCATGGCTTAAGCGAATTGTAATTAATAACAGTATTTATCTTTATAAAAAAAACAATAAATATGATAAAATTTCTTTAGATGACGTGCTTTATAAAGTTGAAGATAAAACCGATACTTATGATAACCAAGAATTTACAGTTCAAAAGGCTAATCAAGTTTTAGAAACAATGAAAGACCTTAAGGAAAATTATCAGTTATGTTTAAATCTTCATTTAATTGAAGGATATGATTATGAAGAAATCTCACAAATCATGAATATTTCTCAAGCCAATTGCAGAACAATGATATCTCGGGCCAAAGACAGTTTAAGACAAAAATTGGTTGCCTTGGTTTAAAAATGAAATTAAAAAAATGAAAGAAGATTCAATAGATAATATATTTGAAAAATTGAATTCACAATTTGATTTTGAAAATCCAAATCTTGGGCATCAAGAACGATTTTTGGAAAAACTTAAAAACCAAAATCTTAACATGGTTGAAAATAATTCCGGAAAATATAAATTCTGGAAACTACTAATGGCCATTGCAGCTTCAGTAATTTTATGTTTCAGTTTATTGGCCATCCTACAACAAAATAAAGACAGGAATGACCTTGCCAGTGTTTCCCCGAAAATGGCAGAAACTCAAGATTTCTTTATTGCTTCAATTTCAGAAGAATTGTTAAAACTTAATGAAGCTAAATCACCAGAAACTGAAGCCATTATAAATGATGCCATGAAACAACTGCAAATTCTTGAAAAAGAATATGAGACTCTTAAAGATAATTTATTTGAAAGTGGTGATGACAAAAGAGTCATTTACGCCATGATTTCAAACTTTCAAACAAGAATTGATGTTTTAAAAAATGTCATGGAAACCATAGAAAATGTAAAACAACTCAAACAACATAACAATGAAAACCCAATTACTATTTAAGGCCGTTTATATCTTGTTTTTAATACCCGCAATTGCGCTAAGCACAAATGGTTTAAAAGGAAAATATAACAAAGAAAAAACGATAAAAAAAGAATACACCGTTAACAGCAATGCGCTATTAAAAATTGACAATAGCTACGGAAACCTTGATATTGTAACGTATAATGGAAACAAAGTAACTATTGAAGTAACCATCAAAGTTAGTGGAAATGATGAAGACAAGGTTCAAAAAAAACTAGATGATATTCATGTTGTTTTTAATGCCTCTTCAAGTATGGTTGATGCCAAAACTGTTTTTAATAATAATAAAAAATCCTGGTGGAATTGGGGAAGCAACAATAACATAAATATGGAAATCAACTACCTGATAAAACTTCCAATTACCAATAGTGTGGATTTGAATAATGATTATGGAAGTATTAATTTAGATAAACTTGAAGGAAAAGCCACTATTAATTGCGATTATGGAAAAATAACCACAAAAGAATTGATGGCAGAAAACAACTCATTGACATTTGATTATACAAATAACAGTTATTTTGAATACATCAATAGCGGAAAAATAAATGCTGATTATAGTGAATTCACCGTTTCTAAAACCAAAAAATTGGCTATAACCGCAGACTATACAAAATCGGTTATTGAAATAGCTGAAGACGTCAGTTTTAATTGTGATTATGGATCTGTTTCTATTAATAAATTGAACAATGTAACAGGAAAGGGAGATTATTTAACCTTACGCCTTGGTGATGTATATAAAAATGTGAATTTAAAAGGAGGTTACGGCTCTATTAAAATTGACCAAATGACGGCAAATGCCGGAAATATTGATATCGTATCAAATTACATAGGAATTACCATTGGATATCATCCAGAATACCATTTTAATTTTGATATTAACACCAATTATAGTTCGCTTAGAAATACAGAGGATTTTAATTTCACAAAAAATCAAACCAACTCGAACAATCATCAATATCAAGGTTTTTATGGAAGCGCCAGCACTTCTAATTTAATTAGGATCAATTCAGATTATGGTGGAGTTACCTTTAAGAAAAATTAGTTCACAACCACTAAATCTCATTAAATTGAGACTTAATCAAACTATTACCTCAAAACTAAGAAGAGGTTGTCTAAAAAGTCGTCATCATATGAAATAAAGCAATCTGTAAATTGCAAATTGTTGACTTATAGATTACTTCGAAATAAAAATTTCTCGTAATGACGGTTAATATAAACTTTTTAGACCACCTTTTTAATTTTATTATGCTTCAATTTTTTGTCTGGGAACTCTAAATAAAAGAACAATTCCAATAAAAAAGAATACAAACAGGAATAAAATAGAATTTCTCATGCTACCCGTAATTTGGTCAATGATGCCAAAAATCAACATCCCTATTACAATTCCGATTTTTTCAGCTACATCAAAAAAGCTAAAATATGAGGTCGTATCAACTGTATTTGGTAAAAATTTAGAATATGTTGAACGCGAAAGTGATTGAATACCACCCATAACAAACCCTACAAAACTAGCGGTTATATAAAACTGAATGGGTGTCTTTACAAAATACCCATAAAAACATATGAACATCCATATAATATTAATACCAATAAGTGTTTGAATATTACCAAATTTTGTAGATGATCTGGAGGTTAACATGGCGCCAAAAATAGCCAGAATTTGAATAATTAATATACTTACAATAAGTCCCATTGTTTTTTCACCTTCACTTCCCCAGCTTATTTCTTGTTCACCATAATACGTAGCTACCAACATGATGGTTTGAACCGCCATACTGTATACAAAAAAAGCATACAAAAAGCGTTTTAATCTTAAATTATGGATCATGCCATTCCAAACAGTTTTGAGCTCTCTTATGCCATTAAAAACAATATGCCTTTTTACCTTATTGCCTGTTAGAACACCTTTTGGCAAATGATAAAATGAATACTGGCTAAACAAAACCCACCATATACCTACTGTCAAGAACGATGTACGCATGGCTAAAATAGAAGCGGCATTACTTTCAGCTTCGGTTGTTCCAATATCAAAACCAAACCATTCTGGTTTCATTACCATGGCAAGGTTTACTAATAGCAATATTACACTACCAATATACCCCATACTAAAACCTTTGGCACTTATTTTATCTTGTTGCTCTTCAAATGCAATATCCGGTAAATACGAATTGTAAAAAACCAAACTGCCCCAATACCCTAACAATCCAAAAAAATAAAATAACAAACTCAAATAAATATGTTCCAAACTAAACCAATATAAACCTATGCACCCAATACCTCCCATATAACAGAAGAATTTCATGAACATCTTTTTATTGCCAATATAATCAGCAATACCCGAAAGCAAAGGAGACGCAAATGCAACAACTAAAAAAGTAAAAGCCGTTACAAACGATATTAAGGCAGTCTTCTTTATGTCTAATCCAAAGGCATGAACTTTAGTATTATCAATAAAATTTAATGTTCCATAAAAAATAGGAAAAATGGTGGAGGCTATTGTTAAAGTGTAAACTGAGTTTGCCCAATCATAAAACGCCCAAGCATTGAGTAATTTTTCACTTCCTTTTTGTAATTCAGCCATAAAAAAACTGCTCGTTTATGAGCAGCTTCTAAAATAGTTAAAATTTTCTTATAAGGCTGATTTTATTATTTAAATGAAGTGACCCCGAATTTTTTAGCTTCTTCTTTCGCTTTTGGAGCTAATGCTTTTAAATTAGCAATTCGTGATGCATTGGATGGATGCGTACTTAAAATTTCAGGTGGTGCTTGTCCCCCACTTTGTGCACTCATACGTTCCCAAAGTTTTGCAGCTTCATCTGGATTATAACCGGCAATGGCCATTAAATAAAGACCAATTGTATCTGCTTCTGTTTCATTACTCCTACTAAATGGCAACATAACACCTACCTCAGTTCCAATACCAAATGCTTGATTATATAATTGAAGGTTTTTGTTGTCGTTTAAAGCTACATTAAGTCCAACCGCGGCAATTTGCTGAAGCATACCAGCACTCATTCGTTGTTGTCCGTGATTTGCCAAAGCATGGGCTATCTCATGGCCCAATATGGCTGCCAACCCTGCTTCTCCATTTGCAATTGGCAAAATACCGGAATATACTACAACTTTTCCTCCTGGCATTGCCCAAGCATTTACGGTTTTATCATCCACTAAATTATATTCCCATTTATAATCCTTCAAATACCCTTCATTTCCATTGGCATTTAACCAACGCTCAGCAGCTACAGCAATTTTTTGCCCAACACTGGCTACCATGGTAGCATCAGCGGTTCCTTTTATCACTTTATTTTCGGTTAAAAATTGGCTATATTGTTGAAACGCCGTTGGGAAAAGTTGAGAGTTAGGCACCAAGGCCATGGTTTGCTTTCCAGTAAATGGATTGGTAGCACATGAAAGTATTGTTCCTGCAATTATAAATGCTATTATTACGCTTTTTAATTTCATTATTCTAATTTTAATTATGCAATAAAAATACAAAAATTGTATCTTTTGTTTTTTACATAATTTTATTTTTATTTTTTATAATTCACATTTTTTTAAAGATGTTATGTTTCATGATTAATTTCGACATAATAAAAAGCATTAATCATAACTTTAAAAAAATGAAAAAGTTTATAATTTTAACCTTATTAATAACTAGTTTTAGTTGCAATAGTAATGCGCAAAAAAAGAAACAAGAAGAAACAAAGGGATATACTGTTACAAAAACCGATACAGAATGGAAGGAACAATTAACTCCAGAACAATATTATGTATTAAGAAAATCTGGAACAGAACGTGCTTTTTCCAACGCTTTAAATAAGACTTTTAAAGAAGGCACTTATGTTTGCGCTGCTTGTAATACCCCTTTATTTATGAGTGAATACAAATATGATTCGGGTAGTGGTTGGCCAAGTTTTGATAGAGAAATTAAAGGGAATGTTGCGTTTTCTACTGGTTCTGATTTATATTATGGAATAGAAGAACATTGTGCCATTTGTGGTGGCCATTTAGGACATGTTTTTGGTGATGGCCCAAAAAACACGACAGGAAAACGTCATTGTATTAACGGTGTTGCATTAAAATTTATACCAAAAAATGAGTAAATTTAAAATAGAAAAAACGGATGAGGAATGGAAAGAACAACTTTCAGACGAACAATATTGGGTTTTGAGAAATAAAGGAACTGAAAGACCTCATTCTGGGAAATATAACCTTCATTTTGAAAACGGCACGTATGTCTGTGCAGGCTGTCATCAACCATTATTTGAAAGCAACAGCAAATTTGATGCCCATTGCGGTTGGCCGAGTTTTGATGATTCCATAAAAGGAACTGTTGAATATGTGATTGACAAATCACATGGCATGATGAGAACTGAGATAATCTGTTCTAATTGTGGTGGCCATTTAGGACATGTGTTTAATGATGGCCCTACACAAACTGGAACTCGTTTTTGTGTTAATTCATTAAGTATCGATTTTAAAAAAGATGAGCAATAGTTACCTTGAAAGTGCCATAAAACAATTTATGTATTACAAAAGTTTAGGAGATAAAACTTTTGATCAATTGAGTTTTGAAGAATTGCAAAAAGAAGTGGTTCATGATGCTAATTCCATTGCCATTATTGTAAAACACTTGGTTGGGAATATGTTAAGTAGATGGACTAATTTTTTGACTGAAGATGGCGAAAAACCATGGAGACAGCGTGATTCAGAATTTATAGGTTCTTACAAAAACAAAGAAGAACTTATTTCAAACTGGAATGTTGGATGGACTTGTTTGATGGATGCCCTAAATTCTTTGACTGAAGTTGATTTAAATACCATTATTTATATCAGAAATGAGGGACATACCATAACTGAAGCTATTAACAGGCAGTTGTGCCATTATTCATATCATATTGGTCAAATTGTTTTCATCGGTAAACTAATTAAAGGTAAGAATTGGCATTCGTTATCAATACCCAAAGGAAATTCAACAAAATTTAATGCTGAAAAATTTAGTAAAGAGAAGAGCAAACGTCATTTTTCAGATGATTTATAAATTTCAATAAAAAAACGGCTGTCTAAAAAGTATGTATTAACCGTTATTACGAGAACTTTTTATTTCGAAGTAATCTATAAGTCAACAACTTGCAATTTACAAATTGCTTCTCCCGATAGCTATCGGGACTCACCATGACGCCTTTTTGGACAGCCTCTATTTTGAGTTTTGCTCAAAAATTATTTTGCAGATAACGCCTGAAGTGTGTAATATCCTGCTTCCCTTGTTATCATGCCTTCATCATTAAAATCATGAATAAACATTAATGGTAATTTTACTTTTTTACCATCAGATTTTCTGGTCATTCTAGCAGTCCACCAGGATTGCACCACTTTAGCATTTCCTAGTTCATATTCCAAATAATCCGGATATCCATTAACATCAATTGCTTCAATAGCCCAGTCTTTTAGCATCCCTAAAAAACCTTCTTTTTCTTCTGCAACGGTATTGGACTCACCATCAGCCATATCTAAATTTGTAAATATGGCATCTTCTGTAAAATAGCTAAAGCCTTTATCAGCATCACTATGCTCTAAGGCAGCAACCATCCTAAGTACTTTATTGATATTTTCATGATGATTATATAAAGTGCCGTTGGTTCTTGTACCATAACTATCTCTAAGATTATCCCAAACTGAATTGTCTTCATATGTAATCATTCTGGAAATTTTATTGTCATTATTCAAAACAAACAACCTATGAACAGGCATATCTATTTTTACTCCTGTTTCATTATTTACACCACGAAATTGATCCCAAGTTTGCACCCAAGACCCGCTTTTATCATATTCTAAAGCATCCGGATAGGCTCCTGGGCTTCTAGATAAACTCATATAAGCAATATTGTTATTCATCCATAATACACCATTTAAAAAGTTTTGCTTGTCTCTCCCTTTTGCATCCGGGTCAGCATTAAAGCCACTAATGGCCCTGAAATCTTTAGTTAAATAACTTGAAACCAAAGCTGTATCACCTTTAACCGTAGCCTGTTGCATGGCTTCTACCACAGTAATAGCTGGATGTTCATTGTAAATGGCACCGTTTTTATTCTTTTGGGAATACATGATGCTGGCAAAAAGCATCACGACAATAATTGCATGTTTTTTCATTTTAATTAAAATTTGATTGGTTAATTTTTTTAAATTTAATTAAAATATTTGAATTTGGGTGAGTTATCCCTTACTTAATTTTTAATATTAAATTCATTCTAAAAGGCTTTCTTTAAAAATAAAATGAACAATACTTTTAATTTCTTTTTTTATAAGGTCTAATAATTAAGCGGGCTTCCCTATCAAAACGAATGTAATTATAAACCCAGTTTATAAATACCACGACCCTATTTCTAAATCCAATAAGAAAGAAAAGATGCACAAACATCCATACATACCAAGCAAAAATACCTTGAAATTTAAATTTAGGTAAATCAACCACAGCTTTATTTCTTCCAATAGTTGCCATAGCCCCTTTATCTTTATAATCAAACGGTACCATAGGTTTTTGTTCTATCAACCGAAGCAAATTATCTCCCAATTGAAGGCCTTGTTGAATGGCAGGTTGCGCCATCATAGGGAGTCCTTTTGGAAATTGGTCATTTTCCATACAAGCCACATCACCAACAGCAAAAATATTATTCAACCCTTTTACCTGATTGAATTCATTTACTAAAATACGTTCACCTTTGTTAATAAATTCAGAACTATCCAGCCCTTTTATAGTAGCACCCTTTACTCCAGCCGCCCATATGAAAGTAAAAGTTTCAAATGTTAAATCAGAGTTGGTGGTAACTAGTTTCCCATCATAATCAGTAACCCGTACATTTTTCCAAACGTTTACACCCAATTCTTCTAAAAAGTCTTCTGCCTTTTTTGATGCATTTGTGCTCATTTCTTTTAGTATTCTGTCACTCGATTGAATTAAATTGATTTGTACCGATCGTGTATCCAAATCAGGGTAATCTTTTGGTAGAATCCCTTTTTTTATTTCAGCCAAAGCACCGGCTAACTCAACGCCTGTTGGACCAGCACCAACTATTACAAAGTTCATCAAGGCATTTCGTTCATTTAAATCAGTGGTCAATAAAGCATCTTCAAAGTTTTCAAGAATTAAGCTTCTTAAATTGAGAGATTCTGGTATGCTTTTCATGGCCATACTATTGGCTTTAATGGATTCATTATCAAAATAATTGGTTTCAGATCCTGAAGCAATCACTAAATAATCAAATTTTAACTTTCCTATATTTGTAATTAACTTATTCTTTATAGTATTAATTTCTTGAACATGCGCCAATCTGAATTGAAAATTGGGAAAATCTTTAAGTATTTTTCGTATTGGATACGCTATAGAATCTGGCTCCAATCCACCCGTAGACACCTGATATAACAAGGGCTGAAACGTATGATAGTTGTTCTTGTCAAGTAAAACCACTTGAACTTCTTGCTTTGATAATTTTTTCGCTAAAGAAATTCCAGCAAAACCACCACCAACGATAACAATTCTCGGAAAACTGGTTTTAGCTATGTTCAGATTTTTATTCATGAAGGCAAAGGTAACAAAAGATACAAATTTATAGTATTGTAAATTCGTAATTCAAAATAGGTTTTGTAATTTCGTAGCTTCATAAAAAATGTACACATGAGTAAATACGATATTATTGTTCTTGGAAGTGGTCCTGGTGGTTATGTAACAGCTATTAGAGCATCACAATTAGGTTTTAAAACTGCTATAGTAGAAAAAGAAAATCTTGGTGGTATTTGTTTAAATTGGGGTTGTATACCTACTAAAGCATTGTTGAAATCTGCTCAGGTTTTTGAATATCTAAAACATGCCGGCGATTATGGTTTATCAGTAAATAAATTTGACAAAGATTTTGATGCGGTTGTAAAACGTAGTCGTGGTGTTGCAGATGGCATGAGTAAAGGTGTTCAATTTTTGATGAAGAAAAATAAAATTGACGTTATTGAAGGTTTTGGAAAACTGAAACCGGGAAAAAAAATAGATGTTAACGGAACAGAATATAGTGCAGACCACATAGTTATTGCAACTGGAGCACGCTCAAGAGAACTACCTAGTTTACCACAAGATGGCAAAAAAGTAATAGGTTATAGAGAAGCAATGACTTTACCTAGTCAACCTAAAAAAATGATTGTAGTAGGTTCTGGAGCTATTGGTGTTGAGTTTGCTTATTTCTATAATTCAATGGGAACGGACGTTACTATTGTAGAATTTTTACCAAATGTAGTTCCGGTTGAAGATGAAGATGTTTCAAAACAATTAGAACGATCCTTCAAAAAAAGCGGAATAAAAATAATGACTTCTGCCGAAGTCACTAAAGTGGATACTTCAGGAAATGGTGTGAAAGCAACCGTAAAAACGAGTAAAGGTGAAGAAGTTTTAGAGACTGATATTATTTTATCTGCTGTTGGAATTAAATCCAACATTGAAAATATAGGATTGGAAGATGTTGGAATTGCTGTTGATAGAGATAAAATTTTAGTGAACAACTTTTACCAGACAAATATTCCTGGGTATTATGCCATTGGTGATGTTACACCTGGGCAAGCATTGGCACACGTAGCTTCTGCCGAAGGTATTCTTTGTGTTGAAAAAATTGCTGGTCAACATGTAGAAGCGTTGGATTATGGAAACATTCCTGGTTGTACCTATTGTTCTCCTGAAATTGCAAGTGTTGGTTTAACCGAAAAGCAAGCAAGAGATAAAGGCTTGGATATTAAAGTTGGTAAATTCCCATTCTCGGCATCTGGTAAAGCTAGTGCCGGAGGTAATAAAGAAGGTTTTGTGAAAGTTATTTTTGATGCCAAATATGGCGAATGGTTAGGTTGCCATATGATTGGTGCTGGCGTAACCGATATGATTGCAGAAGCCGTTTTAGGAAGAAAATTGGAAACCACAGGGCATGAAGTATTAAAAACAATACATCCGCATCCAACTATGAGTGAAGCGGTTATGGAAGCTGTGGCTGATGCCTATGGAGAAGTGATTCATTTGTAAAAACCCCCTCCTAACCTCCCCAAAGGGGAGGGATTCTTACTTATGGAAAAATAAAACAAAGAGGCTGTCTGAAAAGTCAAGTTTTACGTCATTGCGAGTCCCGATAGCTATCGGGAGAAGCAATCATCTGTAAATTATTGGTAATCGATAAACAGATTACTTCACTTTAGCCTGTCTTGAGCGACAGTCGAAAGATTCGTAATGACAACTTATTTTGACTTTTCAGACAGCCTCTTTTGTTATAATTATTTTTGTGTTGAGAATCTTTCTATATTTTTAATTTAACCGAGTGAAAATCCCTTCCCTTTGGGAAGGTTAGGATGGGATTAAAAACTCTGAATGGCCAACTCATAACTCTGCAAGCCAAACCCAAGAATAACCCCTTTTGCATTTGGCGAAATAAAAGATTGATGCCTGAATTCTTCTCTATTAAATGTATTTGAAATATGTACTTCCACAACCGGGGTTTCAATAGCTTTAACCGCATCACCTAAACCAATTGATGTATGCGTGTAAGCTGCCGCATTTAAAATTATACCATCATAACTAAAACCAACCTCATGCAGTTTATCTATAAGCTCCCCTTCAATATTAGATTGAAAATATTCTAATTGAACTTTTGGGTATTTCGTTTTAATTTTATTTAAAAAATCCGTAAAACTAAGGCTTCCATAAATTGCCGGTTCTCGTTTACCCAATAAATTCAAATTTGGTCCATTTATGATGATTAATTTTTTCATGAAGTAAATGTATTAAAAAAATGCATAAAAAAAGGAAGCTAAAGTGCTTCCTTTTTTTACGTTTTTTAAACTTTTTTATAAACCAAACTCAATACCTAAATTTATTGAGCTAAATGTTCCTCCATCGACGCTTACGCCTTTGTATGCCAAAACAATATCTAAAGATTCACTAACACCATACTGTACCTTTGGAGCATAATAAAACCCTCCGTCGTTTCCAGAAGGACTGACTCCTATTGCGTATCCTAAATCCGCACCAATTGTGAAATCATCTGATACATTAAAACGTCCAGCTGCTGCAATTGGTATAAATCCAGCATCTTCAAAATCAAAAGACCCTATTGAATCTCCAAGATAATGGGAATAACCGGCTATTATCCCTGCATCGAATTGATCAGAAACTTCCCATAAATAATTTACCTCAACCCCAATATTTAAAGTATATAAATCTTTAATATCACCTAAAGGTAAACCAACATTCACTCCAGCTTTAAAATTGCTTTGAGCATTTACATTCGATAATCCAAAAACTGCAAACGCAGTCAATACAAATAATTTTTTCATATTAATTAAAGTTTTAATTGGTTAATTAATAGTAAAGTAAATAAATATTTACGATATTATCTAATATAATTATCTGTAACTATTCCTATATAATAAAAATACGCATTTATACGTATTTTATACTGATCAATATATTTAAAGAAATTATCCTACTTTTACTTTTATGAAATGGCAGCACGCACTCAAAGATTATCAACTATATTTAAAAATTGAACGGGGTTTATCAAAAAACTCTATTGATAACTATGCTTTGGATGTGAAAAAATTAATTCATTATTTAGAAGCAAATAACATAAGTATTACCCCTATTACAATTTCATCAGACATTATTCAACAGTTTATTTATGAAGTAGCTAAAGTTGTGAATGAAAGAACACAATCAAGAATCATTTCCGGATTACGAAGTTTTTTTAATTTTTTAATTTTTGAAGATTATAGAGCTTCAAATCCACTAGACCTTATTGAATCTCCTAAAATTGGTAGAAAATTGCCAGATACCTTGAGTGAATTTGAAATTGACAACCTAATTAATGCCATTGATTTGAGTAAGGCATATAACGGTGTAAAACTTGGCGAACGTAATCGTGCTATGTTGGAAACCTTATACGGATGTGGTTTGCGCGTTAGTGAATTAATTACTCTTAAAATATCCGATTTATTTTTCGATGAAGGTTTTATTAAAGTAACGGGGAAAGGAGATAAGCAACGTTTTGTACCTATTGTTGAAACTACTCAAAAATATATAAACATTTATAAAAAAGAAATTAGACCTCACCTTCCAATACAACCAAATCATGAAGATACGTTGTTTTTAAACCGAAGAGGAAAACAATTAACAAGAGCTATGATTTTTACTATTATTAAACAACTTGCGGTAAAAATTGGGCTTAAAAAAAGTATTTCACCGCATACATTCAGGCATTCTTTCGCTACTCATTTGTTACAAAATAATGCCGATTTAAGGTCAATTCAAATGATGTTAGGTCACGAAAGTATTACCACCACAGAAATTTATGTACACATGGATAAAAGCCATTTATCAAAAATTATAGAAAGGTATCATCCTAGAAAATAGTTGGCGGTTGCTAGTTGTTGGTTGTTGGTTGCTGGTTGTTAAAAACGGTAATCTCTTTTAACTTTTAACTTTTAACTTTTAACTTTTAACTTTTAACTTTTAACAAAAATAGTTATTTTGCAATATTAACAGCTCGGGTTTCCCTAATTACCGTTACTTTAACTTGACCGGGATAGGTCATATCTGTTTGAACTTTCTGAGAAATACTAAAGGATAGCTCAGCTGCTTTCTGATCGTCAACTTTTTCACTTTCAACAATCACGCGCAATTCTCTTCCGGCTTGAATAGCATAGGCTTTTTTAACCCCTTGAAAGCCAAAAGCTATATCTTCCAAATCCTTTAAACGTTGAATATAACTATCTAATACTTGGCGTCTGGCTCCAGGACGTGCCCCAGAAATAGCATCACATACTTGAATAATTGGCGATGTTAAAAACTTCATTTCTATTTCATCATGATGCGCACCAATGGCATTACAAACTTCTGGTATTTCACCATATTTTTCAGCCCATTGCATACCTAAAATAGCATGAGGCGTTTCCATATCTGCCTCAGCATCTGGCACTTTACCAATGTCATGTAATAATCCTGCACGTTTAGCAAGCTTCGAATTTAATCCTAGTTCAGCCGCCATCACACCACAAAGTTTCGCTACTTCACGTGAATGTTGTAATAAATTTTGTCCATAAGAAGAACGATATTTCATACGCCCTACCATTTTAATAAGCTCTGGATGCAGATTATGGATTCCTAAATCTATAACCGTTCGCTTACCTATTTCAATAATTTCTTGTTCTATCTGTTTTTTAGTTTTCTCAACAATCTCTTCAATTCTGGCAGGGTGAATTCTACCATCAGTCACAAGTTTATGTAAAGACAATCGCGCTATTTCTCTACGCACAGAATCAAAACATGATAATATAATAGCTTCAGGTGTATCATCAACAATAATCTCAACACCGGTAGCAGCTTCAATGGCACGTATATTACGACCTTCTCTACCAATAATCCGACCTTTTACATCATCCGATTCTATATTAAAAACAGATACACAATTATCAACAGCTTCTTCAGTTCCTATACGCTGAATGGTATTTATTATAATTTTTTTAGCTTCTTGTTGTGCTGTTAATTTAGCCTCTTCAACTGCAGATTGAACAAAGGCCATAGCATCATTTTTAGCTTCGCCTTTTAAAGATTCGACTAATTGAGATTTAGCATCCTCAGCTGAAAGACTGGAAATTACTTCTAACTGTTGTACTTGACTTTTATGCAACCTATCAATTTCAACTTGCTTTTTTTCTATAATATCTAATTTATGATTGTAATCTTTTATCTTAGCTTCAATATCCTCATTTAGTTTTTTATTTTTAGCTAACTCACTGGATACTTGAGATTCTTTATCGCGTGTTCGCTTTTCTGCTTCCGCCATTTTTTTATCACGAGATAAAATGACTTTCTCATGCTCTGATTTTAGCTCAATAAATTTTTCTTTGGCCTGAAGAATTTTATCTTTTTTAATAGATTCTCCGTCAATATTTGCTTCCTTTATTATTGAAGCTGCACTTTTTTTAGCACCTTTTATAAGTTTTGAAGCATTGTTTCTTTCTAAAACTTTAGCCATAATAAACCCTACTACAACTCCTAATAGAATGCCTCCAGCAATTAATATAATTTGATTGTCCATGATAATTAGTTGATTTATATATAAAAAAAAACCTACACTGGTCTGAAATTTTGTATAAACTCCTTAAATACAAGTTTAGGGCTAACAAGCTGATCAAGGATCTGCTAGGTGCTGAAATAAATTCAGCACATGCAGCATGCTTTTACAACTTAAACTCACCCTTTTTAAAGAATTAACGTTGAGTTTATCAAAAAAAATAACCAATGTAGGTAGTAACCTTTATGTTTCTTTAAAGAACGTTAAGAGACTAAATATGAATGTAATAAATTATCAAGTGCATTTAATTTTTCTTCAACATGCACAGTTACATTCTCTTTATCTATCGATTTCTGCTCAACTTGAGATGCAAATTGTAAAGCGCACATGGCTAATACATCTTGTTTATCCCTCACAGAATAGCTTTGCTCAAATTGTTTTATCATTGCTTCAATGTTTTTAGCTGCTTTACGCAACCCTTCCTCTTGATTTGATTCAATAGTTAAAGGATATACCCTGTTAGCTATAGACAGCTTTATTTTAAGCTTTTCTGACATTGAATTATGTTACATTAATCGGCAAGTTGAGCAATACAATGATCAATATCCCTTATTAATGAATTTATTTTAAGCTTAGTTTCTCTTTTATTTTCATCACTACCTAATATTGAATTCGCAATTTTAAGAGCTTCATATTTTTCTTCCCAAGCCACAATGTGCAACTCATGGTTTTTAAGATGTTGTTTTGATGCTGCTAATTCGTCATTCAATTTTAAATTAGCCTGCTTTAAAATCTCTAGTTTATGCAAAACTTTACTGATTTTGTTTTCCAGAGAATCTACAATATCTTCAATTTTACTCATTTACAAATGTCAATACGTATCTTACAAAGTTAACATACCTTTGCATAAATTACAATTGTTTTATTATAAAATTTTTATTTCCTATTATAGCTCATTATCAATACAATGGCTTGATTTTTGAATTATCCTTTGCTTATTGACAACAAATTAATATTTTAGCCACCTTTCCAAAATGCTTTTAAAACCATTAAAAGCGTATTTGGTCTAACTTCAATTTTATGAGATTAATCCTTATCCCACTATTTTTTATATGTTCATTTTCCAATGCTCAAAATAGTTTTCCTCAAGATTATTTTAGGAGTCCTTTGGATATTCCTCTTGTTCTTGCTGGTACGTTTGCAGAATTAAGGTCGAATCATTTTCATTCTGGGCTGGATATTAAAACACAACAGAGAGAAGGTCTCAAAGTGTATTCAGTGGCAGATGGCTATATAAGTAGAATAAAAATTTCTCATTTTGGTTATGGCAAAGCATTGTATATCACACATCCCAACGGTTATACCTCAGTTTATGCGCACTTGCAAAATTTTAATCCTGAAATTGATGCTTATGTAAGAAAACAGCAATATGAGAAAGAATCTTATGAAATAGAATTATTTCCTCAAGCCCGAGCATTAAAAGTAACAAAAAGCGAGATAATTGCCTACTCAGGAAATACTGGAGGTTCTGGTGGAGCACATCTTCATTTTGAAATCAGGGACAAAGAAGAGCACCCATTAAACCCTATGTTATTTGGCATTGATATTGCAGATTCCGTAAAACCAATAGTGAGCTCTATTTACGCGTATCCAATTGGTGGTAATTCCTATGTGAATAAATCTAGTAATATCCAGGAATTACGTTTGATTCCAATAAAAAGTGGTGATTATGTCGTTGAAAATATTGAAGCATTTGGGAAAATAGGTTTCGCTATTGGTACTACAGATAGACAAAATCTGGCAGCCAACAGCAACGGTGTGTATAACATAAAGACCTTTTTAAACGGAAATCAAAATTTCGAAATAGATTTTAAAGAATTTTCTTTTGATGAGTCAAAACATATTAACAGATTGATTGATTATGAATTATATAAAACAAAAAGTCAGCGGGTACAAAAACTATATAATGACAACAATCCACTAAGCTTATTTCACTCCGTTATTAATGATGGTTATATTAAAATTGATGACAGTACCAATTCAGTCTATAAAATAAAAATATCCGATTATAAAAACAATGAAACCTGGGTAACTTTAAATATTAAAGGCCAAAAAAGTGATGCCATTGAAACTAAAAAAACGGTAACAACGCCTTACTATATTTATGCCAATCAAACCACAAATTTAAAAGAGGGCAATGTATCTGTTGATATGTATTCTGATACTTTTTATGAAGATTTATTTATTGATTTTAAAGTCTCAAATGACACCCTATACCTTGATAAGGATATTGTGCCTTTAAAGAAAAATATAACCATAAGTTATGATGTCAGCCATTATTCAGATGCAGATAAAAATAAATTATATATAGCTGAATTGTTGGGTTATAAAAATTACCCATCGTATTCGCCAACTAAAAGAAAAGGAAATAAATTGTACACCTATACAAAAACCTTAGGCACTTATGCACTTACCACAGATAATATTAAACCAACCATAGTCCCTGTAAATTTTAAAAACAAACAATGGTTGAGTAATTTTCGCTTTTTAACGGTTAAAATTGATGACGAACTTTCAGGCATCTCAAATTACAGGGCAACGATAAATGATAAATGGATTTTAATGGAATATGATTATAAAAAGAAAACATTAACTTACAATTTTAATGACCACGTTATTACAGATACAAAAAATAATTTAAAAATAATAGTCACAGATAATGTTGGAAATAGTTCTACTTTTGAAGCATTATTTTACAGAAAATAAAATTTATTGCATTTGAATTTAAAAAACGTTTTTGTAAATCTGCTTTTTTTTGTAATGGTATGTATTGGTCATTCTCAAACAGCCACTATTAAAGGTGTTATTCTGGATGCCAATAATGAACCCATTTCAAATGTAAACATCAAAGCAAATTCTATCCCGATAGCTATCGGGACAGAAACCAACGATAATGGTTTTTATCTCTTGAAAATACCTGCAAATCAAGATGTTAAAATAGAATTTACACATTTATCCCATAAAAAAGTTGTAAGCATATTTAACCTTAAAAATGGGGAAACATATGAGTTTAATCCTGTTATGAGTATTTCTGTTGAACAAATTGCGACTGTTATTATTTCTGGTAAACGGCAAAATGTCGTTGAAGGAATAATTACTTTAAATCCTGAAACCATTCGTAAAATTCCTGGAGCCAATGCTGGTGTTGAGAATTTACTTTTAACACTTCCGGGAGTAAGTAATAATAATGAATTAAGCACGCAGTATTCCGTAAGAGGTGGAAATTATGATGAAAACTTGGTTTACGTTAATGGCATTGAAATATATCGTCCGTTTTTAATTCGATCCGGACAACAAGAAGGCTTAAGTTTTGTTAACACAGATTTAGTTCAAAACGTAGATTTTTCCTCAGGCGGATTTCAAGCAAAATATGGCGATAAATTATCATCCGTATTAGACATTACCTATAAAAACCCTTATCAATTTGAAGCCAATGCAGATTTAAGTTTATTAGGTGGCAGCATTTCTGTTGAAGGAATAAGTAAAGATTCCAAACTTTCCGGAATAGTTGGGTTGCGTTATCGTGATAATAGTTTGTTAGTTAATGCCAAAGAAACCAAAACCAATTACGATCCCATATTTGCAGACGTACAAACCTATTTAACCTATAAATTTTCTGATAAGTTTCATTTGAGCTTTTTAGGAAATGCCTCTCTAAATAAATACAGTTACCAGCCCCAAAATAGGCAAACAAATTTTGGAACCCTTAGTAATCCTTTAGCATTATTGATATTTTATGAAGGTCAGGAAAAAGACCAATATCAAACATCATTTGGAGCTTTCAATGCGACTTATTTTGCGAATGATAAGGTCACTCTGCAATTAATTGCATCCACTTATAATACTTCAGAAGAAGAATATTTTGATATTTTGGCACAATACAGACTTGGTGAAGTAAATGCCAATATTGGTGATCAAAATCTAGGAGAGGTAGAATTTAGTAAAGGTATTGGGAGTCAATTAAACCATGGTAGAAATGATTTAGATGCCCTTATTACCAATATAGAACAAAAAGGAAAATACAATATAAATGCCAATCAAATAGAATGGTCTGTTAAATATACCCATGAAGATATCAGGGACCGATTGGTAGAATGGGAAGTTATTGATTCGGCAGGATTTTCAATAAATCCTCCAAAATTAGATTTTTTTAATGAGCAACCTTACACACCTTATGAAGGTCCGTTAGTGGCGTTTCAAAATGTAAGGGCCACCAATAAGGTTCAAATAAACAGAATACAAGCATATGCACAATGGAGCAAACGGTCCACTTTAGGAAACAGCGAAGTTTGGTACAATGCCGGTGTGAGAGTTCATAATTGGACGGTTCAAGGGGAAGGCATACAATCTGTAAATCAAACAGTATTTAGTCCGCGGGCACAATTCGCTATTAAACCTTTTTGGGAAAAGGATATGCTTTTCCGTATAGCTGCAGGACTTTACTACCAACCTCCATTTTATAGAGAATTGCGTGACAAAACAGGAGCCGTACTTCCAAATGTCAAAGCACAACAATCTTTTCATCTGGTATTGGCTAATGATTATAGTTTTAAAATGTGGGACAGACCTTTTAAATTGACCACAGAAGCCTATTACAAAAACTTAACCAATGTAAACCCTTATACACTTGAAAATGTACGTATTCGATACAGTGCCAATAATAATGCAAAAGCCTACGCGTATGGATTGGATATGCGCCTTAATGGTGAATTTGTTCCGGGCACGGAATCATGGTTTAGTTTTGGCTATTTAAAAACTGAAGAAAATATAAATAACAGAGGCTATATATCAAGGCCAACAGATCAGCGTTTAAAATTTGCAGCGTTATTTCAAGATTATGTGCCCAATATACCAAGCATGAAAATGTATTTAAACTTGGTTTACAATACAGGACTGCCAGGTGGCTCTCCAAGTTATGCCGACCCTTATGAATATCAAAACAGGTTACCAGCCTATAAAAGAGCCGATTTAGGGTTGCAATTTGTAATTGTAGATGATAAAAAACAGTTCATGAGCGGTTGGAAAAAACCTTTCAAAGAATTATCCTTTGGCTTTGAAATTTTTAACTTGTTTGATGTACAAAATTCAATCACTAATACGTGGGTAAGAGATGTATATAGTAAACGTCAATATGCAATCCCAAATTACCTAACGCCGAGGGTTTTTAATGTAAGAACTACCATGAAGTTTTAACGTTATTATTGGCTTATCCCAAATAAAAAAATTAAATTTATTGTAAAAAGATAAGCACATTAATTATTTTTAAAATGAAAAATATTCTACTTATTATTTTCATGTTTTTTGAGTGCAATCTTTTAATATCATAAAGCTTTGAAAACTTATCTTTTGGAACAGATGACACTTTTGAAGTGATGACCTGAAATCTTGAAACCTTCCCAAAAAATGGCCAACAAACTATTGATGATGTTTCTAGAATTTTTGAAGCCTCAGATGTTGATAATGAATTCCTTCAAGATTTTAGTGATCAAATTGATTTTGTCAAAATAGCTGCTTTAAATATTTATGAAAAAATTTATCTAAATTGGTTCAAGATTAACGAAAAACACAGCATATTGAAATATACAAAACAACTAACTTATTTTAAAAATGAATGAACCATTTAAAACCCAAAGACTTTATTAATTAGATGCCCTTCGTGGTTTTGATATGTTCTGGATTATTGGAGCAGAGGAGATTTTCCATAAGCTTTCAGAAATAACCGGCGCTCCTTTTTGGCAAGCTTTATCAGTTCAGTTTACACATCCGGCATGGAATGGGTTTGCAGCCTATGACATGATTTTTCCATTATTCTTGTTTTTAGCGGGCGTTGCCACTCCTTATTCCATTGGGCGCCAACTCGAAAATGGGTCAAGTAAGAAATCATTGTTGCTTCGGGTAATCAAAAGAGGGTTAATTTTGGTTGTTTTAGGTATTATTTATAACAATGGCCTTCAAATTTTACCATTGAATGAAATCCGTTTTCCAAGCGTTTTGGGGCGTATTGGTCTTGCCTATATGTTTGCTAATATCATTTATTTATACACCAGTAAACGCGGACAAATCATTTGGTTTGGAACTTTTCTTATTGGGTATTGGTTGTTATTATTATTTAATTCCGCACCAGGATATGCAATGGGAGATTTAACCATGGAAGGAAATTTTGTTTCTTATATTGACCGATTAATAATTCCAGGTAAATTATACCTTGGCATTCATGACCCCGAAGGATTAATAGCCACTATACCAGCAATTTCAACAGCACTTCTGGGTATATTAGTCGGAACCTTATTAAAGCAGACTACCGCAGAAAAAAAGAAAACTACAGCCATTCAATTAGTAATCATTGGTGTTGTACTTATCATTGTTGCTCAAATATGGAACTTGGTTTTCCCGTTTAATAAAAATTTATGGACCAGCTCCTTTGCCTTGCAATGTGGTGGTATTAGCACCTTATTAATGGCAGGTTTTTATTATATTATTGATATTTTGGAATATAAAAAATGGGCTTTTTTCTTTAAAGTCATAGGGATGAATTCCATTTTAATATATATGTCTGGACAATTTATAGATTGGACATACACCACAAATGCCATATTTGAATGGTTGGGTCAACTAGTTGGAGAACCTTACAACGCCCTTGTGTTAGTCTTTTGTTTCTTAACTGTAGAATGGGTGTTTTTGTATGTTTTATATAGAAATAAAATATTTTTAAAAGTATAATAATTTAATTATCAAATAGTTATAATATGAAATTTAAAATTTGCATATTCCTTTTTACGATATTATTCCAATTTAGTCATGCGCAAAATAATATCATTCCGGCACCTGTAAATTATGAATCACTTTCCAGTACTTTCACAATGGATAGTGACGTCCATATGAATATTCAAACAGCAGATCCAAAGATATTACCATCGTTCCGGAAATTGATATGCCTGGTCATAGTATGGCTGCCTTAGCTGCGTATCCGTAATTATCAACCAAAAAAGAACCAAAATTTGTAAATCCCGGTTCTAAATTTGCCGAATGGGATAATAAAGGAAACTTTAAAATGTTAATTGAAAATACATTAAATCCAGCTGATGAAAAAGTATATGAATTTGTTGATAAGGTATTTTCTGAAATTGCCTTACTTTTCCCCGGACAATTTATTCATATGGGTGGTGATGAAGCATACCATGGCTATTGGGAACAGGATTCTACCGTGCAATCGTTTATGAAACAAAATAACTTAAAGGACAGTCATGAGCTGCAAAGCTATTATGTTAAACGTGTTGGAAACATAATAAACTCCAAAGGAAAAAAATTAATAGGTTGGGATGAAATATTAGAAGGAGGTCTTGCTGAAGGCGCTACAGTAATGAGTTGGCGCGGGATGAACGGAGGTATTAAAGCAGCTAAAATGGGGCACGAAGTAGTCATGTCTCCAACTACATATGCTTACCTTGATTATACACAAGGTGATTATAGTGTTGAAAACCCTGTATATGCTGACTTGAGTCTTGAAAAGTCCTATTCATTTGAACCCATTCCAGACGGTGTGGACCCAAAATATATTTTAGGGGGCCAAGGAAATCTTTGGACAGAAAAAGTCCCGACAATGCAATTTGCGTTCTATATGACGTACCCTAGGGCCTTTGCGCTTTCTGAAGCGCTATGGAGTCCTAAACAAAATAAAAATTGGGATGATTTTATCTTACGGGTTGAAAATCAATTTAAACTCTTTGATTTGGAAAATATTAATATATCCAAAGCCGTTTATGAGCCTATCGTTTATGCATATACCATAAACGGGCAATTATTTTGTCTTTTAAAAAATTCTATTCCCAATAGTGATATCTATTTTACAATTGATAATACATATCCCGTAAATTTCGGATTGAAATATAAGGAACCCATCTTCATCCCGAACGGCGATTTTAGTTTACGAACACAAACTTTTATAAATGGAAAACCTATAGGGAGAACATTGATAATTTCAAGAGAAGAATTAGAAAAAAGAGCAAAAATGTAATTTTAATTGATACTTAAATAAACTCTTTCAACACGGTAATGACATAATCAATATCTTCTTTGGAATTATACGTACTAAATGAAAATCGAATGGATGGTTTTTGCAAATCTTCATCACTTAAAATCTCATATAAAACATGTGAAACTTGAGAGCTTCCGCTTTGGCAAGCGCTCCCTTTTGAGCAGGCAATACCTTTTAAATCAAGTTGAAATAAAAGCATAGCCGTTTTTTCAGCAGAAACAGGCAAACACACATTAACCAATGTATAGGTGCTTTTTTCCAAATCAGCAGACAGCCCATTAAAAGTAACCAAAGGAAATTCTGTCAGTAATCTATTTACAAAATATTGTTTTAAATCTTTAATATAAGCACTTTCCTTATCAAGATTGGTATAGGCTATTTTCAGTGCTTCTTCAATGCCTACAATATTATGAACGCTTTCTGTCCCCGCTCTTAACCCACGCTCCTGCTCTCCTCCAAAAATTAACGGTTTTAACCCGGAATTTTTCCTAATAAAAACAAATCCTACCCCTTTAGGTCCATGAAATTTATGAGCACTGGCCGCTAAAAAATCAATTGGAATCTCTTTTAAATTTAAGGCATAATGTCCTACTGATTGAACGGTATCACTATGGAATAATGCATGATGCTCTTTACATAATTCAGCAACACGTTCAATATCTAAAATATTTCCTATTTCATTATTAACATGCATCAAACTAACCAACGTCTTATTTGAGTTTTGAAGTAAGTCCTCAAGATGTGTGTAATTTATTTGGCCATCATTTTCAATATCCACAAAACTAATAGAAATATCGTGCTCAGTTTTAAGCTGATCTATAGTATGCAATACTGCGTGATGCTCAATTTTTGAAGTGATGATATGAGTCACTTTTAAATCTCTTACAGCACTTCTTAAAACCAAATTATCAGCCTCAGTACCACCAGAGGTAAAATAAATTTCTCCGGCAGAAACATTTAAAAAACCCGCAATGCTTTTCCTTGATTTTTCAATAAGAGATTTTGAAGCTCTCCCAAAACTATGTGAAGACGACGCATTACCGTAATTGTTTTTCATGACTTTAGCCATAACGTCAATAACTTCATCACGGATTTGAGTGGTTGCAGCGTTATCTAAATAAATTTGTTTCACACATATAATATTGAACCGCAAAAATACTTGAAATAAAATTATTATCAATATGATGCGTTATAAATAACAATTCCATTATTTTTGTCAAAATCCAAATCCAATGCGCAACAAATTTTATATAGTAATTAGCTTCTTTTTATTATTGACCGTTTCATGTAATGATGGCAATATAATAACCGTTGCATTTGATTTTGGTGATACATATCAAGTTTGTGGCAATAATAGTTTGGTTTTTTATAAAACAAAAGAAGATCCAGCTGAATCTTTATCACTTAAAGTAACATCCCCACTTCTTACGCTTGATGATCTTTTAAATGTTGGTGATGACAATACTTTTACAACAACAATAACTATTAACGGTACAAGCAATGTATTTAACTATAGAGCCTATAATTCAATCCCTGCAGATTTATTTTGCAATGATGTACCACCAGATATTCAAATAACCAATGATTTGGTAAGCACAACAGGAACCGCTACCATTAATACTATTTTAATTGAAGATGATAATGATGGAATTCCAGCAGCTTTGGAGGACATTAACGGAAATGGCGATTTGAATGATGATGATACTGATGGTGATGATATCCCTAACTATTTAGATGTTGATGATGATGGAGACAATATTCTGACTTCAACCGAAAAACCAGATCCAAATAAAGATGGAAGCCTGAATGATGCCCAAGATACTGATGGTGATTCTATACCTGATTATTTAGATTCTGATGATGATGGTGATGGTGTTTTAACACGTGATGAAGAAAATTTCTCACAAGACCAAAACCCTGCCAATGATGTTACCAATAGTGATATTGGACCGGATTATTTAAATCCAGAAGTAAAGACAACTGTTCCGGCAACGGCATATAGAGAGCATACCATTTATCAAACTTATACAGTTGCATTGATTATTAATAATATTTCTTTGCCAAATATTTCACAGGATGTATTTGATTTTGGTTACTTAAAAGACAGTGCATTATCAACCTCTGTAAAAAAGACTCCTACATTTTAATCATTAGGAGCACTATTTTGATAAATATAAACTTCAGTAGCACCTAATCCATATTTTTGGTAATTGGCGTCATAAAATTTTACATTATTGTATCTCGCAAACAGATAATCCAGCTCAATTTTTAATACACCTTCGCCAACACCATGAATAAAAACAACTTTTTGAATTCGTTTTTTAATGGCAAAATCCAATTGACGTCTAGCGGTTTCCAACTGTAATGTCAACATCTCATGGTTTGACATCCCTTTAGGTGAATTAACCAACTGATTGATATGAAGGTCAACCTCCATGGTTGGCTCATATCGTTCCTTAACTTTAAGGCTTGGGGTCTTCTTTTTTAAAGGTTTTTCTTTTTCAGAAATAACATCATTAATATTTGAATGTGAAAACATATCCCGTCTAAATTCACGTGTTGATCTGTTTTTAACAATTTCAGAAGCATTGAAATCAAGCAAAAACCCATCTTTTGTTTCAATTGTTATTGAATTATCCGTTATTTTTTTAATAATACCCGATAAGTCTTCATCAATAACCAAAACAGAATCGCCTACTTTAAAATCCATCATCATTCGTTTTTACTAATATCCTCAGTGTCATCTTTATCATTATTGCTTGTAATGGTTTTAGAAATTCTATAAATACCAATCATAAGTAAAGCAACGCCACCAATTAACATATACTCATTTTTCCCTGTTCCTGTTTCTGAATAAAAAGCAACTAGTGATCCTATAATAATCAGCAGATAATTTAAATATTTCACACGTTTAAATCTTGGTTAATTATTTGATAATAAATTAATTAAAAAATTGAGAACGTGTGTAACCGCTACGCTCTCACATTAAAAATTTTAAACATTCCTTTTTGTGAATATTTTTTTAAAATTCATTAATGTTCGTTTCATATAAAAATAATATAATTTTATATGCACCGAAATTACATTAAAAAATAGATTTCATAATAAATTTAAGAACAAATAATTTTTAACAACTACCAATGTTCCAACAAAAGAAATATTTTTATTACTAAAAATTATAAATTAAAAAACTGCAAAATCGTACATAAATTTTATAAATTTGAAAAAATCAAAACTATTAAATGCAGGGTTTAGAAAATTATATGCTCCCTTGTTTGAATAAAACCTTGTTTGGAGTGGAGTGTTTAGGCTGTGGTATGCAAAGATCTATGTCTCTTATAATTCATGGGCAATTTGCGGCAGCTTATAAAATGTATCCTGCTATTTACACCCTTTTTATATTAGGTCTATTTCTTATATTTAATCTTTTTATAAAATTTAAACACGATTATAAAGTCAAAATGGGGTTAATTATCCTAAATGTTATTATCGTTGTTGTAAGCTATTTAATTAAAATAAACCACTAACATTTATTTCATGGAAAAACAAACACTACCAAATTCAACCCTTATTCTGGTTTTAGGAATCTTATCAATTTTAACATGTTGCTGTTATGGTATTATTGGTTTAATACTAGGAATTATAGCCATTGTGCTTGCGGAAAAAGCCACTAAAATTTATGCTGAAAATCCTGAAAATTATACCGGATTCTCCAATGTGAAAACCGGGAAAATATTAGCTATAATTGGCGTTGTTCTTAGTGTTATTTATGTTATTACTGTTATTTACTTTTATGTTTCCATTGGTTCTGAAGGATTAGAAGAAATGCAAAGAAACTGGATTGAACAAATGCAACAAACTTAGTAGTGATCAGCGTTTATTTAATATTATCAAATAAAAAACGGCTGTCTAAAGAGTCGTCATTGCTAATCCCGATAGCTATCGGGAGAAGCAATCTGAAAATTGCAAGTAGTTGATTTACAGATTACTTCGAAATAAAAATTTCTCGTAATGACGGTTAATATTTTTTAGACAACCTCTTTTTGATGAGATGAATGTCACTTATTTTTCAAACTGTTTGAGTGTTTTAATAATAATGGACACGCAATCTAATAATTGTTCTTTAGTCATAACCAAAGGTGGTGCAAACCGGATGATATTACCATGTGTTGGTTTTGCCAACAATCCATTATCTCGCAAAGCCAAACAAATATTCCAGGCCGTATCACTTTCTTCATCTTCATTAATAACAATGGCATTTAGCAAACCTTTACCTCTTACTAATTTTACAATATGGCTGTTGTCAATATATTTTTGAAATTCACTTCGGAATAAATTCCCTAGTTGAAAAGCATTTTCTGCTAGCTTCTCATCTCTTACCACTTCAAGAGCTGCAACGGCAACGGCAGCTGCCACAGGATTTCCTCCAAAAGTACTGCCGTGATTTCCAGGTTGAATGACGCTCATTATAGCATCATTTGCTAAAACGGCAGATACCGGATACACACCTCCACTTATAGCTTTTCCTAAAATAAGAATATCAGGTTTTACATTTTCATGATCAACCGCTAATAATTTTCCGGTACGTGCAATGCCTGTTTGTACTTCATCGGCAATAAATAACACATTATATTGTTCACAAAGTGCCTTAGCTTTTGCCAAATATCCTTCATTAGGCACATAAACACCTGCTTCTCCTTGAATGGGTTCTACTAAAAAACCAGCTATATTTGGATTGTTTTTTAACGTATTTTCTAATGCAATTAAATCATTGTATTCTATTTTAATAAATCCATTGGTATAAGGCCCAAAATGTTTCCTTGCAACAGGATCATTTGAAAATGAAATTATCGTTGTTGTTCGCCCGTGAAAATTGTTTTTACAAACAACAATTTCAGCTTTATTATCTTCAATTCCTTTTACTTCATAACCCCATTTTCTACATAACTTTAAAGCAGTTTCTACGGCTTCGGCGCCTGTATTCATAGGTAATACCTTATCAAATCCAAAAAATTCACAAACAAATTTTTCGTATTTTCCCAACACATCATTATAAAATGCTCTGGATGTTAATGCCAAAGTTTGCGCTTGATTAATCAAAGCATTTACAATTTTTGGATGACTATGCCCTTGGTTTACTGCTGAATACGCTGATAAAAAATCATAATATTTTTTACCATCTACGTCCCAAACATAAACCCCTTCACCTCTAGTTAAGACTACGGGAAGTGGATGATAGTTATGAGCTCCATACTTGTTTTCTAATTCAATTGCGTTCTGAGATGTTAATTGTTCTAAAACAGCCATTTTAATATTAATTTAAATTGATAAAATAACCATTCCTTGCTTGTCCCAAATGATTTTTGGGTGGGAGAGAAATCATCCTAAATAGTGTCGCAAGGTACTAAATATTAGTATCGTACTAAAATCTTAATCAGACATTTTTCCTGATAATGATGAGATTTGCAATTCTAAACGTTTCATCTCTCGCAATAAGGCATTTTTGTCCATTTGCATCCATGCAAATATCTTCATCATACTCACTCCTAATAGAAAGGCAACTCCACCTATTCCCCATTTAATCAATTCGTTAGTAACATCAGTATTGAAAAACTGAATTACACAGTAAACGAAAAACCCGAAAAAAACTGCAGTCATAATATTCATAATGATTATGAGCCATTTCATTTTTCCTGAAAATATTCCAAGGATCATTTGAAAAGCATTCTGTTCCTCAAGTTGATCATAAAATTTAGCTTCTTCTTGGGTTAATGTCTCTTTAATTAATTTGTCAATGTCTTCCATATTAGTTTTCATGAGTTTTATTTTTTAAAGATTGTTTTAATTTTTCTCTAGCAGTAAATAATCTGGATTTAGTTGTTCCTATAGATACATTCAATTGTTTACTAATTTCCTTTAAGGAATAATTTTCTAAGTAAAATAATCGAATGACTAGTTGTTGGTTTGGTGGAAGTAATTTAATTTGATTTAAGATGTCTTTTTGAGCAGCCAATTTAACTTCTTCATTATTATCAATTATTTGTTGCTCCTTTTTATAAGATTCTAGGCTTAAACGCTTTTTATTATTTTCATTTATATGGTCTAAAGATTTTGTGTATACAATGCGTAACGCCCAACTTCCAAAACTATTTGTGTCCTTTAAATCATGTAATTTAGGGATAATGATGCTCCAACAATCCTGCGCAATATCCTTAGCCACTTCGGCATCTTTAACTATCCAAAAAGCCTTGTTACAAAATTGTTTATGCCACTTTTTTACCAATAATATCAAAGCATCCTTATTTCCAGATTGATAATTTAAAACTAATTGACTATCGGATAATATTGGGTTTTTTTTCATTCTTATAAGAACAACTTATAGAACTCATCTTGACTTTTTTCATTGAAGCGAAAAATTAGGCTTTTGTGCTCAGATGAAGACTTTTTTGCACTTCATAGCAGGGTTAAGAAGTAAGAAAAAGACAAAATATGAGGGCAAAATGTTGATTTTGCAGCCAATTATAAAAAGTCAAGATGAGTTCATATATTAAAGACATCAAAAAACTAAAAAGGTTCATTTTATTTTCATCAAAATTGGAATCTCTTCCTAATAAAATCAAAATCTATTAAAGTTAATGTAAATAAAATGATATTTATTTAGTGCTATTATTATTTTTGCACCATGTCAAGAAGAAACAAAAAACAAATTTTTACAAATATTGAAGTTATGGATGCTGGATCTAAAGGCAAAACCATAGCAAAAGCACCAGATGGTAAAGTCATTTTTTTACCAAATGCCGTTCCTGGTGACGTCGTTGATGTGCAAACCTTTAAAATGCGAAAGGCATATTATGAAGGGAAAGCTATTCATTTTCATAAACTTTCAGATAAGAGAACACAACCTGCTTGTGAGCATTTTGGTGTTTGTGGTGGTTGCAAATGGCAAGATATGGGGTATGCCCATCAGCTATCTTACAAACAAAATGAAGTGGTTAATAATTTAACCAGAATTGGACACATTGAACTACCTGAAGTGACTCCAATACTAGGCAGTGAAAAGCAATATTTTTATAGAAATAAAATGGAGTTTTCATTTAGTGATGCCCGCTGGCTTACTGTAGAAGAAATACAATCTGATAAAGATCTGGGTGATAAAAATGCGTTAGGATTTCATATTCCTGGTATGTGGGATAAAATTTTAGACATTAAAATGTGCCACCTGCAGGAAGATCCATCAAACGCCATAAGAAATGCTGTTAAAACATTTGCGATTGAAAACAATTTAGAATTTTTTAATACACGAAACCAAACCGGATTTTTACGCACCATGATGATTCGCACATCAACTACTGGCGACCTTATGGTAATGATTCAGTTTTTTAAAGAAGATAAACCAAATAGGGAATTACTATTAAATTTTATTGCAGAAAGTTTCCCGCAAATAACATCATTACAATTTGTTATAAACGAAAAAGCCAATGATACCATTTATGATCAAGAAGTGATTTGCTATAAAGGAGACGACCATATTTTTGAAGAAATGGAAAGTTTGAAGTTTAAAATAAATGCTAAATCTTTTTATCAAACCAATTCAGACCAAGCCTATGAACTTTACAAAATAGCAAGAGATTTTGCCGGTTTAACAGGTGAAGAATTAGTGTATGACTTATACACAGGCGCTGGAACCATAGCCCAATTTGTGGCAAAACAAGCCAAAAAAGTGATTGGTGTGGAAGCAGTACCTGATGCCATTATGGCGGCTAAAGAAAACGCACAATTAAATAACATACAAAACGTTGAATTCTTTGTGGGTGATATGAAGCATGTTTTTAATAATAGTTTCATAGCAAAACATGGGCAGCCAGATGTTATCGTTACCGATCCGCCACGTGATGGCATGCATAAAGATGTGGTACAACAAATATTAAATATAGCCCCTGAAAAAGTAGTGTATGTAAGTTGTAACAGTGCCACGCAAGCAAGGGATTTAGCTTTAATGGACAGCTTATATAAAGTAACAAAGGTTCAAGCCGTTGATATGTTTCCTCAAACTTTTCATGTTGAAAATGTTGTACTTTTGGAAAAACGATCTGGTTTAACTAATTAATTGAGAAGAATTAAAAACAAATGAAACAGTTTAATGGTTTAGGCATATTATTCATATTGATAACGATTGTTTCGTTAAGCTGTGAACCCGATGATATTTGTCCTGAAAGCACCCCAACTACACCAAGTTTAATTATCAGACTGTACGATATATCAAATCAGGAAAGCAAAAAAAATGTTTCCGGATTAAGAATTCAGGGAGTTGGCAATGACAATGTGTTGACCAATTTTAATGTGGTAACCACAGATTCTATTATTTTACCATTAAAAACAGATGCCATATCTACTCAATATAAACTTCATAAAGAATATACCTATAATGACAATAACACACCTGATGATCCTAATGATGATGTTATTGGAGGAAATGAAGACATCATTACCATAAATTATAACACTCAAGAAATCTTTGTATCCCGGGCATGCGGCTATAAAACCATTTTTGAAAATGTGACCATAACTTTAGAAAATGATGGCAATAACTGGATACAATTTATACAACCTGTAAACGATAATCAATCTGTAGAAAATGAAACAGCAGCACATTTCAATCTATTTTTTTAGCATCATTACGGTGATGCTAATGTGTGTTTCTGTTAATGCACAAAATGATAGCCTGATAAGCACCGTAAATGATTCCTTAAAAATAAAACTTAAATACGGACTTCGGGTTGGTGGTGATGTTGGGAAACTAATACGCTCTTATGCGGATGATAATTATACGGGCTTTGAAGTGAATGCCGATTTCAGAATTAAAAAAGCCCTATATATTGCTGGGGAACTAGGAATTGAAAACAAAACAACAACCAATGATTATTTAAATGTGACTTCCAAAGGCACCTATTTAAAGGCGGGTATTGATTATAACATGTATAAAAACTGGCTGAATATGGATAACATGATTTATTCGGGATTCAGAATTGGTGCCAGCTCTTTTAGTCAAAATATCAATGACTTTACCGTCTATAATACCAACCAATATTGGCAACCTCAGTTCTCATCAACTGAATTGCAAAAATTTACTGGTTTATCGGCCATTTGGGTAGAACTTATTATTGGTATAAAAGCACAATTGTTTAATAACCTTTATCTGGGTCTTAACGTACAACTTAAAGGCTTGGTAAATGAAACTGTACCAACAAATTTTCAGAATATCTATATTCCAGGATTTAATAAAACCTATGACAGTAGCGGTATTGGAGTCGGATATGGTTACAGTATTTCTTATTTAATTCCGCTTTACAAAAAAGATAAAAAGTAGATTATAAGTTGAGTAATCCTTTTAGCTAAAATTCCAAATAAACAGATTTTAAAAGTAACTGGTTACTTCGGTATGATAGTCAGTTTGTTTATAATGACCCACAAGCGCTCAGGCTTTTAGAATTTAAAAAACATGATATGACTTACTGTATGGTACTTGTTTCAGTATTCATGGATATCAATCGTTTAAAATGACTTATATCAAGTTAGTATTTATACGAGAAGAAAGAAAATCGTATAAAATTTATTAACTTGTAGTAGAATATTTTTGAAATAATATTTTAGACACAAGGAAAATGATTAAGAAGACGTTTGGAACTTTTGCTGGCGTTTTTACACCAACAACCCTAACAATTTTAGGAGTCATTTTATATATCCGCCAACCATGGGTTGTGGGTAATGCAGGAGTAATAGGCGCTGTAGCCATTGTTTTACTGTCTGTTGCCATCACTCTTACAACAGCCCTTAGCTTATCTTCAATCACAACAAATGTAAGGATTGGTAGTGGTGGTGCCTTTAGTTTGATCTCTCAATCTCTTGGGTTGGAAATTGGGGGAGCCATAGGCATTCCTTTTTACTTTGCTCAGGCAATTGCAGTTGCCATGTATATTTTTGGATTTCGTGAAGGGTTACAAACTCTTACCCCCGATGTTAATCCATTTATTCTCGACTTAAGTATTTTCGCGCTCGTCATGACCATTGCGTTTATAAGTACCAGTTTTGCATTTAAGATTCAGTATGTCATTCTAGGAGTTATTGTTTTATCCTTAGTTTCTATTTATGGAGCATTATTTGTTAACGATTTGAATTTTAACTTTGAATGGTTTGGGAAATATCCGGGGTCAGTTGAAAACAATTTCAAGGGTTCATCGTTTTGGACGGTCTTTGCAGTCTTTTTTCCGGCAGTAACAGGAGTCATGGCAGGGGCTAATATGTCGGGTGACTTAACCAATCCCCGAAAAAGCATTCCCGTTGGAACAATTTCATCGGTAATTATTACAACCATCATTTATGTAAGTCTAATATTTGTTGCCGCAGTTATTGCAATACCACATGACTTGGTTGAAAATTATAATGTGTTTATTGACAAGGCACTATACGGACCAATTGTTTTAGCGGGTCTATTAGGTGCAACGCTTTCATCAGCCCTTGGCTCGTTTGTTGGCGCTCCAAGAATATTGCTTGCTTTGGGAGAAAAGAATATTTTACCCAAAAGTACAACCTTAGCAAAACTCTCAAAACGTGGCGAACCCGTAAATGCCATGTTCATTACCGCTTTAATTGTTCTAGTTGGTATTTCACTCCGTAATTTAAATACTATTGCACCTATCCTTACCATGTTTTTTATGATAACATATGCCATGGTGAATGTGGTTGCCCTTGTAGAACAAACATTAGGGTTACCCAGCTACAGGCCCACCCTAAAAATCCCAATTATTGTTCCAGCTATTGGTGCGTTGGGCTCCATTGCCATTATGTTTGTATTGAACGTAATAATCGCTTTATTTTCCTTAATATTTATAGTGATTTTCTATTTGTACCTAGTGAAAATGAACATCAAATCTGCTGCTGGAGATTCACGTAGCGGACTTTTTACGGCTTTGGCGGAATGGGCAACAAAAAAAACAAATAGCCTGCGGCAAGAAAAAGAAGTAAGGTCATGGCGTCCAGATCTACTCATGCCTGTAACCATCCCAAAAGAACTCAGAAGTTCTTTTAAACTTATACATTCCATTATTTATCCGAAAGGTTCTATTAAAATATTGGCAATGCGAAATGAAAATGAAATAGAACAGAAAAATCTGGAAAACTTTCTTAAAAATGCAGTAGAAAAATTTAGAGAAAGTGAAATGTCAGTTTCATATACATTTATTGATAATTCCGATTTTAATACCACTGTAAAAGTAAGCATGCAATCATTAAACGCTGCATTTTTTAAACCAAATACCATTTTTGCAAGTATTGACTCATCAACTTCAAACTTATCATATTATGATAAACTTATAGTAGATAGTAAAAAGAATAATTTTGGTTTAATTATTTACATCCCCTTTTCCACTGCAAGTTTAGCCATCGAAAAAAGCATCAATTTATGGATGACTAATATACCGGTAGACTGGAAAGAAAAGTTTAACATTAAGAACAATGACTTATCTACCTTGGTTTCTTTGTTGATTCGCCGCAATTGGGAAGGGACTATTAATGTGAATATCCTTAATAACAATGCGCAACTACATTTTTCTGATTCTGATATAGAAGATTTGCACACCATGATCAGATTTCCCAAGAAAACTTCTATTACTGTAAAAGAGGGTAATTTACTGGAACATGTAGTAAATAAAGAGCAAACTACAGATGTTAATATATTTAATATTGAGCAAGGAATGACAGTTGATGATATGGTGCAAATAGTCAATCAGTCTAGAATATCAGCTATTTTTTGTGCCGATTCCAATTTTGAAAATGCCCTGGTTTAATAAGCTGGCACGAATACAATCAAGAATAATTGAAAAATCTAATTTATTTAAAAAAAATTAATGTAAAAAACAAATTACTTTACAATCACCGCTATGTTTCGATTAAAATTACTCCCCTATACATATTGACTCTAAAATTTAAAAAACCTAACTTAGCTTATAGTTTGTTGAAATTATTTTAATATCATTTAATCATTTAAAAATGAATTCACAACAACTCAAATTATTTTTAAACCGATATTGGATATTATTAGTATTAATAGCAATAAAGTTGATTTTACAGTTTGTCCTTGTAAATCCGATTTATGAATTGCACAGGGATGAGTTTTTGCACCTTGATCAGGCATTTCATCCTGCTGCTGGATACATTTCAGTCCCTCCATTTACATCATGGATGGCAAGTTTAATCTATTTATTTGGAGGTGGTTTATTTTGGGTTAGGCTGATTCCTGCACTTTTCGGGGCTGCAACTGTTGTATTTGGGTGGTTAATAGCTGAAGAGTTGGGTGGCAAACTTCCGGCAAAAATATTGACTTCCATTCTTCTTGTTTTTTCAGTATATACCCGATTGAATGTTCTATTTCAACCTAATTCGTTTGACATTCTTGCGTGGACCATCATATTCTATTTTTTTATAAAATACCTAAGAAATCACCAGGTAAAATGGCTTTTCTTATTGGCAGTAATAACTGCTTTAGGATTATTTAATAAATACACAATCGTGTTTGTAATTATTGGATTAGCTTTTGGGCTTTTGTTAACCAAACAAAGAAGTGTGTTTTCTGAGAAATCTCTTTATTATGCCATAGGCTTGTCTTTGTTGCTCTTTCTACCCAATATTATTTGGCAAATCACAAATCACTTTCCCGTAATACACCATATGAGGGCTCTAAAAGAAAGCCAGTTAATAAATGTGAATCGGATAGATTTTTTGTTTGACCAGGTTAAGTTTGGCGTAATTGGAATCCCAACTGTAGCTGCATTTTGGGCATTGATATTTTATAAACCATTTAAACCTTATAGGTTTATTATATGGACATTCATTATCGTTATGATATTATTTACAATAAGCCGAGCGAAAAGCTATTACACCTTAGGCTTATATCCGGTTTTATTTGCTTTTGGCAGTGTTTATCTAGTGTCATGTCAATCTTCATATGACGGATAAAGCCTTTTCAGTTTTATTC
>CAXBJF010000012.1:0-98611 GCA_963976005.1 uncultured Flavobacteriales bacterium | reverse complement strand
CTCTAACATCAAAAATCGTTAATCGTTATTCGTTAATTATTATGAAGTTTATAAATAGAGCTAAGTTATATAATGGGAATAAAGATAAAATAGAAAAAGCTTTAGATGAAAACAACCAATTAATATCCATCTTTGTTGCTAGTATAAAAACATCAAAAAACAATAACTCTAACATCAAAAATCGTTAATCGTTATTCGTTAATTATTATGAAGTTTATAAAACACATATCAATAATTTTAATTTTGCTTGCTTCAAGTATAACGTCTGCTCAAGTAAAATTTGAAGCTAAGGTTAGCAAAAATAAACTTGGAGTAAATGAACGCCTGCGTGTTGATTTTGAAATGAATCAAGATGGAGACCATTTTAACCCACCGGATTTTAGCAATTTTATGGTGGTTGGCGGTCCCAATCAATCCGTAAGCAATTCATGGATCAATGGTGTACGCTCCTATACCAAAACCTATAGTTATTTTTTGGCACCCAAAAAACAGGGTAATTTTATGCTGGATCAGGCAACTATTACCATTGATGGTGAAACCTATAAAACTTCGCCATTAAAAATAGAAGTCACATCAGCAGTGGATATACCAAAAGATCCTAATGACCCAGATTATTTGGCCTCAGAGAACATTCATTTGGTGGCTGAAATTTCAAAAACTGATCCCTATTTAAATGAAGCAATTACCGTAGTTTACAAACTATACGTTTCCCCAAATACTGGTGTTGATAACTGGCAAGAAACCGATAGTCCTAGATATAATGATTTTTGGAGTCAGAATATAGATATGAAAAATCAAAAAGTGCAAACGGGTATTTATGACGGACAAGATTATCGATTTTTGGTATTGCGAAAAACAGTTTTATACCCTCAAAAAACAGGAAAACTAAATATTGAGCCTTTAAGTCTGGATATTTCAGTTCAAGTGCCAACCAATAGGCGTGATATTTTTGGAAGACAATTAATGGCACAGGCACATAGAACAGTGTCTGCTGGTAACAAAACAATTAATGTAAAACCTTTGCCAGAGATTGGTAAACCGGCAGATTTTTCAGGAGCTGTTGGCGATTTTAAATTTAATGTGTCTATGTCTAAAACAGAATTGAAGGCCTCAGAATCATTACAGGCAAAAGTTGAAGTTAGTGGAAACGGAAATTTAAAACTGATTAAACTTCCTAAAATATCATTGCCAAGTTCATTGGAAGTTTATGAGCCAGAGCATAGTGAGAATGTTCAAACAAATCTTGATGGTATGCAAGGTACTGTTTCAGATACCTATACTGTAGTGCCCCAGTTTAAAGGCAATTACCCAATACCAAGTATCTCTTTTTCATATTTCGATTTAAAAACTGAAACCTATAAACGATTGTCATCTAATGAAATGGTTATTGATGTGTTGGAAGGCCCACAAAATATCGGGAATGCAAGTACTAATGTCATTGCCAACAATTCAAAACAACCTGTTGTTTTAAACAGTAATCAGTTTGCGTTTATAAAAACAAAATCAAATTTCACCTCCATCACACCATCATATTTCTTTCAAACAAAATTGTTTTGGAGCGCTTTATTATTACCCTTTTTAGCCATACCACTTGCTTTTGTGATTAGAAAGAAAAAGGCCGATCGTGACGCCGATGTTTTTGGAAACAGAATTAGAACTGCTGATAAATTGGCTAAAAAATATTTACGTCACGCTAAAAAGGCATTAGGCAAAAAAGAAGCTTTTTACATTGCTCTTGAAAAAGCGTTGCATAATTATTTAAAAGCAAAGTTACATATAGAATCCAGTGATTTTAGTAAAGATATTATCAAGAATTTATTAGTTGAGCGAAAGGTTGAAGCACAAACCATTTCAGATTTTATAAGTATTTTGGAAAGTTGTGAACTGGCCAGATATACCCCTATCACCATTGTAACCATGCAGCAAGACTATGATAAGGCCGCAAAAACCATTTCTTTAATTGATAAACAAGCAAGTTAATATGAAAAATATTTTATATATACTCCTGGTTTTGTTTAGCACGGTAACGTTTGCTCAAAATGACTTATTATTTGAACAAGGTAATGCTCTTTATAATGATGGAAAATATGCACAAGCCATAGAAAAGTATAATGCTATTTTAAAAACCAAACACCATTCGGAAGAGCTATATTTTAATTTAGCCAACGCACATTACAAACTAAATAACATTGCCCCAAGTATTTATTATTATGAAAAGGCACTTCAATTGGCACCGGATGATCAAGATGTTAAGAACAATTTGGCGTATGCTAAAAACATGACCCTTGATGCCATTGATGTGATTCCGCAAGCCGGTTTTTCAAAGCTAGTGAAAAACTTTACTGATATTATGAGTTTTGATAATTGGGCGAAATTGGCTGTTTTAAGTGTTATTATTTTTGTGTTGTTATTTTTGGTTTACTATTTTACCTATTCTACTACTAAAAAACGATTGGCATTTATAAGCAGTAATTTGTTTTTGTTTATAGCTGTAATTTCTTTAGTTGTAGCCTTTCATAAATATAATATACATTTAAAGGATAAATCTGCTATTGTTTTTGCTCAGGAAACGGTTATCAAAAGTGAACCTAACAATAGAAGTTCAGAGGTGTTCAGGTTGCACCAAGGTACTAAAGTTCAAATTCTTGATACCATAAACCAATGGAAAAAAATAAAACTTTCTGATGGTAAAACGGGGTGGATTCAAAATGTAGATATCAAAGAACTTTAATTAATTTGAATTATCTTTAACTCGAATTAATCAAACTATATGGATTTAGTTAGAGTTTTTGAAAACAACCAAAAGTGGATTAAAGAAAAACTTGCTTTAGATCCGGATTTTTTTGAAGAATTAGGCAAAGGTCAAAACCCTGAGCTTTTATTTATTGGCTGTTCTGATAGTAGGGTTTCCGCAGAAGAATTAATGGGGTTAGGTCCTGGGGAAGCCTTTGTGCATCGCAATATTGCCAACATGGTAACCGGTACAGACTTAAATGTCATGTCGGTTATTGAATATGCCGTTGTTCACTTAAAAGTAAATCATGTAGTTGTTTGTGGACATTATTCTTGTGGGGGTGTTAAAGCAGCGATGCAATCGGCAGATTTGGGTATTTTAAACCCTTGGTTGCGTAACATAAGAGATGTTTATCGACTTCATAAAAATAAGCTTAATGCCATCACTAATGAAGACGACAAATATGACCGATTGGTTGAGCTAAATGTACAAGAGCAATGTGTAAACCTTATTAAAACGGCTGCAGTTCAAAAAGCGTATCGAGATAGAGCATTAAAAGTTCACGGATGGGTTTTTGATATTCACACAGGAAACCTTATAGATTTAAAGATAGATTTTGACACTATTTTAAGTAATATCATGGAAATTTATCATCTGGATTAATTAAATCACTTCGTTTAAAGGGTCTTGTATTGGTTCTTCACCTAATGGCTTTCCGTTAACAATAACATTTGGGAATAAGGCCGGAATTAATGATTTTATCGGATAATATAGCACTGATTCCTGTTGATCTTGTGATTTCACAAAAGGAATGTTGGCGTTCATTTCCGCTATCACTATCAAAATGACACTTAGTATTAAGGCTGCTTTTAAACCACCAAAAAGAGCACCCAGAAGTTTGTTTAAAAGGCCTAACATAGCAAAATCCGCTATTTTAGTCAAAGCTTTACCAGCTAAGGAAATGGCTAAAACAATAATTATAAAGGTTATGGCGAAAGCGGCAATATTAACCGTGTTTTCATTCCAACTTACACGTTCTTTTAAAAAAGATGCGGCAAAATTGCTAAAATGAAAGGCACCATATACGCCTGCTATTAAAGCCACCAACGATGATAATTCAACGAAAAAACCACGGGTAAAACCACGGACAAATCCTAAAACAAGCAGGATTAATAAGGCAATATCTAAAATACTCAAAATATGTAGATTTATAACAAATATAAAACTTTGATACCAATCTACTTTGTAACTTTACATTTTTAAAATTTATATGGCAAGAGACGAACAATTGAAACAACGATGGGAATTGGTAACTAAAAAGTTATCCAATCAATTTGCAGATGGAGATAATTTAGATCTGGATGCCATTATTTATTTAATTGGTGTTCAAGAATTGGGGCAATTAGACCGAACGTTTAAAAAGGACCAAAAGCTTGATTTAATGCATATTGCCATTTGTAAATTACTGCTGCCTTATGGTTATTATGAACTTGAATTTGTAGATGATGAAGGCTGGCCTCATTATAAAGCCAAAGAAGAATTGCCTTTTCTTAAAGCTGGAGAGCAAAGCGTTTTAATGAAAGAAGCCATAGTCAACTACTTTATTGAAACTGAGTATATCAATTAATTTTTGGGCGTTACCACAAGGGTCGGGCTTTCGCAAGTCGCTTCCCAATGAAAAATTGGGAGAGCTCCAACAATGGCTCAATCCCTAACGCAAACCAATTTTTTTACGGCATTGCGAAGTAAATTATTAATTTACTGTGGCAATTGGAATTCTTCTTAACAGATTACTTCGTCGTTTCCTCTTCGTAATGACGATATTTTCATTAAATTTGCCATCATTTTAAGGATGTTATGATAGATAAGATAAAAGAACTTATAGCGGAAGCCGAAGCGTTTACAGCACAATCAAAAGAAGAGGTTGAAGCATTCCGTATAAAATATTTAGGAAAAAAAGGGTTATTGAATGACTATTTTGCCGAGTTTAAAAATGTTGCTAATGACCAGAAAAAGGAATTTGGTCAGGTGATTAATAAACTTAAAAAAACAGCAGAAGATAAGGTGAATGCCTTAAAAGCTGAACTTGAAAGCAAAGAAGAAGTCAAAGGTGTTTTCGGTGATTTATCACGTCCTGGGGAGCCCATACAAATAGGCGCACGTCATCCTATTTCAATTGTAAAAAATCAAATTATTGATATTTTTTCCCGCATAGGTTTTAATGTGAGTGAAGGTCCGGAAATGGAAGATGACTGGCACAATTTTACCGCATTAAACTTATCCGAATATCATCCGGCACGCGATATGCAGGACACTTTTTTTATTCAAACCAATCCTGATATATTATTGCGTACACACACCAGTTCGGTTCAAGTACGTTATATGGAAAATAATAAACCACCCATTCGGACCATTTCTCCTGGGCGGGTTTTTAGAAACGAAGCTATTTCGGCACGGTCACACTGTTTTTTCCATCAGGTGGAAGGCTTGTATATTGATAAAGACGTTAGTTTTGCCGACCTTAAACAAACGCTTCAATACTTCACTACTGAAATGTTTGGGAAGTCTAAAATACGCTTGCGCCCATCGTATTTTCCGTTTACAGAACCAAGTGCTGAGGTGGATGTGTATTGGGGATTGGAGACTGAAACCGATTATAAAATGACCAAAGGCACTGGTTGGTTGGAAATTATGGGTTGTGGTATGGTAGATCCGAATGTACTTGAAAACTGCGGAATTGATTCAAAGGAATACTCTGGTTTTGCCTTTGGAATGGGCATTGACAGAATAGCCTTATTGCTTCACCAAATTAGTGATATTAGGTTATTAAGTGAAAATGATGTGCGTTTTTTAGAGCAGTTTAAGTCTGCTTTATAAATTAACTTCAGCATTTTTTATTGTTAAAGTATTTATAATAAATATAAATTAAGGTTTAATCTTTTGTATTTTTAATACAACCTTTAAATTCTTAATTATGAAAATGTTAGTAAACATTGTTCTTCCTATTGAGCCTTTTAACTCAAAAGTAAAGGATGGTACTGCAGGTGAAACCATTGGGAGAATAATTAACGAAATTAAACCTGAAAGCATTTATTTTACCAATCAAAATGGTGGTAGGGGAGCTGTAATGGTAGTTGAAGTGCGTGATGCTTCACAAATACCATCTATTTCTGAACCTTGGTTTTTGAATTTTAATTCAACTTGTGATTTTAAAATTGCAATGACTCCAGATGATTTACAAAAGGCAAACCTTAGTAAACTTGCTCAAAAATGGAACAAGGTTCCTGTACACTCAAAGAATTAAATTCATTCATAAAAACACTTCAAACACCGTGAGGTGTTTTTTTTATCATTTTCAAAAAAGATATGACGATTTAAAACCGTTCATTTAAACGAAGGCAGTAAATTTTTATTGCAAAGTCAATTAATCTTTCTAAACCAAAGTCAATTTCTATTTAGCTTTCATCATCTTTAATGAAAACCAACCTAAAAGTAGTATCATAACAATGATGATTCCGTAAAGCCATATTTTGTTTTCAAATAATGGAAGCCTGCTGGATTTTTCCGCCTTTTCAATAACTTGTTCTGGACCCAAAGTCAAAGCGGGCATGGTTTCAGGTTCTTCTGATATAAAGCGTTCTATATCATAATTCGGGCTATACACGAATGGATTTCCGTAGGTCAAAAAGTAGGCGGCAGGTTGCGTAAAACGTACAGCCAATTCATAAACATTCCCTTTTACAATGACATTATTTATAGTTAGCGGTTGATTGTCTTGGTTCTTGATACTGATTTTTATTTTTTTAGCAACCGTATTTTCAAATTTGAACTCGTTGTTTTCAACAGAGTTTAGAGTACCTTCTGTTAATGTTCTGTAATTGTACAAATAGCCTTTTTTGGTTTTTATACTATCTAAAATATATTGTAGCGTAATCGGACGATAATAATCAAAGGAAGCATTTACCTTTAGTTTGATGTAGCTCACGGGAACTTTTTTATACAATTCAATATCAATGTCTGTACTTTGTTGTTGCTTATTTTTACTTACCGTTAAGGTTTTTATATCATAACCATTATAAATACCATTAATAAACTTGGTGTCACTTACAGAAACGGTTTTTATATCGGGTTTTTCTTTGCTTTTGATAAGTAATCTGAAAAAACGATAATTGGAATCAGCAAAATTAACACTGGTAAATTGGTAAAAGGTTTGTGCGTTTTTTATGGATAATATCCGGTAATCATCAACAATTGCAAACCATTCTTGTTGATTCTGGCTGCCTTCCAAAGAAATTCTCCAATCAAAATTAAACTGTTTAAAATCTAATTGTAATTGATTTATGGGCTCTTTATCTGGGATTTCAATGGTAAAATAATACCCTTTTTCATTCTGTGATATATTGAGGATTTTGTAATTATAATATGTGGCCACTTTTTTTTCGCTCTTAATTTGCATTAAATAAGGCGCTTCTATCGTGTCATTAGTATCTGTAATCCCAAAAATGCGAATATCAGATAAATCAGGTGAAAGTTTTTCAAATAGATCATTTGGTAAAATTAATTTTTGCCATGTTTGAGTATGACCGTATAATTCTCGTTTATAATGATATTTCTGCATCTGCCCAAAGGACGATACAAAGAGTAATAAAAGAAAAAAGGTAAAAATTTTAGCCTTCAGCAGCATCTGATATGTTGTGTTTAAATTTATTATACAAAAAGGAAATGATTAATAACAATATACCTAAAGATACAAATACAATGGTTTTTGAAAGCGTTCCTAAATTTGAAATATCATAAAAAAACAGTTTTAATAAAGTAATTGAAAATAAAACAATGGCGGTTATGCGTATATGTTTTTGTTTTTTCCAAATGCCTAAGGCAATTAATGCTAATGAATAAACACCCCAAAGAATGCTTAAACCTAATTTATAGGATTGTGTGGATCCTGATAAGTCTAATATATTAATGAGTTCACTGCTAACAATCCATAAAATAGCTATGTAAAATAAGATATTGAAATTAATGGTATTATTAATTTTCATAAATGCTTCGCGTATATATTTAAAGGTTACATATAGAGTTATTGCTAAAAACAAGTAGGAAATATAACGTACAGCAATATTAAAGAATCCTACGTTATAATATTCTGTAATGGGTTGATTAAGATAGCTTTCACGTAATTCACTAAGCGCGTATAATCCCAAAGTTAGAAACATGAAAACCGCAAAAATATTAAGTCCAATATTTATGTAACCCAAGGTTTTGTTCTTAATTTTTTTAATGTTTATGAATGATAATATGGATACAAATACCATGGAATATATGATGAGCCAAATGCTTTTAAAAGTTAGAATATCATAATCATAAGTGGGATAATCATTGACAATTAATTCTGATTCTTTAAAAAGACTTTGGAAGTAATGCTCTATTTCCAATAAAAAACTAAAATAAACAGTTGTTATAATGATGGCAGGAATTACAAAGGATACTATTTTAAGTAAATCGTTTTTTGGACTGATTGGAGACACAAACGTCTTGTTATTATGTATAAAATATATAAACCCAAAAGCAGCTATAAATAAAATGGAACTTAAAAATTGAATATTTAAAAGGGGCACCATTTCACTTGCACCATCATATAAATAGTCATCAAAATATCCACCAATCCAATCTTGGTACAGACTTAAAGTTGCAAGCGCCATTAATGGGTAGGAAAGAGATTCATACACTGCTATATTTTTAGTCCTGCCAATCCAAAACAGTAAAGCCGCTTCACCAACCCATAATAAAGTTACCCAATTTCCGTCTAACTGAACAGGGATTGCTATGGTAATAAACACCAACACCAATCCGGCAACCAGATAGAATAAGTTTTTATCGGCCAATTTTAGTCTGTAAATAACAACACTAACAATAAAATGCAAAATGGCATTACAAATGGTAAATAACCCTAATAATTGACTGCCCGTTTCATGGTCATTTAAAATACTGTAACCAAGACCATAAAACACAAATGAATTGGCGAGTAAAAGCAATATATCAGTCCTTTCAAATGGCTCCTTTTTAATAAGTTTATACGCTAGAAAACTAATGTAGAAGATGATAAAAAACACACTTGCAAAAGTAAGTGCCATGATAAAATCAACAGAGCTTTCGTAATTGGATGCATGCCATGAAAAGAATATGAGCCAGGTTAACGCAAATGAAACATAATTTAAGGGTTTCCAGTATTTTTTAAAGGCCAGCACCAAAATGCCAATATTTATGATAGCAACATAACTAAAAAGAACTTCTGCATGACCTGAACCATCACTTAGTAAAGAAGGCACCGCATAAGCGCCAACCAAACCAATATGCGCAATAAGTTGCTTGTTATATTGTAACGCCACAAAAACAGTGAAAACGGTAAATATAAACATAAGGGCAAAGGTTAATAACTGCGGAATGAGCTCATAATAATCATAAGCTGCATAGGTGAGAAAATAAAAGATAGCCAGAGCGCCACCTACCAAAACGGCACTAAAGTTTTCATATCTGGTTTTTAATTTCATAGATACACCTAATAACCCCAATCCAACTAAATAACCTAGTATTATTCTGGTAAGCGGACTTATTAAATCATTTTCAATGGAATATTTGGCACCAATAGCAACACCAATAATTAAAATGGCAATCCCTATTTTATTAATCAGGTTTTCTCCTATGAACTTTTCCAGTTCGTTGCTTATTTTTATAGATTTTTGAACAGGTTGTGATGTTGTTTCCTGTTTTGGTGGTTCATTTGATTTTGATTGAACAGGTTTTTGATAGGATATTTCTTTTTTGGTTTTTGGAACGGCAATCCAAAGGATAATGTAAAGGAAAAAGCCAATGCCAAAAAATAGCGTTAAAATGACCCATAACAAACGCACAAAATATCTGTTAATTCCAAAATAATGACCTAATCCAGAACAAACCCCTCCAATGCCTCTGTGATTAATGTCTCTATAAAAACCCTTTGGTGTTTCAGAAATTGGGGTAGATTCTTCAATTGACTCTTTTTCATTTTGAGGAGAATTACCAGAAGCTTTTAATTGGTTTAATTCTTTCTGTAATTCAATAACCTCTTTTGAAAATGATTCTTGTTTTTTTAAAAGGAGGTCAAGTTTGTTTTGTAAATCATTTACTTTTTGATCATCCATAAGGGATTACATTTTATTTTTTAAAAAAACAATTGAGGTATCAGGTTGAAAAACGTAATAATACTTAAGCGTACTAATTTAATGGTTTTTTTGTACTTAATCTGGATTTTGCTTAATGTTTCGTATTCATTAAAAATCTGTATTTTTGAAGTTTAGATAATATAAGAATATTGTGAAAAAAGATATATCTATTCCAAAAGCAGAAAACGTTTTTATGTCAGTTGTTAATGAGTATAATGATATCTACAAAACCAATGATTGGAATGCTTATATCATCAATGATAAAACCTCAGATCTAGAAATGGTTTTAATTGTTTCAAAAGGATATACAGAAGATAAGATCACCTCAACCATGCGTCATAAACTAGAAAAACTTCCGGCGAAAAGTTATGCTAAAATAGAGTTGATGCAAGAAGATGTTTTAAAACTCAACAATGAGTTTAAAGTCACTTTTTTTGAAGGAAATAAAATGTATGATAAAACGTTCTTATTTAGAAAGAACACCATTAACACAAAAGCATTACAGACTATTCCTTTAATGAGTGTGAAAGGTATTTTGGTGAAGTAACATTAATGAAAAATAAAACCTAATAAAATGGCAAGTAATGAATTTGAAAAAGGAGTGAAATTCTCTTTTAATAACAGCATCAGTTATAATGATAAAGCTGTGGTTAGTAAGCATATATTAAAAAAGGAAAATGGGAATATCTCCTTATTTGCTTTCGATAAAGGAGAAGGCTTAAGTGAACACACAACTCCTTTTGATGCCGTTGTATATATAGTTGATGGGAAAGCCGATATTATTATTAATGGCGTTTCAAATATTCTTGAAGCAAATGAAACCATTATTATGCCTGCAAATATTCCACACGCATTAAAAGCTGTGGAAAAATTTAAAATGGTTTTGACAATGATAAAACAAAAGAATTAATCCGATTTCATCTTTAATCCTTTAAAATGAAACCTTACTCATTTTAAAGGAGTTTTTATAATGAACATAATCTGTCAAACTGATTTAAAAGGGAATGAGAAGTAAATAAAATTATTATGTAGGCTACACTTTTAATCCAGCTTCTCAGTCAGTTTTTTAAAGGTTTTTTTAGGGTCTTTGCCTTCATATAAAATTTCATAAACGGCGTCAATAATAGGTAAACGTGTTTTCTTTTTGTTTTTTTCATTCAGTAAATGGGCGTTTTTGGTGGCGTAATATCCTTCAGCAATCATGCTCATTTCCATTTGGGCCGATTTTACGGTATAACCTTTACCTATCATATTCCCAAACATGCGGTTTCTTGAAAAAACAGAATAACCCGTAACCAGCAAATCACCCAAATACGCCGAATTGTTAATGTTCCGTTTCATTTTATGCATTTTTTTAATGAAACGTTTCATCTCGCGTATGGCATTACTCATAAGGACACTTTGAAAATTATCGCCATAACCCAAACCATGTGCAATGCCGGCTGCAATAGCATAAATATTTTTTAACATGACGGCATATTCAGTACCCATAATGTCGTCACTGATTTTTGTTTTGATATAATCACATGATAATTGCTTTGCTATTTCTTTAGCTTTTTCAGAATCAGCGCACGAAATAGTAAGGTATGATAAACGTTCAAGTGCTACTTCTTCTGCGTGACAAGGGCCGGCAATAACTGCGATATTTTCAAAAGGCACATGGTAAAATTCATTAAAATGTTCTCCTACCAATAACCCGGTTTCGGGCATAATGCCTTTTACTGCAGACACAATGGTTTTATTTGAAATATCTATCGTTAGTTTTTCCAATTCGCTATGCATAAAGGCAGAAGGAATCACAAAAATCAACACATCAGCATATGTTGCCATTTCATTAATATCATTACTTAATTTTAACTGGTCTAAATGAAACTCAACTGAGCTTAAATAATTAGGATTGTGCTGTTCCCTTAATAAATGCTCTTTGGTATAAACACTTCGCATATACCACCCAACTTCTGGTAAATTTTCACAAAGCATTTTCACAATGGCTGTAGCCCAACTTCCGGCACCAAAAACAGCATATTTTAATTGATTATTCATAAAAATTAAGGGTTATAACTTCAAAAGTACACAAAATATAAATGATTGTTTGGCTCTTAATTTCATTATAAATAATTTTTTGGCATGTGTTTTGAATACTTGTTAATAGAACCATAAAATTTAGGCTTATGAAATGAGCATTACTGGAATTTCAATACCAAAGAAATCTTTACTATGCGAATTACATCTGACCATTAATAATTTAAAAACGAACAGATGAAAACTTTAAAACTACTCTTAGTATTTGCATTATCAGCAACACTTTTCACCTCATGTTATACAGAGGTTATTATAGATGATTATGCTAATGATAATTATGTTGAACCAGCTATATCAATAAACCAATTATTAGGTTCATATGAATTATGGTATGTAGATATTAATGAAACGGTTGGTTATGGGACAACGCCATTTTTACAAATAGCTTTTACGCTTTCATTTAAAAACGGAACCCTGTATGCTAATAACAATTTAGTGGGTATTGGCACTACTGGAAACGGATTTGGAATTGCCGTAGGTGATTATGATGCCTATAATATGATTTTGGATGTGAACCATGATGTTGATGGGTTTGAAACTTTTGATGTATATCAAATCAATTCAAACACTATTGAACTTTACAATCCTAATAACGATACCTCGTACTTTTTAAAAGGGTATCAACGTAATGGATTTGATTATGATTATGTGTTTTATGATAATATTCATTATTTCTTGCAGGAATATGAAGCTTGGGAAAAAACCTATACCAGTAATTTTGGAGCCATCAATGAGTTTGATGATGAAAACTATTTACAGTTTTTAGCTGGCGGGAATGATTCTGAGTTTAGAAGCTCACAAGATGCACCGGCAACCAATGTGTCTAATTTAATCTGGGATTATACAGGAATCTATGGAGTAGGCAATATAAGTGGAGATGCGTACCTAAAAACTTTAACATTAGATTATGATTTTTTCAGCAATGAACATTTTGAATTGAGCGTTATTAATGATAGACAGATTGAATTATATCACCCAACGTCTCAAACGGTTTATGAATTTGTTGGTAGAGGGTTTATTCAATATTTAAAAACATCAAATGCAAAAGGGCAAGAAACAGTTAAGACTGAAAAATTGCGTAAGGAAAGAAAAAATAAAGTAGAAAACCCAAGAGAGAATACTCGCGGATAAAAATAGTTTGGTTGGTTATTTAGTTTAGGAACCGTTTAAAGTGTTATGCTTTAAGCGGTTTTTGAGATTAATGTGTTTATGTTGGCAAACACTTATATTAACTTTAAAGTTGTTTAATTGTTTATATTTTGTTAATAATTCAACTTTATAGTGTTTTTGTTAAAAAAAAATATATATTTGTACAGAATTTTACACGTTAAGATGGTGGATAAATCAATTGTAAAATCTTTTTTACAAGAACTGAAACAGATTATTAAAGTATGGGGTATTTTCTTCTCCAATCGCCCCAAAAATAGTATTCAGAATCTTGCGGACTTAAGTATTACAGCCAAAATGCGTGAAGAAATAATTCTCAATCTAGAAATCGAGGATTATAGCGAAGGTCCTTTAGAGGAAACTCAAGAAGGAGGAACTGAAATGTGGATTTTTGGCAAGACAATTAAAAGCCAGCAAATTTATATTAAGTTGACTATTTCAAAAATCACAGAACAAGCAATTTGCATTTCTTTTCACAAGGCTGAATTCCCTATGGAATTCCCGCTTAAGGATTAAACTAAAAAACAAATGAATTATGAAAAGTCCAATCACAGGTAAGGAAATGACCTTACGAATTGAAAAAAGTATTTTGGAATTTCGAAAAGAAAAATTCGAGTATAATCACAAAAGTTATTATTGTGCAGAAAGTGGAGAATTATTTACAACCACAGAGTTGGATGAATTTAATTTAAATCAGGTTTACAATCAATATAGGGATAAACATAATATTCCTTTTCCCGATCAAATTATTAAATTAAGAAATACGTATGGGTTGTCAGCAAGTATGATGTCAAAAATATTGGGTTTTGGTACTAATAGTTATAGAAATTATGAAAAAGGGGAAGTTCCAAGTTTAGCAAATGCTAATTTGATTAATACGGTATCAAATAGTATTATGAACTTTAAATTATTAGTTGATTTAAACAATGATTTGAATAATGAAGAGAAAACAAAAATCCTTAAAAGAATTGAAGTTGTCATTGAAAATTATCGGGAAAACAAAGATGATAAAAAATACGTAGACATTTTATTTGAAAATAGGTTGCCTGATAATTATACAGGTTATAGAAAACCTGATATGGAAAAGATGTCAAATATGATTTTGTTTTTTGCCGAAAAAATAAATCCTACCGAAACAATGATGAATAAATTATTGTTTTATTCTGATTTTTATAATTATAAGAAAACTGCATATTCAATAAGTGGGTCAAATTATATGGCACATAATTATGGCCCAGTTCCATTAAGATTTGGAGGTATTTTTGATTACGCAGCCAATAAAGATTATATTTTTATGAATGTGGAAGATTATGGAAATGGATATTGGGGTAAATGTTTTTATAAATCTAGTCACAAAGAATTTAATTCAGAATTATTCAGTTCCGAAGAAATAGAGTCTTTAAATAATATTGTAAACACATTCAAAGGTTGCAATGCTACTCAAATAATGGAAAAAAGCCACGAAGAAAAAGCTTGGTTAGAAAATGAAAAGAGCAAAAGTTTAATAGATTATAATTATGCATTTGAATTAATTCACGTTTGACTTTTTTAAATGTTTGCCAATGATTTGATCTTTTTTAATTGATTATATCAAAAGCCAAACGAAATTAGCAAAAATTCTTATAAAGTAAAACAGTCTATTTATAAAAATTCATCTCGTCTAAATACTCCCAAACGTGTTGCGGTAACATGGGCTGCACATTTTTACCTTCTTTAATGGCATTGCGTATAAATGTGGATGACAGCTCCATAATGGGTGCATTTACATGATGAATTTTTTTATGTTTGTCAAATTGTGTTTCATCCCGATAGCTATCGGGATGTTCTGAAACTCTTGGGTACACATAGATACCATGATTTTCAAGAATAAGGGCATAATTTTTCCACTTGTGAAAGCTCTTTAAATTGTCTTCACCCATAATTAAGGCAAATTCATATTGTGGATATTTTTCTTGTAAATGGACTAGTGTGTTTATTGTATAATTGGGTTGTGTCAGGTTAAATTCAATATCACAAGGTTTAATCTTGGTATAATCTTGTGTGGCTCTATATACCATTTCCAGCCGTTGGTAATTGTCAAGCAGACTGCTTTTGGTTTTAAATGGGCTGTGCGGTGTGACTACAAACCAAACCTGGTCTAAATCACTATACTCGGCCATATGGTTGGCAATAACCAAATGCCCAATATGAATAGGGTTAAAGGAACCAAAAAACAATCCAATTTTCATCTTTATGTGTTATGAATTCACAAAATTTCTCACCAACTCTTCAGCTTCTTGAAGCGCTTTATCTAAATGTTGATTTTCAATGATCACATCAAATAAAGGCGCTGTGGCCAATTCTGCTGAGGCTTTGGCAATACGCATATTTATTTTGTCTTCAGTCTCTGTTTTTCGTTTTTTAAGTCTGATTTTAAGCTCGTCAATACTAGGGGGTTTTACAAAAACTGCTAAGGTTTCTTCAGGGTATTTACGCTTAATTCGTAATCCTCCAGACACATCTATATCAAAAATAACGTGTTTACCTTTTGCCCAAATACGTTCCACTTCCGTTTTTAAAGTGCCATAAAAATTATCACGGTATACCTCTTCCCATTCCAGGAATTCGTCATTTTTAATTTTGGTTTTGAATTCTTTTGAAGACAGAAAATAATAATCTTTGCCGTGAACTTCTTCGCCTCGTTTTCCTCTGGATGTGGCAGAAATAGAAAATTCTAAATTTAAATTGTCTATGCCTAACAAATGTCTTACAATAGTTGTTTTTCCTGAACCTGAAGGCGCCGAAAAAACTAGTAATTTTCCTTTTTTTATGATTTCTTTTTTTGTCACGATTTTTTTATTAAGGTCTCGACTGCGCTCGACCTGACATCTTACTTTTTGCTGAAAACTGCTACTGAAAACTGTAAACTAATTAAAGCACGTTCAATAATTGTTCTTTAATTTTTTCAAGCTCATCTTTCATTTGTACTACCAATTGTTGCATGGGTGAATAGTTGCTTTTTGAGCCGATAGTATTTATTTCACGACCCATTTCCTGACTAATAAAACCAAGTTTTTTTCCGTTGGAGTCTTGGGAGCTTATGGATTCAATGAAATAGTTTAAATGGTTTTTTAAACGCACTTTTTCTTCGGTAATATCAAATTTTTCTATGTAATAAACCAGCTCTTGCTCAAAACGGTTTTCATCATATTTTTCTTTTAATTCTTCAACGCCTTTAAGCAAACGCTCACGAACGCCGGTTATACGTTCAGGGTCCATGGCAACTACCTGATCTAACAAATTGCTAATTATAATAACACGATTATTAAAATCCTGCTCAAGCACCTTCCCTTCATCCAATCTATGGTTTATTAAATCTTCAATGGCTGTATTAATTTCATTATTGATAGTATGCCATTCAGTTTCATCAATTTCTTCACGTACTGTATTTAAAGCATCAGGGAAACGAACTGCCATTTTGAGAAGTTCAATGTCATCCCCATCAACTACTTGTCGTAATTGTTCTATATATTGTTTAACAACGGGAGTATTAATTTGTGTTGAAGTGTCTTCAGCAGTTGCTTCTACATATATAGAAAAATCAATTTTACCACGCTCTAATTTATCGGCAAGTACTTTCCTAATGGCGAGTTCTTTTTCTCTATATATAGAAGGCATTCTTGCATTTAAATCCAGGTTTTTACTGTTTAAAGATTTTAGCTCAATGGTTATTTTTTTGGTAGGTAATTGCAAAATGGATTTTCCGTAACCGGTCATTGAATATATCATGTGCTTATAAATAAAGTTGTACAAAGGTAGTTAAAACCTTAGGTTTTGAAAACAGATGATGCGTTCTTTTAGTTTTATAGGAAATGGTGAAAATATTATTTTTTCATCATGTAAACCTGAGTTCGATATAAGCAAGTGTTATAACGCCGGAATATCAATCATATACGTCTTTGCGAAGGAGGCACGACTGAAGCATTCTGTTTATAGATAGTCAGATTGCCACATTTTACTTAAAAAAAGTAAAATTCGCAACGACGGTGTTTTTTAAACTTTTGATTATGAGAAGTATCAGCTTATTCTTATGACGAACTCAGGTTTTAAGGAATTGGGTTTTAATTAGGAAAAAATACTACATGTTAGTTTTTTTAATAGAAAAAGGGAATATATTTACATATACTCCCTTTTCTGGCATAATTTAGGTGTGGGTTATACCTAATTACAATTCAAAATAACGTATAATTTTTGAATTAAAACATGACTTTTGTTAGGTTTTAAAACGTTTATATTATTTGTAAGTAGAAATCTGCCTGAAAAGTCAAATACTATATTCCTCTAAAATTAAGGTAAAACCTCACGTAATTTAATAAATATATGTTTTTATCGAAAAAAATGACATTTAAACTGATTTTTTTAAGTAATTTTATTATATTAGCTATCAGAATTATACAAAGGCTCTTAATTGATGTTGTCTTGACGGATTGATGTCTAAGAGCCTTTAAATTCTTTTATATTTATATTAAAGAATTTTAATCAGTCACTTTTCACCTTTTCATAACACAAATACTACCTTAAGCAGATAGCTTATTTACAAAAATCACAGAAGATTATTTTGGAGATTTTTTTATAAAAAATAAGCAACTACAATATTCGCAAAGGGGAAGTAAATGGATCAATTAAAACTAAACTAATTATTACTTAACTGCATGTATTGTAGTTGCCGACTTCTAAGATACGAAAAATTATTTAAATAAGCAACATAAACAGCTCAAAATTACATACTTATAAGTTAAATATAGAATTGTTACATACCTAAGCATAACACTATATTAAAAATCAGGAGTTTTAAAAACGGCTATAGTCATGACACGTAATCTGCACAGTTTCAATGATGCTTAAATCACATTTACTTAACGTGTGGGGTTACAAAAAATTGATGACGATGACACTATTTACAAAAAACCGTTGTTTACAAATCTGTTTGCTTGCCAACAAGTGTTTTTTATTTTTTTTCAGAAAGATCACAAATTTTTATGTGAACCATCACAAAACGCTGGTTTAGCAGTTTGTTTGCAATTGCATAAATAAGCTGTTTTTGTTTCTTCTGCCACAAACACTTTAGGGGAAAAAGAAGAACCTTTATGGGAGCCATCACAAAATGGTTGATTGTCAGATTCCCCACATGCGCACCAAGCATAAGTTTTGCCAGCTTCTAATTGAACAGGGAGTGGTGTTTTTCCAGCAATAGTCGGTTTTTTCATTTTATTTATTATTTATGTAAAGATAAATATAAGTTTATCAATAGTCAATATGTTAAATGGTGTTTTGTGGCGATTATATTTATAATGCTCATCATAGAATATTTAAGGTTAGTGGATTACATAAGTTGTTTATTGAACTTATTGAAAAAAAACATTTTATTTGTTACTTATTTCACTGAATGTATGAAGCAATAACGTTTTCAGTAAAGATTAATTTTTTATATTAACATGGGTATTAGAGCAAACCCTGAATATAATCATCCATCGTATTAAGAAATCTAAATTTTAAAAAATGGAAAACTGGTATGTCTTATTTACGAAACCACGAAATGAGAAAAAAGTTACTTCTCAGTTAGTGAATTTGGGAATAAAAGCATATTGTCCAATGATTACAACCGTCCATCAATGGTCCGACAGGAAAAAAAAAGTTACAAAACCGTTAATTTCATCTTGTGTATTTATTCAGTCAAAAGAAAGTGATAGAAAAAAGGTGTTCCAAATACCGGGTACGGTTCGCTATCTTTTTTGGTTAGGTAAACCAGCCATTATAAGAAATAGTGAAATTGAAACCTTGCAAAATTGGCTACAAGGAGAATTAATTGATGTGCAACAAGAAAAGTTAGAGCCAGGAGATATTTACACGTTGAAAAAAGGACAATTTGAAGGGCAAAAAGGCATTGTCAATGAAGTTTCCAATAATAGGTTACAATTAATCCTGGTAGAATTGGGTATGAAAATTACCTTACTAAGGAATCAGGAAAATTCACTATAAGTTTTTAAAAATTAAATGGGTGATTGAAAATTGAGCTAAAAATAGTAGAACTACTTGTAAATTTTATGATTATTGTTATTTAGATATTACATTTGGTAAAGTAATTTATTATAAAAATAAATATTACAAATAACATCGAACTAATATTTAAAATTAAAAACGGTTCGTGAATGATTTAAATAAAAATTAAAGAGAATCTTCCAAAATGGGACTTTCAACGGCGGAGCCATAAAAAAAATCAGGGTATTTCCTTTCAAATAAAAGTTAAGGAATCTTTTTTAGCTCAATAGACATATTAAATTCTTTTATTATGATTAAAATAAAATTAATATCATTTACAGCTCTTGTTCTCATGTGTTTTTCTATGCTACAAGCTCAAAACGATTCGCTTGTAAACAAAGAAAAACCAACTGATTATGAAACATTAATGAATTCTAATTACAAGTCTCCTAAACCAGGCAAGGTGGTTCAAACAGAAATAGATACCAAAACAAAAACCAAAAGAAATAGAAAAAGAAGTTATTCAGGTAACTGGGTTGTAGGAGCCGGAATCAATATGGTTGAAGATAGTGGTAACCAACAATTTTCTGATTTTTTTACCCTAAAAAACAAGAATTATGGGGGGGTACCTATTATGGTAAGTGCTGAATACCTTACTAATAATCTGCTTAGTTTTAGTACCACCATTCTATTAAACAAATATCAGGCAGGAAAACCAGTTCAAGGGAATATTATTCAAGATGGGGAGGAGCCTAATTATATGGCCGTTGATTTTGCCGCTAAATTGTTTTTTCGCAAAATTCTTTATAAACACGTGTTTACACCCTATATGACTGCCGGTCCTGGAGTTAGGTTCATTGATGGATATCAAGCTTTAGATCCAACAGATAATCTGGTTGAAATCCCTAAATCAAAAGATGTCACTATAAATGTAGGCTTTGGTGCTTTTTATTGGATAGGACGAACCTGGGGGATTAACTTCAATTATGTTGCAAAAATCTCGGTTAAAGCAGGGTCAAATAAAATCGACAAATCCAATCATCTGGTGCCCTCGTTTGGGATTTTTTATCGCTTTAAAAACGACTGAAAATGTGGTTATTTAATAGAAAATAAAGGTCATCATAACCTTATTCCCAAAAAAAACAGGATACCGTTATAGCTACAACGGATACTCTGGACAATAGTGATAAGCATAGTGGTCTTTCACTAAATCTTCACATACCACAATGTATACAACGGGGCTTTGAAAACTTTTCAGTTCATGTTTTGAAGTACGTAAAATTAGTACAACCATTTTTTCAAAATAGCAGTTTATTAGCTGGTAATTTGCGGTTAATGAAGGGCGTAGTATTGTAAAAAACTAATTCATTGCTAAATAAAACACCAATGATAAAGAACTTAATCATTTTCGGAACACGACCTGAAGCCATTAAGATGGCTCCTTTAGTAAATGAATTTTTAAAAAACAAGAAATTTGAAACAAAGGTTTGCGTAACTGCACAACATAGAGAAATGTTAGACCAAGTATTGGAATTTTTCGATTTACTTTAAAAAAAAGCGTAAAACAATGAAACGAATATTAGTAACTGGTGCTGTTGGTTTATGAAATAATAATATTAAATGTCTTAATAGAAAACCCCTCTTTTTAATTAATGAATTCTACCAAGAGAATAATTATTAACACTTTCTTTCTGTATGGAAAAATGGCAATTACTATTACAGTGGCCTTGTTTTCTACCCGAATAGTTTTAAATGAATTGGGTGTAGTTGATTTTGGAATTTTTAATCTGGTAGCTGGGGTCATTGGGATGCTTTCATTTTTGAATGCTGCAATTTCAGCTTCCACACAACGATATTTATCCTTTTATTTGGGCTCGGGGAAAATCAATAAATTAAAAGCAATTTTTAATTCAAGTATTTTACTTCATTTAGTTATAGGTTTAGTTGTGGTTGTATTGCTTGAAATAGGAGGTGTTTTATTGTTTAATGGGATTTTAGATATACCAGTTATTCGGATTAATACAGCAAAAATAATTTTCCATTTCATAGTAATTAGCACTTTTTTCACAATTAATTCGGTACCTTTTGATGCTGTGATTAATGCTCATGAAAATATGTTATTTGATGCAATAGTGGGCATATTGGAATCATTAGGGAAATTAAGCATCGCCATTTGGTTGATTTATACCGATTATGATAGATTAATTATTTATGGATTATTGTTTGCCATTTTAACCATATTAATTCAGATCGTAAAAGGCACATATTGTTATGTGAAATATGAAGAATGTCATACTAAATTTAAAACATATTTTCAGTGGGTTTTGTTTAAAGATATGTTTTCATTTGCAGGTTGGAATTTGTTTGGAGCCTTGTCCGGTTTAGGCAGAAATCAAGGGTTAGCAATTTTATTTAATTTATTTTATGGAGTTGTTGTTAATGCGGCTTTTGGAATTGCTAACCAAATTAATGGACTGATAAATGTTTTTTCATTAAATATGTTAAAAGCATTAAACCCACAAATAGTTAAAAGTGAAGGAAATGGTGATAGAGTAAGAATGCTTAAACTCTCAATGAAGGCCAGCAAATTCTCATTTTTCCTTATCTCATTTTTTGCTATTCCATTAATATTTGAAATGCCCTATATACTTAAATTGTGGTTAAAAATAATTCCCGATTATACAATTATATTTTCCCAATTAACACTAATTATTACATTAATTAATCAGCTGTCAATTGGTTTGCAAACCGCAGTTCAATCAATAGGTAAGATTAAGCTCTATCAAACTGTTGTTGGTGGTTTTCTCCTTTTAAACCTTCCTATATCTTATTTCTTGTTGAGATTTGGATTTCCCATTTATAGCCCCTTAATTTCAATTATAGTGATAGAAATTTTTGGTTGTTATTTCAGGATATATTTTATGAATAAAATTGGAAAAATGTCAATATTACAATATGTTCAAAAAGTAATATTAAAAATTACATTTCCACTTATTATTCTAACAACAGCGTGTTTTATTCCATATTTATTTATGGGCGATACAGTAATTCGATTTATTACAATTATTATGATTTCGACAATTGTGTACTTGACAAGTATCTTTTTTATGGGTTTAGATAAATCTGAACAAATTTGGGTTAAATCTACATGCATGATATTAAAGGAGAAATTTATAAATCGATACTTTAGACAATAATTTTTTAAAAATTAGATAAAAATAAAATACAAGATTCGTTATATATCAAATTTATATAAACTAATAAAAAATATTAAATAAACAGATTTTATGGGTATTAAATTAGAAGAATTCTGGCTTAATCAAGACATAAACGTTTTTTTTGCTGATGGGAACCAGCAATCATCTTTTAAATATTCTGATGGAGATAAAACAGAAGAACGGATCTATAATATAATAAAAAACGCAAGAGACCTTTCAATATTTTCAGATGAACTAATTGAACAAATTTATGATTGGCCAACTGAGTATCATTTTTCACCATTAAGGCATAATCTTTTAAGGCATTTCGAGTTCAAGAGTACTGATAGAATTCTAGAATTAGGATGTGGATGTGGGGCTATTACCCGACAGCTTGGAGAAACGGGTGCTGCAATAACCGCAATAGAAGGGAGCAAACAAAGAGCAAAATGCGCTTCATCCAGAACTAGAGACTTGCCTAATGTAAATGTTTATTGTTCTGATTTTCAAAAAATATCATTTGATAATCAATTTAATTATGTTACATTAATTGGAGTTCTGGAGTACTCAACTATTTTTTTTTCTGAGGAAGATCCTCTTAAAGCTTGCCTGGAAATTATTAAAAGTGCACTTAAACCTGATGGCAAATTAATCATTGCAATTGAAAATAGGTTAGGCTTAAAATATTTTATGGGATACTCGGAAGACCATGGGGGAGCACCTTTCTCTGGAATTCAAGATTTATATACCAATGAAACTGCGAAAACTCTTGGTAAAGAAGAATTATTAGTTCTTTTAAAACAGTCTAATTTTGAAAATATTAATTTTCAATACCCATTCCCGGATTATAAAATACCAGAAGTGCTGTTTTTTGAAAGCGCTTTCAAATCTGAAAAGTTTTCACCTTCCGATATAATTTGTCAAATGACTTCTCGTGATTATTCAAGAAAAACAATTCCATTATTTTCTGAAAATTTAGTATGGCCAATTATTGACTCAAATAAACTTATTAGTCAACTCTCAAATTCATTTTTAGTAGTAGCAAGCTTAAATAAACAGAAAGAAATTGATGAACAAAAAGTCCTTGGAATTAAATATACAGTTGATAGAAAAATTGAATATAATACTAGGACTGAATTTATAGAAAACGATGAAAACAACATAATTGTTAAAAAGAAAAATATTATCATTTCTTTAGTAAATAACAAAGAAATAAAGCAAGAATTAGTAACTGATGATTATTATCACGGGGTAAATTTAGATGTACAAATCAATAAAGCCATAAAATCTAATAATTTCGCAAAGTTTATTGATAATATCAATTTATGGATTAATTATATTAAAACCAATGCGGTAAAAGAGTATAACAGCGATAATATTTATTACTCAAGAGTTTTACCAAATTATATTGATTGCATTCCGAGAAATTTAATAATTACTCAAGAGGGATTAAAATATATTGATAGGGAATGGGTACTTACAAAAGAATTCACCTTATTTACTTTAATAATGAGATATATCAATATGATTGATCCTGATTTTATTGACCTACATATTAAAGGTCTCAACCAAAACTCGTACGATAAATTATTAAATTATTTAGGAATTCCTTTTAATCATGTTTTATTAAAAGAGGTTGTTGCAGTTCAAGAAATAATTGAACAAACTTTCTCAAAATATCGAAAACAAGATCGAATATTCAATCATAACAGCAAACAGAAAAGAATTATTGCAAAAATATTAAATAAGTTACCATCGAGTGTAAAGGATATGATTGTCAGGGTTAAGCGTGTCTTTGATAACATGTATCTTTAATACAAAAATCAACGTTAAAGGTTAAAAAATGTAGCTGATTAAGTTCGAAAATATGGATAAACTTAATTTATTAATTACGGAAGAAATCTCATCTGGTATTCCGCAAAATCATGAATTTATTAATTTGGAAAATTGTTAACACAATCATATTTTAATCGGTTAATTTCCATATTATGTCTCTTTTTTGGAGTTTATATAATTGTGCCAGGTTATATTGCTATTCCTATGGGGTTTTTTTATCTGACCATGGACCGATTAATACTTATTCTGTTATTATTATATTGGATATTTGGTTTATTGTTTTTAAAACTTGTTCGGAATACGTTGATGAGAAGTTTAAAAGCAAATAAAGCTATTACTTATTTAATTATTTGTTTTTTGTTTTTAAATTTAATAGCTGTATATAATTCCTTGGATTTTGAGACATCTCTTAAACGTTACATTAATTTTTTATTGTATGTAATTTCTTCCTATTTTGTTGTTTTATCAATTCCATTACAAAAAAATCATCTGAAAAAGATTGGTTTTACGTTTTTATTTTCGAGTATTATTTTAATCGCAATTAGTATACTCGAAATAATTAACAAAGAAAATGTTTTTACATATTTTTTACATAATACTAATTTAACGGAATATCAAGAAGCTGATTTACTTTCTAAAATGAGAAGTGATACAAGAAGAATTCAAGCTTCATTTGCAAATCCATTAACTTATGGGCAATTCATAATTATGATAATTCCAATATTATTATTTTTTCGAAAAATAATTTCCAAAAAAAAATGGATTTGGTATGTCACAATATTGAGTCTAGGTGCTTTAACCTTTATGATTAAGTCTAGAGCAGCAACGTTAATTTTATTTTTAATTATATTATATGGTTTATATTATTTTTTTTTCATAACAAAAATCAAATTTTCATCTAAGATATTAGTGTTCTTGCTGTGTTTTCTTTTGGGACTTGTTGTTTTTGACCTAATCAATCATTCCATAGTTGCAGATTTTTTTGGAGGTGAAAGTTTAATGAGTGATGATAATAGGTTACAACAGTTTATTTTGGCCGGACCTCTTATTAGCGAGAATATTTGGTCGGGATATGGTTTTGGTATGGGAGCGGAAGTCCTTGATTATGGGAGTTTAGGTAGGGCAAATGGAACAATTGATAATTATTTTTTAACTATAATTCTGGACTCAGGAATATTAACGTTGATTACTTTCATTATTTTATGCATTACTATTTTTTCAAAATATTTTAAAATTAAAAAACACAACAAATTTCTGCTAGTAGGTTTAATTTTTTTTATAGTCAACCTATTAAGTTTATCAGTAACTGAAATTCATCCAATTTTCTATTTTTTCTTGGCATTGTTATTAAAATTAGATCATAAACTTAAGATATATTATGGTTATAATCCTAGTTAATTATAATGGCTTTAACGATACTAAAGCCTGTTTGGAAAGTATAGCCAAAACCGAAGGTGACTTACCTTTTGTTGTTCTAGTGGATAACGCATCTAATGAAGAAACGGATTTAAATGTATTACATTCTAGCTTTCCCAAACTTCAAATTATTAAAAATAATGTTAACATAGGATTTGGGAAAGCCAACAATATTGGTATTGAGTGGGTTCTAAAAAATTTGAAAACAAATTATATTTTCATCCTTAATAATGATACAGAAATAGAACCAGATACAATCAAGAATTTGATAATTAATTTACCAAATGATCAAGATACCGTTTTAGCAAGTCCTAAGATATTAACTTTTGAAAAACAACCTAGAATATGGTATGGTGGAGGTTTTTTTAATTTTAATAAAATAAGTGTAAATATTAATAAAATAGGACAAAATAATCATGATTTGAAAAGCCAATATGTTGAATTTGCTTCAGGGTGTGCCATGTTTTTTAAAACAAGTTACTTGATGTCAAATTCAGGATTTGATTCTAACTTTTTTATGTATGATGAGGATGTTGAATTATGCCTTAGAATAAAGGCTGATGGAAAGAAAATCTATTTCACCAATGAGTCAATAATTTATCATAAATGTCAAGGCAGTCAAAAAGAGAATGCCAAAAAAGAGATAAATCAATTACATCCCTATAACCCAAATTTAGAATTTTACCTTTCTTTAACGATACCTAATAGATTTTATATAATAGATAAGCACTTTAATTCTTTTGATAAAATTTATAGAAAACTCACACTAACTGGATATTGGCTAGCTAAAGCGATGCAATATCTACTTTATGGTAATTTTAAGGTGTCTTTTTTGACAATTAAATGGATTATAAAAAGTTAAACTCACAACATTCAAAAATAGATTTAAACTTAGAGTTTTTAAATAATAAATATTAAAATCTAAGAATTTATTTTAATCATATGAAAAAACATGTAAATCTAGAAAGCATTAGTATAATTGACCCGGTAGGGGGATATGGCGGCATGGATTATTATGATTATGGTTTGAGTTATGGATTAAGTACTAATAAACTAGAGGTACTATATTTTTCATGTAATAGCACATCATATCGAGATTTTGAAAATGTAACTTTATATACGCCATTTGGAAATATCTGGAAGGTTAATAAATTTAAAAGAGGTTATTACTTTATAAAAGGCTATTTAAATTCATTTATAAAGTCTAAAAAATTAAATAGTGAAGTCTTTCATTTTCATTTTTTTGATCTAGGATTTTTGAACGTAATAGTTCTCGTCTTGGCTTCTTTTTTTAATCAAAAAAAAGTTGTGACACTTCATGATCTTAACCCTTTTTATGGAAGGCCATACAGTTTTTTAGAAAAAATAGCTGTGAAATTAATTGATGGAATTATTGTGCATAATCAAACATCAAAAAAAGAGTTGTTAAAAAAAGGTTTAAAAGTTCATAAAATAGCTATTATACCTCATGGTAATTATTTTCCATTTGTTTCTATGCTCCCTGAGCCAAAAATTGGCAAAGTAATTAATTTGTTGTTTTTTGGACAAATTAAAGAGGTTAAAGGGTTAGACATATTGCTAAAGGCAATGAAAATAGTTGTGAATGAAAACACTATGTTTAAACTTACCATAGCTGGAAAACCTTGGAAAATAGATAGCGGTATTTACGAAAAAATGATTGTGAATTATGGTTTAGATAATTTTGTTGAAAGACAATTTCATTTTATTGAAGATAATGAAGTGGAATTTTTTTTCCAAAAAGCAGATGTCGTAATCTTACCTTATAAGCAAATTTATCAGAGTGGAGTTTTACTGCTAACCCTGTCATACGGTAGAACAGTGATTACATCAGACCTTAAACCATTTAAAGATATTATAACACATAATATAAATGGATTTATATTTGAATCTGAAAATGCAGAAAGTTTGGCAAACTGTATATTAAAATTGAATCAAGAAAATATTTTGAAAACAACGTTAAATTCCAAAGATCTTATAAAAGACAAATTTAACTGGAGTAAAATAGGTTGTGAAACTATAAGATTTTATAAAACTGTATAAAAAAATTCACTGCGTTTTTTTCAAGAGCACTTTTAATTCTAATATGTCATTAATTAATTAATTAAGAATAAAAGAATATAAATAGTACAATTAATGGAAAAATGTTTAAAGAAAAACATTCTTAAAAGCTATAATATTGTTTACAATGGAGATAGTTATAGTTATGAAAAATGTAAGAAATGTGGTTTGGTTATTACAAAGCCATCTATATCTGTAAATATTGACACATATAATACAGGTCATTACAGAGTAAAATCTTACTTTATAATTCCAATGCTTATAAATTTTTTCGACTATTTGTACATTTACGTTATATTACTTAGAAAATCCATAACACCTAAAAGTTATATTTTAGATTTTGGATGTGGTAAAGGTTTTTTTCTATATTTTTTAAAACTATTTAAAAATAAAAATTTATATGGAATCGAAACGGCTAATACAAGGGCAGAATATGCCTCTAACTTAACTAAATTAAATATTTCAAGGGAATATTATTTAACCGGGAAAATAAATGATTTAAAATACGATTGTATAACATTAGTTCATGTTTTAGAACATATTGCAAAGCCATTTGATCTATTAAACGCATTAATTAATGACTGCTTAAATAAAAATGGGGTTATATTTATTGAGGTCCCTAACATAAATTCTATATCATCAAAAATAGGGGGTAATGTTTGGGCTCATTTCACTCCACATTTCCATATAAATCATTTTACATCAAAATCTTTGAGATATCATTGTGAATTGAATAACATTCAATATGAATATGTTGGTAGTTTTTCATTTTATCATGGCGTTATGGGCATGACATCATCTTTATTGTCGATTTTCGGCTATAAAGGAAGCTTATTTGAAGACTTGAAGAATAAAGTGCCACTTGCCATAATTTCGTTTTTATTGTTATTACCTTTTTCTTTAATTTTTGAATTTTTATGTGCATTTATTTTGAAAAAGGGCTCGGTAATCAAATGTGTTATTCAGAAAAATGTTGATAAGTGAAAAAAAATAGCGTAGCTATTATTGGCACCGTAGGTCTTCCAGCCAGATATGGCGGTTTTGAAACCTTTACAGAATATTTAACCAAAAATTTATCCGATGAATTTGATTTTACAGTGTATTGTAGCAGTACCTTTTACAAAAACAAAAAAAGGTGTCATAATGGGGCAGGGCTTAAATATATTCCTTTAAATGCTAATGGTGTACAAAGTATTTTTTATGATATTATATCTATTTTCAATGCCTTATTTTTTGCTGATGTCTTGTTCATCCTGGGAGTATCAGGATGTATCGTATTGCCATTTGTTAAGTTAATATCAAGTAAAACCATTATTGTAAATATTGATGGGTTGGAGTGGAAACGTGAGAAATGGGGTAAGGCAGCAAAATGGTTTTTAAAATATTCAGAGAAATTAGCAGTGAAAAATGCAAACTTTATTGTTTCAGATAATAAAGTTATTCAACAATATGTCAAAGAGAATTATGGTGTGGATAGTGCATTGATAACCTATGGTGCAGACCATGCTAGTAAAGAGGAACTATCTAAAAATGTACTCAAAAAATATCCTTTTTTAAGTGAAAAATACGCATTTAAAGTCTGTAGAATAGAGCCTGAAAATAATATACATATCATATTAGAGGCTTTTTCAGTATATCCAACATTGCCTATTGTTATTGTAGGGAATTGGAACAATAGTAGCTATGGAAAACAATTGAAATTACAGTTTAATCAGTTTAACAATATCCATTTATTAAACCCTATTTATGATCAAAATATACTCAATCAGTTAAGAAGTAATTGTTTTATTTATGTGCATGGTCATAGTGCCGGTGGAACCAACCCATCTCTGATTGAGGCGATGTATCTGGAGCTGCCTATAATTTCTTATGATTCAAATTATAACATGGAAACAACGCATCAAAAGGCAAAGTACTTTCACACGAAAGCAGATCTTATTAAACTCTTAAGTGAGATGAATACAGATGATTTAAAGGTTATTGGTTTTAACCTGAAAGCAATTGCCAACACACATTACATCTGGAGCCATATTGCAGACCAGTATACACTATTATTCAGACATTAATTAGAGTTTTAGTGTTACTTTTGATTCTAAATAATCTTAATTATTCTACATAAAAAAGACCTTAAAAATGCTTAAAGAACTCATGTCCAACCTAACCGTAATAAGTATCCTGACTGTGGTCAATTCGTTTTTGTTGGTATATTTTATGATTACAAGAATTCGCTGGGTCATTCAAAGCCTTGAATTACACGATATGCCCAATGCGCGCAGTTCCCATGGCACGTCTATACCTACCATGGCTGGGGTGGCATTCTTTATAACCCTGATCATGACCCTGTTTTTTATTCAAAATTTTGATACAGAGCATGTAGGTTTAAATATTATTGCGGCCGCTACGCTGGTATCATTAGTGGGCTTAAAAGATGATTTGGTGGTATCTACACCAACCGTAAAATTAACAATGGAAACCTTGGCCATTCTGTTTTTGTTGTTTGGCAGTGGTATGCAGGTGCCATCTCTCTATGGCTTTTTAGGCATAGATACCTTACCGGTAGTAGTGGCATATATAGCTATAATACTGATGCTTTTAAGCATTATTAACGCCTTTAATTTAATTGATGGTATTGATGGGCTGGCATCGGTAATGGCCATTATTATTTTTAGCATATACGCCTTGATTTTTTTTGCCACTGACATGCACTTTTATTTTTTGATTTGCCTAAGCTTAATAGGGATGCTGTTCGCCTATTTAATTTATAATTTTTCTGGCACCAAAAAAATATTTATGGGTGATACAGGCTCCCTTTTTATTGGGTTTTGTATAGGGCTGTTTACTTTAAAATTTCTGACCATGGATCCCAATCTGTTAAGTCATCTTAGCTTTAAACCTGAAAACAAATTGATTGTTATGGCGGGTGTTTTATGCATTCCTATTTTTGATTTATTTCGTGTTATTGGGGTACGTTTATATAACCGTAAAAATCTCTGGCATCCCGATCGAAATCATGTGCACCATATTTTAATTGATACAGGGTTGTCACATTATAAGGCCACCATGTTGCTGGGACTTTCAAATGGTATATTAGTCATCGTTATCATCTGGCTCTCAACATTGTTTAACAGCTATATCATGACTCTGGTTCTAGGGGTATTATTTATACTATTCACAGGCCTTTTTTATATTATTAAAAAACGCCTTCCCCAGGAAAAATTAAAAGAATAAATTCATTATAAAATAAAATCAGATGATACAACAACTCGATAATAATTACAAAATCAAGCATATCATGCAACTAAAGCTCTTGTCTATTTTAGCTTCAGCCCTACTGTTTATGGGATGTGTGTCCAATAAAAAAATGATATATTTTCAGGAATCAGAACAGATTAAACTGAATCAAACGCTTTTGAATTTTGAACCTGAAATACAACCAGGTGATTTAATAACCATACTTGTGTCTGCTAATGACCCGTTATCAGCACAAACTTTTAACCTGTATGAAACAACTTCAGTCACAGCCACGCCTATACTCTTGCCCTATCTGGTTAATAGTGAGGGAACAATAAATTTCCCGGTACTGGGTAAGCTTAAAGTGACGGGATTTACTACGCAGCAAATTGGCGATCAGGTAACAGAAGCCCTGACACCCTATTTGGTGGCACCCATAGTCAACGTGAGGTTAACCAATTTTAAAATAACCGTTATTGGTGAAGTAAAAACACCAGGCACTTATACCATACCAAACGAACGTATTACCATTGTTGAAGCACTGGGGCTGGCAGGGGATTTAACCATTCAGGCTAAGAGAAAGTCCATCCTATTAATACGTGAACAAAATGGGAAACGAGACTTTGTTACGATTGATTTAACGAATAAGGAAGTATTCAATTCACCTTATTATTATCTGGCTCAAAATGATGTTATTTATGTTGAGCCTAACAAAACAAAAATCAATTCCTCGGCTGTAGGTACAGGATCGGGCATTCTAATATCATCCATATCTGTACTAATTTCATTAATAGCCATTCTTTCCAAATAAAAATATTTTATTATGCAAAATGAGAACCCATTAAATTATGTGTTTATTGATGATGAAAAACCCATTAACTATCGTGAATTATTTGAAAAATACACCTACCACTGGAAGTGGTTTGTTCTTGGAATAGTGGTGGCTTTGGCAGCGGCATTTGTTTATCTCAGATATACGCCCCAACAGTATAGCGTTACCACCACCATTTTAATTGAGGATGAAAATAGCGGCGGTTTGCCTTCAGAGCTTTCGGCATTTGAGGACCTGGGGCTTTTTGGGAGCACAAAAAAGAAGGTGGAAACAGAAATTGGCCTGCTTAAATCGCGTACACTCATGGAACGAGCGGTTCAGACCTTAGGCATTAATGCCACCTACTTTACAAAAGGCAGAGTGGGTGAAGTTGAGTTTTATAAAAATAAAGCGCCTATAAATATCCGTTTTGAGTCAAAAGATTCCTTGTTTCACAGCGTGGATACCGTATTTACCATACAGACCGTTTCTGCAACCCATTTTGTGATAAAAAACAGTAACGGTACACCAGAGGGCCAATATAAATTTGAAGACGTTATAAACACAGATTTTGGAGACATTTCTGTAATTTCAACTGGAAATACGACGGTCAATAAGGATGATGAAATCCATGTAAAAATACTTCCTTTAAAAGAAGTTGCAGAACAATTAAGTGAAGATTTAAAGGTGGAGTTAAAGTATAAAAATGCCGGCTTGATTGAGTTAAGCATAAATACCAATGTAAAACAGAAAGGCATGGATTTGTTAGATGAATTGGTACGGCAGTATAATAATGATGCGGTTGAAGATAAAAGTGTGATAGGTAAGAACACCAATACTTTCATTAATGAACGGATGCGTGTTATTGAAGAAGATTTATTGAGTGCCGATACCGGTGTAGAAAAGTTTAAAACAAGTAACAAATTAACCGATATAACCTCTGAGGCCACCTTGGCTTTAGAAAGTAATTCTGATTTGGAAAAAAAGATTTTAGAATTAAACACCCAATTAAAACTAACAGATTATGTAATTGCCTATGTTGCCAAGAACGCCAATGAGCTTATTCCAGCCAATTTAGGATTAAGTGACGGGGCAGTCAATTCAAACACGCAACGTTTCAATGAACTCTTGCTGGAACGGAACCGCATTTTACAAGGTTCAAAATCACAACATCCTTTAATCATTAATTTAGATAATCAGTTAAGCCAGCTTCGAAGAAGTATTTCTGAAGGGCTGAAAAATTTGAAATCATCCTTACAGATTTCTTTAAGGGATGCCGTTAATGAAGAACAAAAAATGAGTTCAAAAATCACATCGGTTCCCAGACAGGAACGTGAGTACAGGGATATTCAGCGTCAACAACAAATTATAGAAACCTTGTATTTGTATTTATTGCAAAAGCGTGAAGAAAATTCCATTGCATTGGCAATAACCGTCCCTAATGCCAAAGTGATTGATATGGCCGACGGCAGCAATATACCGGTTAGTCCCAAAAAACCTGTAGTGTATCTGGTTGGGATCATGTTGGGAGGCCTTATACCGTTTATGATACTCTATATCTTATTTTTATTTGATAATAAAATTCATTCAAGTAAAGATGTGGAAGCTGTAGTAAAAGCACCTATTATAGGCGAAATACCCCATTCAAAATCAAAACAGAACATTGTGGTCAATGAAAAGGACAGAGACCATATCGCTGAATCATTTAGAATGCTGCGAACCAATATTTATTTTATGTTGTCTCATATTAAACAGGATTCCAAAACCATATTTGTTACCTCTACAGTTGGGGCAGAAGGCAAAACATTTGTGTCATTAAACCTGGCAACGGCACTGGCATTATCTTCTAAAAAAGTATTACTTATAGGTGCTGATGTTAGAAAGCCAAAACTTAATGAGTATTTAGGTGTTGACATTTCGCAAGGATTGACGCATTTTTTAGTGAATGACAGTCTAAACATTAAGGATATGATCAAGCATTATCCGGAAGGTAATTTTGACTTATTGGGTTCTGGTATTGTGCCACCTAACCCTTCAGAATTATTAATGAATGGTCGTTTTGATGACGTAATGGCATATGCAAGAGCTAATTACGATTTTACCATTGTTGATACGGCTCCTGTTAAAATGGTTACGGACACGTTATTGTTAAGTCAGCATGCCGATTTAAGTTTATATGTTATTCGTACAGGTGTTTTGGATAAAAGGCTGCTTGAAATTCCTGAAAAAATTTATAGTGAAAAACGATTATCAAATATGGCGATTGTTTTAAATGATGTCAATGTAGAAAAAGTCCATGGTTACGGATATGGTTATGGATATGGAGAAGAAGGATCCAAAAAACCATGGTGGAAAAGAATTATTAGTAACTAATGGCTGTAAAGTAATTGAAACTATTTCAAAAGATTAAAAACTTTACTAATCAGGCGTTGATAGAAAACGAAAAAGAGGCTGTCTAAAAAGTATATATTAACTGTCATTACGAGAAATTATTATTTCGAAGTAATCTGTAAATCAATAACTTGCAGTTTACAGATTGCTTCTCCCGATAGCTATCGGGACTCGTAATGACGACTTTTTAGACAGCCTCTTAAAAAGTACTCAAGGTGGGAATCGAACCCACACACCCGAAAGTACTGGATTTTGAATCCAGCGCGTCTACCAATTCCGCCACTTGAGCATTTCGGATAGCAAAAATAAATATTTTTTTGCTATTAATGATAAAAATACCCTGCAATATACTTTTTAGGTTGAAATAAATGTATAAATTTGCACCTCGTTAAAAAATTAGATCACCTTTTACACTATAAAACAACAAGTTAAGCATGTCTAACCCCATTACAGAAGCAAAGATTTTTTCTTGTACCCAAAGCACTGACCTAGCTGAAAATATTGCAGCTGCTTATGGTACAAGTTTAGGCAATGTTATTACTTCAAAATATAGTGATGGTGAGTTTCAGCCTTCGTATGAAGAGTCTATCAGAGGAACGCGTATTTTTATTGTGGGATCCACGAATCCTGGAGCTGAAAATTTAATGGAAATGCTGCTCATGATTGATGCCGCAAAACGAGCTTCTGCAAGACATATTACTGCTGTGCTTCCATATTTTGGATGGGCCAGACAAGATAGAAAAGATAAGCCAAGGGTGCCAATAGCTGCAAAATTGGTGGCAAAAATGTTGGAAACTGCCGGAGCAACCCGAATTATCACCATGGATTTGCACGCCGATCAAATACAAGGTTTTTTTGAAAAACCGGTAGATCATTTATTTGCATCTACTATTTTTCTTCCTTATTTAAAAAGCTTGAATATTGAGAATTTAACCATTGCGTCTCCTGATATGGGTGGATCTAAAAGGGCATATGCCTATTCCAAAGCCTTAGAATGTGACGTCGTTATTTGTTATAAGCAACGTGCTAAAGCAAATGTGATTTCGGTTATGGAACTGATTGGTGATGTTACAGGAAAGAATGTCGTATTGGTTGATGATATGGTTGATACGGCAGGAACATTAACAAAAGCGGCTGATTTAATGATGGAGCGTGGTGCATTAAGTGTAAGGGCTATTTGTACACATCCACTTTTGTCTGGTAATGCGTATAAAAAAATAGAAAATTCTAAATTACTAGAACTCATAGTAACAGATTCTATTCCACTTAAACAAAAAAGTGATAAGATTAGAGTTTTAACCTGTGCAGATTTGTTTGCGGGCGTGATGCATAACGTTCACTATAACAGATCAATAAGTTCTAAATTTATAATGTAAAGCTCCACAAGTTTTAAATATTGAGGAGTCATTTAAAGAGAGTATTAATAAATAAATTATAAATAAATAATGAAATCAATTACAATCAACGGATCTCAAAGAGAAAGCGTGGGCAAAAAAGCAACAAAAGCCTTACGTAATGCTGGTCAGGTGCCTTGCGTATTATACGGAGGAGATAAACCAGTTCATTTCTCATCAGAAGAATTAGCTTTCTCTAAACTTGTATACACACCAAATGCGCATACAGTTGTGATTGCTTTAGAAAATGGTGAAACCTACAATGCAATTCTGCAAGACATACAGTTTAACCCTGTTACTGATAGAATCATGCACGTAGATTTTTATCAATTATATGAAGATAAAGAAATAACCATGAATATTCCATTGCAGTATGTTGGAAATGCACGTGGTGTGAAAAATGGTGGTGTATTGGGTAAAAACAAAAGAAGTTTGCGTATTAAAGCATTACCTGCTAATTTACCGGACTTTATAGAAGTTGATGTAACGCCACTTAAAATTGGTAGCAAACTGTACATTACTACTTTAGAGAATGACGCATATAAATTTATGCACCCAGAAAATACAGTGGTGTGTCTTGTAAGACGTTCTAGAGCTTCCATAGAAGAACATGAAGAAGAAGAAGAATTAGCAGCAGCTGAAGCAGCAGGAGAAGAAGGAGTTGAAGGAGCAGAAACTAATGCACCAGAAGCTACTCAAGAATAAGCATACTAAAATTAATTATGAAAAAGCATCCTGTATTATTCAGGATGCTTTTTTATTTTTACATAAATTAAACTTTTATGTATTCAATTTTTAGAATTTTTTTTAGAAAGAAACAATATATTGAAGTACAAGATGTTATGAAAAAATACTTAATTGTTGGCTTAGGGAATTTTGGCGAAAAATATGCGAATACACGTCATAACATTGGGTTTAAAATTTTAGATGCTTTTGCCGACCAAGAAGATTTAAGTTTTGAAACCCAAAGACTAGCCGATGTTTGTAGTTTTAAATTAAAGGGTAAAACACTTATATTAATAAAGCCAAATACCTACATGAATTTAAGCGGTAAAGCCGTTTTATATTGGTTAAATAAAGAGAAGATTCCGATAGGGAATTTGTTAATTATTACGGATGATTTGAATTTGCCATTCGGAAATATCAGGCTTAAAACCAAAGGAAGTGATGGCGGTCATAACGGGTTGAAAGATATTCAAGAAAAATTAAATACGACCAATTATAATCGATTCAGGTTTGGAATCAGCGATGAATTTAGTAAAGGACGACAAGTTGATTATGTTTTAGGTGATTGGGATGAAGAAGAAACAAAAGCCCTTAAAGAACGTTTGGATATTTCAACAAAACTGATTAAATCTTTTGTTTTAGAAGGTGTTAATATTGCCATGAACACATTTAATGGAAAATAATGTTACTCAATAACCATTTTTTTCTTCGTTGTAATAGTTCCGTTGTTAATAGTTAATATATAAATTCCAGTTTGCAAACCATTCAGTTTTATTTCTTCTCTAAAAACGTTTCCTAGATTAGGATAATTATTATTTAATATTAGGCGACCTCTAATATCAAATAACATAATATTTATGTCTATATTGGGATTAGGATTAAAAGCAATCCAAAAATTACCATTATTGGGATTAGGAAACACTTTTACCCCATCAATCTCCTCTTCAATATTTGGGTTTGTTAAAGAAGTAGTTTGGGTACAAATTTCTAAGGACCAAGAATTCAGGGTGCCATCATCGCCACTGGCCAAATCCTTTACAGAAATTTTCCAATCACCAACAGCATTTAAACCATTAAAAGCATCCAATAATTCGGCAGGTGCATAGGTGTTTCCATTTCCTGTTAAATTACAATTTATATTATTTCCTTGGTCGTCAAAAGTCATAACAATATTGCTTTCAGAAGCACAGTTTCTATTCCAAACTTTAGTCGATGTTGTTCCATTTGGATGCGTTATTGTTACAACCAAATCATCTATATAAGTATGCGAGATATCAACATTTATGTTTACATCACTAATGACACCTTGGTCTGGCACATTAATAGTGTGTATAGCTTCAGTAGTATCATTAATGTCTAAATTTAAGTTAAGGGGAGAATTATATATATCGCAAGTTGTATTTACGGTATAATTAACAGAAAAATCATCATCGTTTATACTATAAAAGATATTGTTTACAGCTTCCACCATAATTCTGCAAAACGGAAAAGAAATAAAAGGAACGCTAATGTTCTCACTTCCATCATTAGGAGTATTGGCTAATAAAGTGGTGGAATATGTTTGACCTCCGTCTGTTGATAATAAAATGTTTACCTTGGAAACATTCACACTACCACTATTGGTGTTGGCGACATCCCATGTTATGGTTTCTATTGTTCCTGGAGCCCAATTAATATTAGTAGCAGCTTGAGAAGTCACCTTGAAAGGGCCAGAATTAGCATCTACAGTTATAGTCGTGGTATCATAACTTGTTTGTCCATTTTGAGTCACTGTTAAGGGATCTCTATCACGAACTGTTAACGCCCAATTGAGTGCTCTGGATACTGTGGATACAGATTCCCATGAACTTCCTATGGTTGGATTAGACTCGGTCAATCGTCCACTAAGTACTCTTTTGAGATTTGGAATATATCGATTTGGCGACGATGATGGCATTAATGAACGGTTTGTGGATCCGGTTGTTAAACTTGAGCTAAAATTAGCACTAGTTACCAAACCGCTATCTATCTGTTCCCAACAATAGGTTAAATTATCTCCACTATCCGCATCCGTAGCGCTTCCTCTTAAAACGTAGGGAGTGCCTTGAGGGATTGTATAATTGCTTCCTGCATTTGACAATGGAGGGGAATTAACAATTGAAGAGGTTGTTTGACAGGTTTTGGTGCTTAAATTATCTAAAATTTGCTTGATGCTATAGTAATGAAAATAAGCATCGCTGTTTAATTGTACATCATTTTCATCTGCAACGCCAGCATATGCCATAATGGTGGAACCACTGCCAGGTTCTGCATTAACTCCGGTTTGTTCGCCTGAATCAAAAGCATAGGTATGATTGGCACCCATTTGGTGGCCTATTTCATGGGCTACAAAATTTAAATCGAACGTATCGCCTTCTGGAATGTCATTAGCTGGAGAAGTGTAACCACTTCCTTTTGAATTATCAATACAAACACAACCAATACATGCTGAGTTTCCACCTCCTCCTGTAGCACCAAACAAATGACCAATATCATAAGAAGTCTCCCCAATTACACTAGTTAATGTGCTTTGCAATTCTGAATTCCAATTATCTAAATCAGCCGCATCAGAATAAGGATCGGTTGAAGCATCAGTATAAATGAGTTGTGTAGCATCCACAAGTTCAAATGTTACGGCCATGTCCGTTTCAAAAACCTCATTCACTCGATTTAACGTAGCGTTTATAGCTGCTAAAGCATCTGGAATGGAATCGCTTACATAATGATAAGCCGTATATTCGGCGGTGGTTGAAATAGCTATTCTAAATTTTTGCAAGGTTTGGTCATTAGCACCCCCTTCATTGATTTTAGTAGAAGTGCTTTTATTGAATGTTCCTTTTAAGTCATCAATGGTAGCACAATCAAATTTATTGGTGTTGTTTCCTTTTGACTTTTTATCATATAGTACATACTCATTTGCACCTTTCGTAACAGGTTGCATAAAAAGAGTGGGTTTATCAATGGAAGAAATCATGGTTTGAATGCCTTGAGGGGATACACTCATGCGCAATCGTTTCCCTTTATTATTTATACTAAATCCAACGTAGGATTTAATATTGGGATATTTTTTTGCCAGGGACGGAGAAAATACAGGGGCTTCATAGACTTTAAAAGCTTCTAATTCACCATGCTGTGAAGGCAAATAAACAATAGTTTCAGGATGTTTATTTGTAGAAGTTCTTAATTTGGCTGATGACAAGTTTTCCTCTAGCGAGAGTTTGTTAAGTTCAAAAAAGCTTACATTTTTTTTGTTTAAATGAAGTTTAGATAACGCCACCGTGTTTTTTGATTTTTCAATTTTTTCCCAAGGAGAATTTTGAGCGTTTATTGAAAAGACAAACAAAAATATTGTCAATGACAAAACAAAATGTAGTTTTGCTTTCATAATAATTATTTAGGGCAATTTCAATGTTCAGAATAAACAAATCTAACTTTTTTTAATGAAATCTCCAATTTGAATTTTTATGGGTAAAGTTAAAAACATTCAATTATATAAATCTGGGGAACCTACCGTGGTTACCATTGGCACCTTTGATGGGGTTCATATTGGGCATCAAAAAATCATTAATCGTTTAATTAAAACAGCCCAAAAAGATGATTTAAAATCGGTCATTCTTACTTTTTTTCCGCATCCAAGAATGGTGTTACAAAAAGACTCCCATATCAAACTTATAAATACCATTGATGAACGCCGCCAAATTTTAGAAGCTTTAGGGATAGATTACTTACTTGTAAAAAAGTTTACGGCGGCATTTTCCAGACTTTCTGCACAAGATTTTGTGAAACAGGTTTTGGTGGATAAACTGAATGCCAAAAAGGTTATTATTGGGTATGACCATAGATTCGGGAGAAACAGAAACGCCAATATTGCAGATTTAAAAAAATTTGCAGATTTATACCATTTTGAGGTAGAAGAAATATCAGCTCAAGATATAAATGATGTATCTGTAAGTTCAACAAAAATAAGAAAGGCATTACTTGAAGGGGATATTGCTAAAGCCAATGCGTATTTGGGTTATCATTTTATGCTAACAGGAACCGTTATAGAAGGAAAAGGATTAGGCAAACAATTAGAGTATCCAACAGCAAATATTCAAATTAAGGAAGATTATAAACTCATTCCAAAACACGGTTCTTATGTTGTTAATACCATAATAAATAAAAAGGTGGTTTATGGAATGATGAATATTGGAATGAACCCAACAGTTAATGGTGAGAATGAGAGTATTGAAGTGCATTTTTTCGATTTCGATAAAAATATTTACAATAAAAAAATTCAGATAAATCTATTATCCAGGATTAGGGATGAATACAAATTTGATTCTGTTGAATCTTTAAAACTTCAACTTAAAAAAGACAAGGAAACAGCACTTTCATATATTCAATCATTAAAAAATTAAATAGCTTTTTGAAATAACCAGTAATCCTATTTTCGTTTCAAATAAGCTTCTAAATTTACAGCATTCAATCTAAAAACTTATTACTTTTGCCATTTACAAAAAGTTTCTTAAGCTTAAAAAAACGTATTAAGGAATGAATGCTGTAAAATTTGAAAAAGTCAAAAAATTTATAACATGTTACAAGTAGCTTTTATTAGGGAAAATAAAGATTTGGTCATTGCTGGTTTAGCAAAACGCAATATGAATGCCACAAAAATGATTGATGAAGTCATTGCTGTAGATGAAGAACGAAGACGTATTCAAACAGAACTTGACAATATTCTGGCCGAATCAAATACCTTGTCTAAAGAAATCGGGAATCTTTATAAATCTGGCGAAACTCAAAAGGCAACTATTTTAAAAGAAAAAACAGTTAAGTTAAAAGATGCATCCAAATTACTTAATGAATCACTTAATTCTACTGAAGCAGCCTTAAATCAGTTATTGTATAAAATCCCTAATGTCCCTAATGATATGGTGCCTTCAGGAAATTCTGAAGAAGATAACCAAGAAGTGTTCAAAGAAGGAGATATTCCACAGTTATTTGATGGTGCCTTACCACATTGGGAATTGGCCAAAAAATATGATATCATAGATTTTGAGTTAGGTAATAAAATTACGGGAGCAGGATTTCCGGTTTATAAAGGAAAAGGGGCCAAATTACAACGGGCTTTAATAACCTATTTTCTTGATAAAAATACAGATGCTGGATACACTGAATATCAGTTACCGCTTTTGGTAAATGAAGCATCCGGTTTTGGAACTGGGCAACTGCCGGATAAAGAAGGGCAGATGTATTATGTAACTGAAGATAATTTATATTTAATTCCTACGGCTGAAGTACCCGGAACCAATATTTTTAGGGATGTATTGCTTAATGAAAGCGATTTACCTATCGGAATTACTGGATATACACCTTGTTTTCGGAGAGAAGCTGGAAGTTATGGTGCCCATGTACGCGGTTTGAATAGATTGCATCAATTTGATAAAGTTGAAATTTTACGAATAGAACACCCAAGGAAATCTTATCAAGCACTGGATGGGATGGTAAATCACGTTAAAACCATTTTGCAAGAATTAAAATTGCCTTATAGAATTTTAAGATTATGTGGTGGCGATTTAGGGTTTACATCAGCCTTGACGTATGATTTTGAAGTGTTTTCTACAGCTCAAAACCGGTGGTTAGAAATATCTTCAGTTTCTAATTTTGAAACCTTTCAAGCCAATCGGTTAAAATTACGTTTTAAAAACAGTGACGGCAAAAATGAACTGGCACATACACTCAACGGAAGCTCCTTGGCTTTGCCAAGAGTTCTTGCCGGAATTCTGGAAAATTATCAAACAAAAGACGGTATTGAAATTCCGGAAGTGTTGCAAAAATATACGGGGTTTTCACGAATAGATTAGTGCCAAAAAATCCGTCAAAAAAGTAGTCTTTATTCTACAATAAATTTTCACATTTCACACTTATCCGACGAAGTGTTTTTAACGCGAGTCGTTCAACGATTTTCTGTGAATTTTTTTTGTGAATTCAAATTAATTTTCGAAGTTAGCCCAGCCTAATCTATTTAGCCTACAAATTATGAAGAATCTTAAAAGGATTTTACTTCTTTTACTACTTGTATTTATTGCGAGTAAGGTTTTGTTTTCAGATTTTCATTTAACCAAATCTGAAAATAATACAACAACAGTAGTAAATAAATAGGGATTTATTTCTTTTGAAGATTGTCCCCAATCTAGTAATTATTTCGTTTTTAATTGAGCGGATATTAATAGGTATTTTATTTAGGTTGGTAAATGCCCGAATGATATTCGGGCATTTTTTTTATAATAACATTTAGAATATCAACTACACACATTTGTTATCTTTACCATATGAAACATCCATTACGTTTTCTAAATAAACATCAGAATGATTATATAAGGATGTAACATCTGACAGTAAAGAAAAATTAAACAAAAACAGATGAAATTCTTTTTTATTTTATTGGTATTACTAGGTGTCAACGCGTTTTCACAAGACGACATGTTTGCTAAAGATTTTTTTGAAAAAGGCGAGTTTGAAAAAGCATTATTTGAATACAAAAAATTATATGCACAATCACCATCAAATATTATCTATATCAATCAAATTGTAATTTCTTACCAACAATTAGAGCAATATGATGAAGCAGAACAATTTTTATTGGAACTCCTATCAAAAATTAATTACGCCCCTTTTTATATTGATTTAGGGTATAATTATCAATTAAAATCCAATTTAGAACGCGCCAATTTTTATTACACAAAAGCACTTGAAAGTTTAGACATTAACGTTAATAATGTCTTTGGTGTAGCAAGAGGTTTTCAAAATCATTCACTTTTAAATGAAGCCCTTGCCGCCTATGAAAAGGCTATGGCACTAAATCCGGATTTTAATTTTAATCTGCAAATGGCGCAAATTTATGGTGAACAAGGTGATATTGAAAAAATGTTTAATAGTTATATTGATTTTGCTCAATATAATGAGTTGTCACTAAACAATATTAAACGGGCCATTAATGATTTTATAAGTGAAGATGCTTCCAATGAAAATAATGTCCTCCTAAAAAAAATTCTACTTCGCAAAATGCAACAAGAACCTAATATCGTGTGGAACGACATGCTTAGCTGGTTATTTATTCAACAGAAAGATTTTAAAAAATCATTCATTCAAGAAAAGGCGATTTTTAACAGGCAACCGGAAAGTTTAGATAGAATAGTTGAATTGGCAAATATTGCAACCAATGAAAACGAAAATGAAGTAGCCAAAGACATCCTAACCTATTTAATTAATACGGCACAAGATGTAGATACCCTATTAAACGCACATTATAAATTACTTGAAATAGAAACAAAAGAAAGTTTAAATAATGAAGGAGAAAGTTTAAATAATGAAGGTTTAGAAAAGATCAACACAAAATACTTGGCATTATTTAATAAATACGGCACCTTTTCACAAACCTTGAATTTACAAAAAACATATGCTCATTTTTTGGCCTTTTATATGAACGAACCAGATAAAGCAATCCCCTTTTTGGAAAATACTTTAAAATTGCCTTTAAATGATATACAAAAAGCAACTGTGAAATTGGAACTTGGAGACATATTTTTGCTAAAAGAAGAGTTTAACAATGCCTTGGTATATTATACACAAATACAACGGTCTTTAAAAAATAGCACCATATCGCAGGAAGCTAGGTTTAAAGTTGCTAAAGCAAGTTATTTTAAAGGTGATTTTAAATGGGCAGAATCTCAATTAAAAATTTTAAAATCTTCAACATCACAGCTTATAGCTAATGATGCATTGGATTTAAAACTACTTATTTCAGATAATAAATATGATGATTCTTTACATGTTGCTTTAAAGTTATATGCCAAGGCCGATTTATTGGCATTTCAAAATAAAAACGATGAAGCCATTTCATTGCTGGACACCATTATAGATAAACATAAAACCGAAAACATTATAGCTCAGGCATTATATAAACAAGCTCAGTTATTTGAAAAGAAAAAAGAATATCAAAAAGCAGAAGCTAATTATTCCAATATCCTAATTAACTATAAAGATGGTATCTTAATGGATGATGCCAGTTTTGCATTGGCGGATTTATATGAAAACCATTTATTTCAACCTGAAAAGGCCAAGGCATTGTATGAAGATATTGTTTTTAATCATGCAGATAGTATTTACTTTGTTGAAGCCAGAAAGAAATATAGAGCACTTCGGGGTGATGCTATTAACTAGTTTTTAAAATGATAATTGCTGAAACAGAGCGTCTGTTAATTTCTGGATTTTCTTTGGAAGATGCCCCCTTTTTTTTGAAGTTGGCAAACACACCTAACTGGTTAAAATATATTGGAGATAGAAATCTCAAAACTGTTAAGGATGCCGAAGCTTATTTAACAAATGGCACCATAAAAAGTTATACCGATTTTGGTTTTGGAAATTACAAGCTTAAATATAAACAGGATAATAAAATTATTGGCTCATGTGGCTTAATAAAAAGAGAACAATTAAACGATGTTGAATTAGGATTTGCATTCTTACCGGAATTTGAAGGAAAAGGGTTTGGCTATGAAGCTTCAACAGCCGTAATTGATGCAGCAAAAAATGAGTTTCATCTTAAAAAACTGACTGCAATAATACTACCTATAAACACAAATTCTATAAAGCTTATAAATAAGTTGGGGTTTACTTATGAAAAAAGAGTAAAACCTTTTGAAGATGACCAAGAACTCCTGTTATTTGCAAAAACCTTATGATAGGTTAAAATTTAAAGAATGATGATAATTTACAATGTAACCTCAAATATTGATGAAAGCATTCATGAAAAATGGCTGGAATGGATTAAACATCACATTCCACAAGTATTGGCAACAGGCCATTTTACAGAAGCCAAATTCACAAAAGTACTGGTAAAGGAGGATGTTGGCGTAACATATTCCATTCAGTACAGGGCAAAATCAAGAGAAGCCTTGGAAGCCTATTATAAAAATGACGCCGATAGATTACGTCAAGATGGTTTAAAAAATTTTGGGGATAAGGTTTTATCCTTTAGAACAGAATTGGAAATCATTGACGAATACACTGTAAAATAAGGGCACATTTTACATGCCAATAAATCAATTATGAGCGTTAGAGCAAAAAAATATTTAGGACAGCATTTTTTGAATGATGAAACCATCGCTAAAAAAATTGCAGACACCCTGCAGTTAAACACGTATAGCACGGTTTTGGAAATTGGTCCAGGTATGGGTGTGTTAACAAAGTATCTTCTTGAAAAAGACAAAACCATTTTTGTTATAGAAATTGATCCAGAATCTGTGGAGTTTTTAAAAGCAAATTTTTTAAACCTGGCCCCAAGGATAATTGAAAAAGATTTTTTAAAGTATGATTTAAATGAGGTTTTAAAAGGTGAACCTTTTGCCATCATCGGGAATTTTCCATACAATATTTCTACCCAAATCGTTTTTAAAACACTGGAGATGCGTGACCAAATCCCAGAATTTTCAGGCATGTTTCAAAAAGAGGTGGCGCAACGCATCTGTTCAAAAGAAGGCAGTAAAGTGTACGGTATTTTATCAGTATTATCCCAAGCTTTTTATGAAGCAGAATATTTATTTACAGTGCCACCATCGGTTTTTAATCCTCCACCAAAAGTGGAATCAGGTGTTTTAAGACTTACCAGAAAAGAAAATTACACCTTGCCCTGTGATGATGCCTTATTTTTCAGAGTTGTAAAAACAGCCTTTCAACAGCGCAGAAAAACACTTCGTAACAGTTTAAAAACCTTCAATTTAACTGATAGTTTAAGAGAAGATGCTATCTTTGACAAACGTCCTGAACAATTATCTGTTGAAGCATTTATTTGGTTAACACAATTGATTGATAAGGATGAATAAAATCTATAAATTTTATGAATTTGGTAGAGCAAAAAAACAACGTTCAGTTTGAGTTAAGTGAAGCGCTTGTTGAGCAAGTAGAACTTTTAGTAGCACAACAAAATAACAAAGAGTTACAAAAACTTTTAGTTGAGTTTCACCATGCTGATATAGCCGAAATTCTGGACGAGTTAAATCTGGAAGAAGCTGTATATGTTATAAAATTACTGGATTCTGAAACCACTTCAGATGTCCTCATGGATCTTGATGAGGATAATCGGGAAAAAATATTAAGAAACCTTTCTGCAAAAGAAATTGCCGAAGAAATTGAAGAACTTGATACAGATGATGCCGCTGATATCATTGCAGAACTGCCTGAAGAACGCCAACAAGAAGTTATCTCCAATATTGAGGATGAAGACCATAAGGCTGAAATCAGGGAGCTTTTGGCCTATGATGAAGATTCAGCTGGGGGGCTCATGGCAAAAGAATTGGTAAAGGTATATGAAACCTGGACAGTTGCCGGATGCCTGCGTAGAATACGAGGGCAAGCCAAAGAAGTAACACGGGTGCACTCCATATATGTGGTAAACAAACAAAACAAACTTGTTGGAAGACTTTCTTTAAAAGATTTGATTGTCGCTAAAAACGACCAAAAGATATCTGATATATATATAAAAAGCGTAGATAGTGTGAATGTGCATGATGATGTTGAAGATATTATCAAAGTGATGCAAAAATATGATTTGGAAGCCATTCCTGTGGTTGATAATCACCAAAGGCTTTTAGGTAGAATTACCATTGATGATATTGTGGATGTCATGAAAGAAGAAGCCGAAAAAGATTATCAACTGGCAGCAGGTATTACCAGTGATGTTGAGGCAGATGATAGCATTTGGGAACTCACCAAAGCAAGATTACCATGGTTATTAATAGGGATGTTTGGAGGTATTGGAGCGGCAACCATCATCACAAATTTTCAAACCGTTTTAAATGATTATAAAATTCTTTTAATTTTTGTTCCTTTAATTCAAGCAACAGCCGGAAATGTTGGGGTACAATCGTCAGCCATTGTTGTGCAAGGTTTGGCCAATGATACCATAAAAGGTGAAATTTTTAAACGTTTGTTTAAAGAATTTATACTGGGCTTGGTTAATGGTATAGCAATCGCATTTGTGGCCATTATAATCAGTCATTTCTTTTTCCGTACAGATTACTTGGTGTCCTTAACTCTTGGTGCGGCATTAATTACCGTTATCATTATAGCTGCTTTAATAGGTACATTTATCCCTATATTTTTAGATAAACGGGGTATAGATCCTGCCGTTGCTACCGGACCTTTTATAACAACAAGTAATGATATTTTCGGGATTTTATTATATTTTTTAATTGCAAAAGCTATTCTGGGGTTTTAATACTTGGACGTTCCCACTCCTGATAGCCATCTGGAGGGGTGCGCTTGGAATTTATCTTGAGCCCAGACGAAAGGTTACAATCTTTTTAAAACGTCATAGCGAGGCGTGAGCAACGGGGCTATCTGTTAATTATATATTTTTATTAAGTTTTAGTTCACAACAAGTTTTAAAAAGGATTTTCACTGCAAATGCGTAGCATTCACGATTTCAAATTAATTAAAATAAAATGCATGAGTAATCGCTAACGCAAAACTTTGTGATTTTTGAGATGTTAGCTTTTTTGTTGAAAAGCATAATTTATGCATTTAAAATTGTTTCAATAAAACAGTAACTTAGTCCAAATAAGTTAAGTATTTTGTAATTTCGCAAAAACCTTGTTCATGCCTCACAAAAAGCTGCTTTCAATACTCAAATTTTCACCTAAAGAAAACGCCTCTGGAATATTTTTAAAAAAATATACTACTGGTTATGTTATTGAAGTAGATTTTGAAAAGAACACATTTTATTTTGGAGGAAAAATAAAGGTAGGCGAAAAAGAATCTCAAAATATCACAAAACCAGAAGATTGGGTTGTTTTAGAATGTGTTGATAGATTGCTTGAAAAAGGGTATAAACCAGACAATATTTCATTAGAAAAAATATATCCAGCAGGTCATGGTTTTTCTGGGAGATTGGATATTTGTGTTACTCGCGATGATGGTTCTGAATACTTATTGATTGAATGCAAAACTTACGGCAAAGAATTTGACAAAGCATTTATTCGTTTGAAAAAGGACGGTGGACAATTATTTACTTACTTCAAGTTTAGTAACAAAGCAGATGTTATTATGCTTTATGCTTCAGAATTAAAGGGTAATGAAGTGATTTTTAGAAACGAAATTGTAAAAATTGAAGAAGATTACAGAACGGGCGATGTAAAGGATTTTTATGAAAAATGGAACAAACTGACCAAAGATAATGGCGTTTTTGAAAGTTGGGTTAAACCTTATAATTTTGAAAGTAAGGCATTAACAATTAAAGACCTTGTAGAAATTCGTCAAGAAGATAGTAGTTTTATATTTAATCGTTTTCTAGAAATTTTACGTCATAATGTAGTTTCAGATAAAGGAAATGCTTTTAATAGAATTTTCACTTTATTTCTTTGTAAAATTTATGACGAAAAGGACAAAGAAGATACTCATAAAGAATTAGAATTCCAATGGTTTGAATCCCCGTTCACTTATGATGGTGTTTATTACGAAAAAGACAATCATAAAAGTTTTCAGATAAGATTAACCGATTTGTATAAAAAAGGCATGAAATCCTTTTTAGAAAAAAATGTTACAGATTTTTCTGAAACAGATTTTAACAATAAATATTCTTATTTAACAGAAGACCAGCGCGCCCCTATTTTAGCAGACATAAAAAAGCTTCGTCTAGAAAAGAATAATGAATTTGCTATAAAAGATGTTTACGACGAAGAGTCCTTTAATGACAATGCCGTTGTGGTTAAGGAAATCGTCGAGTTGCTTCAAAATTTTAAAATTAGATACACCAAAAAACAACAATACTTATCAGACTTTTTTGAATTGCTTTTAACCACAGGTTTAAAACAAGAATCAGGGCAATTTTTTACCCCTGTTCCCGTGGCTCAATTTGTTATTAAAAGTTTGCCATTAGATAAAATTATTGAAGAAAAACTTCAAAAAGGAGAGAAAAACGAGTATTTGCCATACATAATGGATTATGCTGCAGGAAGTGGACATTTCTTAACCGAAACCATGCATGAAGTACAACGAATTATTGACAAAGGTGAATTTAAAGACATAAAAGCTGATGTAAAACGATTTATTAAACAAGCAAAAGAATATCATTTTGATTGGGCTTTTGATTATGTATATGGCATCGAAAAAGATTACCGTTTAGTAAAAGTTGGTAAAGTAGGTTGCTATCTTCATGGTGATGGTTTGGCTAATGTGATACATTCTGATGGGTTAGCACGTTTTAATCATGATGATTATAAAGATAAATTAAAACATCAAGACAAAGATTTTCCAAAGGAAAACAAACAGTTTGATGTTATTGTATCAAATCCGCCGTATTCGGTTTCGGCGTTTAGAAATAATGCGTCTAAATATTACAATCAAAATGAATTTGATTTGTATGAAAAACTAACCGATAATAGTAGTGAAATTGAATGTTTGTTTATAGAACGCACCAAACAATTATTAAAAGATGGCGGCGTTGCAGGTATTATTTTACCAAGTTCTATTTTAAGTAATACAGGAATCTATTCTAAGTCCCGCGAACTCATTTTACAATATTTTGATATTATTGGTATTACAGAATTAGGTTCTAATACATTTATGGCAACTGGCACAAATACAGTTACCTTGTTTTTGCGACGAAGAAATAATTACGATTGCGAAAAAATTAAAACCTATATCAACCGTTTTACAACAGATTTTATTGACAATACGGTTCAATTAAACGAAAACACAAAACCCATTGAAAAACCAGTTGCTAAATATGTAAACCATGTTTGGGAAACTATTTCTTTTGAGGATTATGTTTCTTTATTGAAAAAAACACCAACAAAAGCAATTATAGAACACGAAATTTATAAAGAATATCGTAAAAAAATAAAAGCTAAAAACGACAAAGAATTTTGGAGTTTAGTTTTAGAAAAAGAAACTGAAAAACTCTATTATTTCATTATAGCATACCCACAAAAAGTAGTATTGGTAAAAAGTGGCGAAAAAAATGATGAAAAGCGCTTTTTAGGGTATGAGTTTAGCAACCGACGAGGTAGCGAAGGCATACACCCCATACAACGTGGTAAAAATATTGAAGATTGCACAAAATTGTTCGACCCCGAAGTGTTTGATAACTCCACCAAAGTTAGCACCTATATTTACAAAGCTTTTGAAGGCAATTTTGATTTTGAAATTGACCAAAGCATGCAAAAAAACGTAACACGCCACAACTTGGTAGATATGTTAACGTTTGATAGAGTAGATTTTGAAAAAAACATGTCTACTTCTGTTAAAAAAAAAGTAAAGATTGAAAGTAAGTGGGATATTAAATCTATCAAAGAGTTTGTTGACCTCCAAAATGGCTTTGCTTTTAAAAGTTCTGATTATATTGATAAATCAGAAACATTAAATTTTAGACAAGCAAACATTAGATTGGAAGGAGTTTTAGATATTGAATATAAAAAAACTTATTTACCAGATAGTTTTCAGGAAAAGTATAGCGACTTTATTTTAAAAGAAAATGATGTTGTTATTGCTATGACAGATATGAATAGTGAATTAAATTTATTAGCAATACCGACTATTTTTAAAAACTCTACTGAAAAGATTTTTTTACTCAATCAAAGAGTTGGAAAATTTATTAATTTCAATTTAGAACTTATAAATCCTTTATACTTAAACATTATTTTAAAATCTCAAATCAGCAGAAATCAACTTAAACAATTGGGATTTGGTAGTGTACAATATAATCTTTCAAAAAAAGATTTAATGGATTTCAAAATCCCGCTTCCACCAATAGATATTCAACAAAAAATAATTTCAGAAATAGAAGTTTTAGAAGAAAAAGAAAAGCAAGCGAAAGAGGAAATTGAAAAGTTGCAAGAAAGTATAAAAAATGTAGTCTCAAAAATTTCTGGAGAAATGATGTCGTTATCTAATATAACTTCTAAAATTGGTAGTGGCGCAACACCTAGAGGTGGTGAAGGCGCATATAAACCAAGTGGAATTTCTTTAATAAGAAGCCAAAATGTTTATGATAATGCATTTTATAAAAAAGGTTTGGCATATATTGATAACGAACAAGCCAAAAAATTAGATAATGTAACCGTTGAAAAAAACGATATACTTTTTAATATTACTGGAGCGTCTATTGCAAGATGCTGCATTGTTCCAGAAAAGTATTTACCCGCAAGAGTAAATCAACATGTATCAATAATTAGAGTTACTGAAAAGGCATTGCCAAAATATGTGCAAACTATTTTAATTTCAGACAACTATAAATCCCAATTATTAGATATTGGAGATAATTCGACTTCAAGAGAAGCATTGACAAAACAGCAATTAGAAGATTTTAAAATTCCACTTTCACCACTTTCCGAGCAACAAAAAATTGTTTCCGAAATTGAAAAAATAGAAGTAAAAATAAATGTTTTGGAAACCGAAATAACTGCCTTACCAAAACAAAAAGAAACTATTTTAAAAAAATACTTATAAAAAGTCCTTTCCTTTGAAAAGGATTTAGGATAGACCTATGAAAATCCTTCATTTAGATACCAATCACCCATTGTTGATCAATCAACTCAATGATTTGGGATTCACTAATCATGAAGATTATTTGTCTTCAAAAGAAATTATTGAATCTAAAATTTCTGACTATGATGGCATTATTTTACGCAGTAGGTTTACTATTGATAAACATTTTCTTGATGCCACATCCCGGTTAAAATTTATTGGACGTGTTGGTGCCGGCTTGGAAAATATAGACTGTGATTATGCTGAAAAAAAAGGCATCACTTTAATAGCCGCGCCAGAAGGTAACCGGAATGCAGTAGGCGAACACACACTCGGGATGCTATTATCATTATTAAATAAACTCAATAAAGCCGATGCTGAGGTTAGACAAGGCAAATGGTTGCGTGAAGACAACCGTGGTATTGAACTCGATGGAAAAACGGTGGGCATCATAGGGTATGGCAATATGGGAAAAGCCTTTGCAAAAAAACTTAGAGGGTTTTCGGTTGATGTGCTTTGTTATGATATTAAACCAAATGTTGGAGATATCAATGCAGAACAAGTTCCCTTAAATATATTTTGTAAACAAGTTGACGTTGTAAGCTTGCATACCCCACAAACACCATTAACCTTAAATATGATTAATGCAGAGTTTATCAACCAATTTAAAAAACCGTTTTGGTTCATAAATACGGCTCGCGGTAAAAGTGTGGTGACCAAAGATTTGGTTTCAGCTTTAAAATCGGGTAAAATTCTAGGTGCCGGATTAGATGTTTTAGAATATGAAAAAGCGTCTTTTGAGAATTTATTTAAAAGAGATCTCACATCGAGCGCAGTTGAGATGCCTGAGCCTTTTCAATATTTAATAAATGCACAAAATGTTATCCTGTCTCCTCATGTTGCTGGTTGGACTAAGGAAAGCAAAGAAAAGCTAGCGCAAACCATTGTGGATAAGATAAAAACAAAATTTTGTTAATTTCTATTCATAAGAGTTAAATTATTTCTCGTACTCCGGAATGCCTACTTTACCCATAAAACAAATGGAACCTGTTTCTTTTTCGGTTATGACAAACAAAAAAGGGCGGTTCAATAAAAATTGTCTTGTTTCACCAATAGATGTAACTTCTATTCCCACAGCCGTTACTGCAGCAGCTTCTGAGCCTTTTTCGTTAACATCTATAAAGGTTTTTTGCAATACAAACGAGATTTGGGTATTTATATCGCTTAAACCACTAAAATTTGCATTTTCGGTAAACGCTATGCCTAAACCTAAGTTGGTAAGGGCATCGTTAAATTGTTTTTCATAGGAAAATGTAAACTTGGGCAAGGTGATTTTTATATCTTGAACGACATAGTTGTTCTGCCAATCCATCCAATTTTCACTGTTCAATATGGCTACAATATCATCTACCGTTTTGTCGGTATGCGGTAGCATAAGCATCATGGTGTATTTGTCGTTTTTATAAGGAAGCTCTACAGAAGAAAATAGGGTGTTGGATAGGAATTTTAAATCTTGTTCCATAGACATCATATCTACTTGCTTTACCGTGCCATTATCGAGTTGAAAAGGGAGTGACTTGGTGTCCTCTGGACTAAAACGGAACTTCCAATCGCTTTTAAAATAAAGGGCATTAATAGCGTATAGCACTGCATTTGGCGATATGTCATTTAAAACACTTGGTATTTTTCCATTGGTTTTATTGGATACCCAATTGTTTATGGTTTCCAAGGTTTTAGGATCGTTGAAATCTTTATTTTGTACTTCTGCAAAATAGTATGTTTCATTAGCTTTCAAGAATGTTTCCTTCACAGGAAAGGAATTATTGACCCAAAGTGAATTGGCAATTTCGAAAGTTGTTCCAGAACCTGTACGGGTTAGGTTTTCTATAATATTTTGGTTTACCAAATTGGTTTCTTCTAACGTGGTATTACCATAGTTAAATATATTGGCAAAAGCCTGTTTGGTTTCTCCATTTGCACCATTATAAACCATACCCAAAGCCAGTGATGCACTTACTGGCGAAATCATGAAATTGTTTTCAGTTTCGGTTTGGGCAATTTCTTTAAACAACGAAAACGCAAAATCGTTATTTGAGGTTACAATTTGTTGTGATTTAGCAATGGAATCAAAAGATGTTAAGGGTTCGTCATCTGTGGTGCTGCAAGATTGAAAAGTAATTATACAAATTAAAAAGGGAAGCGATAATACATGCGCTAATTTCATGGCTATACAAGTTTTGGTATTGTTTGTAATGTTAAGATGCAAAAAGGATCATAAGGTTGCGCTTAATCATAAAAATAAGCATATTTAAAAATAACGAAATTTTGTTAACTTTAGAAATCTAAAAGTGACATCATGCAATACAAAGCCAATTCCCCTGAAGATTATATAAGTCAATTACCAAAAGACAGGCAATTGGTTATGGGTAACCTTAGAGAAATAATAAAAGAAAAAATCCCCAAAGGCTTTCAAGAAACCATAAGTTATGGCATGATTGGTTATGTGGTTCCGCATTCTAGGTATCCAGACGGGTATCATTGTTCGCCAGAATTACCTTTACCATTTATGAATATTGCTTCCCAAAAAAACTTTGTGGCAGTTTATCATATGGGGGTTTATGCAAAAAAGGAATTGCTTGATTGGTTTACTAATGAGTACCCAAAACATTGCAAACGTAAACTTGATATGGGAAAAAGTTGTATCCGTTTTAAGTATATGGATGATGTTCCTTATAAATTAATAGGAGAATTAGCCTCCAAAATGACCGTTGATGAATGGATAGGTATGTATGAATCAAACCTAAAAAAGAAATAGTATAATAAATAACCAACTAAAAACTAAAACCATGAAATTAGGAGCATTTTCAGCAAGTCTTAGTGTTAAGGACATTAAGGTTTCAAAAGAATTTTACGAAACATTAGGATTTTCTGTGTTTGCAGGTCAAATGGAAAAAAACTACCTCATCATGAAAAATGGCAATGCATTAATTGGCTTATTTCAAGGGATGTTTGAAAACAACATTTTAACCTTTAATCCGGGTTGGGATGAAAACGCTAACAAAGTTGAACCTTTTGATGATGTGAGAGTTATTCAGAAACATTTAAAAACAAATGGAATTAAATTGGAAAGTGAGGCAGATGAAAACACTACGGGTCCTGCCAGTTTTGTTGTTTTTGATCCGGATGGGAATACTGTTCTTTTTGATCAACATGTTTAATTTTAAAATGAAAAAATGAAAAAACGCGTTACAGGAATTGGCGGATTATTCTTTAAAACCACAGACCCTAAAACCAGTAAAGAATGGTATAAAAAGTATTTAGGATTTAATACAGATGAATATGGATGTACCTTTTTGTGGAAAGATAAAGAAGGCAATGAGTGCTCCACACAATGGAGTCCGTTTGCCCATGATACTAAATATTTTGGACCATCAAAAAAGGACTTTATGTTTAACTATAGAGTGGAAAACCTCAAAGAACTTTTAGATGTTTTAAAAGAAGAAGGGGTTACTATTGTTGGTAAAATGGAAGAATTTGAATATGGTAAATTTGGATGGATTCTGGATAATGATGGCAATAAAATTGAACTTTGGGAGCCTATAGACTCTGCTTTTTTGTAATTTTGTTTAAGTAATTCCACAAACTTTATTCCCTTTGGCATATTTAGACATCCTCCAATCGTACCATTTATCAGTATTGCAGTGGATAGCCATTGGTATGGCCATTTTTTTGTTGGGGCTAGCAAAAGCAGGAGTTAAGGGCATAGGTATTATCATTGTTGTGATACTGGCTTTTGTTTTTGGGGAAAAAGAATCTACGGGCATTTTACTTCCTATGCTAATTAGTGCTGATGTTTTGGCGGTTATCTACTACCATCGTCATGCGCAGTGGAAATATATATTCAAGCTATTGCCCATGATGATAGTTGGCGTTTTGGTAGGGGTTTGGTTGGGGAATGATATTTCAGAAGTGATCTTCAAACGGTTAATGGCTATCATTATTATTGGGTCTGTGATTCTTATGTTTTTATCAGAAAACAGAAAATCAACCAAAGTTCCCAACAATAAATTGTTTTCATGGATAGCCGGCTTTTTAACAGGCTTTACCACCATGATAGGTAATTTAGCAGGGCCTGTGGCAAACATTTATTTTCTTACCTTGCGATTTCCAAAAAACGAGTTTATTGGCACAGCGGCTTGGTTATTTTTCATCATCAACCTGTTTAAATTACCCTTTCATTTTTTTGTGTGGAAAACGGTAAGTCTGGAAACCCTGGTTTTAAATTCGGTTTTAGTTCCAATTGTTATACTTGGTTTTTTTGTAGGGGTCACCATTGTTAAATTAATTTCTAATTTAAATTACCGCCGTTTCATTTTAATTGTAACAGCCATTGGTGGTGTTATTCTGTTATTAAGATAATTTTCATGATTTATTCAATTCCTTTTTTAGTATCTTTAATCTTCTAACCAAAATATATAAATATGGCTGATAAAAAAAATGTAGGCGACGATCTAAATGATATGTTAGACGACGCCAAAGAAAAAACAAAGGAGTTTGCAAAAGAAGCCAAAGAAACGGCATCAGAGATTGCTGAAGACGCTAAACAAGTTTTAAGTGATGGTAAGAATGTGGCCATTATTGCTCATATAACAATAATTGGTTGGATAATCGCTTTGGTTATGAACAACAATAATAAAAATGAACTGGCTTCATTTTATATAAGACAGATGTTAGGGCTTATGATTTTTGCTCTTATATTAAGTTTTATTCCTATGGTTGGTTGGATCTTAAATTTAGGGGTTTTGGTGCTTTGGATTATTAGTTTGATAGGCGCTTTTGAAGGTGAAAAAAAATTAATACCCTTACTGGGGCCTCAATTTCAAGACTGGTTTAAATCACTATAGATGTAAAAAAGAGGCTGTCTAAAAAGTTGTCATTGCGAGTCCCGATAGCTATCGGGAGAAGCAATCTGTAAATTACAAGTTGTTGATTTACAGATTACTTCGAAATAAAAATTTCTCGTAATGACGGTTAACATATACTTTTTAGACAGCCTCTTTTTTGTAGGTTATAAATTAAACAGCATCAAAAAACACTATAGATGTTCTCCATTATTCTCCATAAACTTACGTTCCAATTCAGCCTGAAATTCTTCCATAACTGGTTTTACGGTGCTTTCGGGTAAGTCGGCAATTTTAATATACATCAAACCATCAACAGAATTATTAAACAATGGATCCACATTAAATGCAACCAAACGTGCATTTTGTTTGATGTATTTTTTCAGTAAAACAGGTAAACGTAAAGCACCTGGCTCAACCTCATCAATAAACTTGTCAAATTTGTTAAGATCATTTTCTGTACTGTCAAAAACAAAATCTTTATCAGCATCCTTGAGCTTTACTTTGAATTCTTTTTTAGGATGTACATATTGAGCAATATATGGGTCATAATAATGGGATTTCATGAATTCAATCATTAAAGATTTTGAAAAATTTGAAAACTGATTACTGATACTGACACCACCAATTAAAAATTTATGTTCTGGAAAGCGCAATGTGGTATGTACAATACCTTTCCAAAGTAAAAATAATGGCATGGGTTTTTGCTGGTATTCCTTGATTATAAAAGCACGACCCATTTCAATGGACTCGCTCATCATTTTATGCAATTCAGGTTCAAATCTAAAAAGGTCTTGAAGATAAAATCCGTCAATACCAAACCGCTCAAATATTCTAGAACCCAGACCCATTCTATAAGCCCCTGCAATTACTTTGTTTTCATCATCCCAAAGAAACATATGATGATAATAGGTGTCGAATTTATCAAGGTCAATAGCTTCATTAGTGCCTTCACCTATTGCTCTAAAAGTGATTTCGCGCAAGCGACCTATTTCCCTTAAAATATTTGGGATTTTATTGGCTTGTACTAAAAACACTTCATAATTCTTGCTTTGCAAGAGTCGGTAATCACCTTGTCTCAGTACCTCCACTTCTTTGTCCATAACATCACTAGCAATAGGAGTTACAATACGCTTAGGAATTTTAGAAACTTTAAATGAAGACTGAATATTATCAAGAATTTTTGGTTTCTCTTCAAACGCATTAGACAGCATATAGGTTTTACGTCTTAAAAATTCTGAAAAATCCTCCAGTTTTGTGTGCTCATTTTGGTCTGCTACTGAAATGGGTTTCCCAATTCTGACTTTAATGACGCGCCGTTTTTGGGTCAATAATTCAGATGGTAATTTGGCCGTTCTAAACGTATCACTAATCTTTGAAAGTTTATAAAACAATCGGCTATTTTTAGCATGAAAATAAATAGGGACCACAGGAACCTCAGCCTTTTTAACAAGCTTCATAGCGGCTTCTTCCCAAGGTTTGTCAACTACTAATTTCCCATCTCGGTAAGTTGACACTTCTCCAGCAGGAAAAATGCCTAAAGGATGGCCTTCTCTTAAATGTATCAGGGCATTTTTAAAACCCGTGACACTGGATTTTACATCTTTCCTGTCTTCAAAAGGATTTACGGGCATGATATAAGGTTTCATGGGTTCAATACGGTGTAACAAAAAATTAGCAATAATTTTAAAATCATCGCGTTGCTCTAGCATAAGTTTAAGAAGCAAAATCCCATCAATACCACCAAGAGGATGGTTTGAAACTGTAATATAGGCACCGTCTTTAGGCAAACGCTTTAAATCTTCTTCAGGAATTTCAAATTTAATTTGAAATTCATCTAAAATAGAATCTAAAAATTCTACGCCGGAAAGATGTTTATTTTTTTTGTAAAAATCATTAAGTATTGAAATTTTAAGAAGTTTCATAAGCAACCAACCAATAAACGTTCCTATAAACCCATATTTATCAACATTGATTACTGCAGCAACTTCCTTTGCTGAAACTAAGCCTTCATCTACTTGTTTGGTCATACCTACAAACGTAATGATTTTTTTTCATTTCTAATGCGCAAATAACACAGCGAACTTAATATTTTAAGCACGGAAATGTGATATAAATATTATAAAAAACTATACAGTAACTATTTGAACGGTGCCTTGTGTCAATTGCTTAAGTAAGATGGTTTTACCTTCTTCTAATTGTTCAATAGAATGGTTAGTATAATTTCTTATGGTGTAAAGAGCCACGTTTTCATGGCAGGTGACATTAAATTTTGCTTTTAAATGCTGTAATAATTGTTCCAGATTATTATAGATATTGTCAACGCATACCGAAAAGCTAATAGCTGAATTTTGAATCACATCAACTTTCATTTTATAAGCACTTAATAATTTAAAAATTTCACTAATATTTTCTTCTACGATATATGAAAAATCTAAAGATGACAGTGAAATTAACACTTGATTTTTCTTAACAATAAAACAAGGAATATTGGGTTCTAAAGGTGTCCCTTTTCCAACTTTGGTGCCGGGGTTTTCAGGTTTTAAAAAAGATTTTACATACAGAGGAATTTCTTTACGCTGCAAGGGTTGTAAGGTTTTTGGGTGCATCACTGAGGCGCCATAAAATGCTAATTCAATGGCTTCTCTATATGATATGTTATGAAGCAATTGTGCGTTTTCAAAATAACGGGGATCTGCATTTAAAACACCTGGTACATCTTTCCAGATGGTCACACTTTCAGCATTTAAACAATACGCAAAAATGGCAGCTGTGTAATCACTGCCTTCTCGTCCTAATGTGGTTGTAAAATTATTGGTATCACTACCCAGAAATCCCTGAGTGATATTAAGAACTTTCGCATTAAATTTTGTGCTAATTAAGTTTTGGGTGTCTTTCCAATTAACGTTTGACCTTCTGTAATAATTATCTGTTTTAATATAGTCCCTAACATCCAGCCATTGGTTTTTTAACCCAATGTCATTCAAATAGGCACTAATTATAGCTGTTGAAACCAATTCACCATATCCTATAATTTGATCATACACAAAATTGTAATCCGGTGATTTATTGCTGGTTAAAAACCTGCTTAATTCATCAAATAAATCAGATACTTTTTTAAAGGCCATATGGTTTTCATTTTCAAATAAATCTAAAAGAATGGCATTATGGTATTTTTTTACATCTTGCAATGCGCTTTGTAATTCACTTTTATTATTGAGGTAGTTGTTAATAACAACCTCCAGAGCGTTGGTTGTTTTTCCCATAGCTGAAACTATTACCAAAGTTTGTGAGTAACCTACCTTTTTTAATACAGAAGCTAAGTTTTTCACGCCATTGGCATCTGTTACAGAAGCACCACCAAATTTAAAAACCTTCATATTATAATTTTGATATATAATTTTTAATTCCTTTTTCGTCTAGGTGCACCACATTCCAATCCCGCTTAATAGCAGCTCCTTTTTTTTCGTAAAAAACAATGGCCGGTTCATTCCAGTTAAGCACTTCCCAGTTGATGCGTTTAACCCCTAAATTGTGCCCATATTTAACAACTTCATCTAAAAGGGCTGAACCCAGACCCAATCCTCTGGCGGCTTCACTAACAATTAAATCTTCCAAATGCAAAGCTTTTCCTTTCCAGGTAGAATACCTTTTATAAACCAATGCGATACCTTCAATTTTTGAATTTACTTCGGCAACAAAACAATGAAATAAAGGCGTTTTACCAAAACCATCTTTTTCCAAATCATCTTGAGTGACTTCAACGGCATCTGGCTCTTTTTCAAAATGTGCCAGTTCTTTTATTAAAGATAGCACTTGTTGCATATCTTCTTTTTTGGCATTGCGTATTATAAATCTCATAGTTTCAAAATTAATTCAAAGATAGATTAAAGTTCTTTATTTTTTAAATGGCATTATTTATCGAAATCGTTGTAGTTCATTTAAAAAAGCTGGATATTTGTAATGGAAAAAATACAAATTTATTATGATTCAAAAAATTCAAACTTTAGGGGAATTTATCATTAAAAATCAAACGGCTTTTAAATACTCTTCCGGTGAATTATCCAGTCTAATCAATTCCATCCGATTAGCTGCCAAAGTAGTCAATCACGAGGTTAATAAAGCCGGGTTGGTTGATATTATTGGTGCTGCAGGAGAAGTAAATGTACAGGGAGAAAATCAACAAAAGTTGGATGTATATGCCAATGAGAAGTTTATTCAAACATTAACCAATCGAAATATTGTTTGCGGTATAGCCAGTGAAGAGGAAGATGATTTTATTTCAATTAATAGCCAAGATAAAAACCATCAAAATAAATATATTGTGTTAATTGACCCGTTGGATGGTTCTTCAAACATTGATGTTAATGTTTCGGTGGGAACCATTTTCTCTATTTACAGACGCGTGACACCAGTGGGAACTCCAGTAACATTAAAAGATTTTTTACAAAAAGGAAATCAACAAGTAGCTGCTGGTTATGTGGTTTACGGCACCTCAACCATGCTAGTATATACAACCGGCGATGGGGTGAATGGGTTTACGCTAAACCCGGCAATAGGAACGTTTTATTTATCACATCCCAATATGCAGTTTCCTGAAAGCGGAACCATTTATTCGGTAAATGAAGGAAATTATATTCACTTCCCTCAAGGGATAAAAAATTATATTAAATATTGTCAAAAGGAAGAAGAAGACAGACCATATACGTCTAGATATATTGGTTCATTGGTGTCTGATTTCCATAGGAATATGATTAAGGGAGGCATATATATCTATCCTAAAAGTTCTAAAAATCCAAACGGGAAATTGCGTTTACTCTATGAATGTAATCCTATGGCATTCATTGCTGAGCAGGCCAATGGTAAGGCTAGCGATGGTTTTACAAGAATAATGGACATAGAACCTACTGAATTACACCAACGCGTACCCTTTATATGCGGCAGTAAAAATATGGTTGAAAAGGCCGAGGAGTTTATGCGGGAAGCGCAACAATTAAAATAGTGTTTATGAAAAAGAAGCTGTCTAAAAGTATATATTAACCGTCATCGCGAGAAATTTTTATTTCGAAATAATCTGTAAATGAACCATTTGCAATTTGCAGATTGCTTCTCCCGATAACTATCGGGACTCGCAATGACACCCTTTTAGACAGCCCCTTTTTAGTTTATATACTTAATGAGTATCTTTAGTGCTATTCTTAATCCAATTCAAACATGCTTTAAAGGTTGGAAAAATATGTTCTTTTGGAATTAAATCTGGAATAATATCAATCCGTTCCATCATATACCTTGGTTGATTTAACAAGCCTACAAACAGTACATTAATACCATCTTTTTTCAAATCCACTAATACATCTTCCATAGCATACAACCCAGATTGATCCATATACTGCATTCTTCCTAATCGAACAACAACTGTTGAAGCTGTTTTTGGGATTTGTTTTGCTAATTGCTGAAAATCACTGGTTGAGCCGAAAAACAATGGTCCCTTGATGTGTTTTATGAATACGTCCTCTTTCAGGTGTTCAGGAAAAACGGCTTCGTCGTCCCAAGCTTTTTCATGTTTTAAAGCTTTTACGTCTGAGCGTTGTGCCGTTAGATCACCAATTTTTTTCATAAACATCAATGAGGCTATCACTAGTCCAATTCCAACGGCATAGACTAAATTCCATAAACTTGAAAGCACTAAAACAACTAACATGATAAGTACTTCCGAGCTAATTTTTAATGGTCCAATTTTCATGTCCCTTGGCAAACTTGGTATAGCTTTCAAACCTTTATAATCCATCACACCAATACCCACAGTAATTAAAATTCCAGCTAAAACAGCTGCTGGTATTCTTGAGGCAATGGGACCCAATGCCAATAAAATAAACAGGAGTATAATGCCTGCAATCATTCCGGAAAGTTTAGTTTTCCCCCCAGAATTGATGTTTACAACAGTTCTAATGGTTGCTCCTGCACCCGGAATTCCCCCAAAAATGGCGGCAATGCTATTGCCTATACCTTGACCAATCAGTTCTTTATTGGGTTGATGTTTGGTTTTGGTCATATTATCTGCTACCACACTTGTTAACAAAGAATCAATGGCACCTAATAGGGCCAAAGTTAATGCTGTAAAAATATACGGTGTAATGCCACCTAGACTAAACCCTGTAATAATTTTTAAATTTGGAATTGGCAAACCCGAAGGGATTTCTTCAATAGGCCTGAAATCCAAATCAAAGCCAACAGCAATTCCAGAAACAACAAGCAAAGCTACAAGCGTACTTGGAATTGCGGTGGTAATGCGTTTAAATCCGTAGATGATAAAAATGGTTGATATGGCTAAAATAAACTCGAGCCAACGGATATTTTTAATAGCTTGGGGCAATACTTTAATAGCTCCTAAAACGCCTGAAGCATCATTGGCTGCAAGGGTTTTGGATTCCTTAAGAATATCGTTTTGAGACATATTTTCGGCTCGGGCAATGGTTCCTTTAAAATCTTCCAGCACCAAAATGCCTTCTCCGGCTTCTTCTTTTAAAATATTTTCTAAAATAATCTCTTCAGCTTGCGGTTTGAATTGACTTACATAAGCAGCATCTTCTTTTGGATAATACCCAATTGCCGGAAGGATTTGAGTAACCAGGATAATAACCCCAATGGCTGTCATAAATCCCGAAACCACTGGATATGGAATGTATTTTATATACTTACCAAATCCTAAAAACCCTAGACCTACCTGAATTAATCCCGCCAGTAAAAAAACCGATAAAATAACTGGAAGTGCTTTGTTAACATCACCATCATTTAGAGCAACAATACCAGCAATAACAACCATGCTTACAGCAGTCATGGGAGCCGTTGGGCCTGATATTTGTGTGTTGGTGCCACCAAAAAGCGCAGCAAAAAAAGAAAGGAAAATAGCACCATAAAGGCCTGCGCTTGGGCCCAATCCTGAAGAAACCCCAAACGCTAATGCCAGGGGTAATGCAACAATTCCTGCAGTAATACCTCCAAAGGCATCTCCTTTTAAATTTGAAAATAATTTTTTCATTTCAATTTTAAATTTTTAAAAGCACTAATTTAACCCATATGATTTTAATAACCCAGTAATAATTTTTTTTAAATAACTGGTTTTTTTTAAAAATTAACAAAAGTCATTATATTAATTTGATCTCTATTTCCCACTTGAAAAAATTGATTCATATAGCCTAGTTCAAAGCGAACCGTATGATTAAGTTTGAAACCAATACCATTGTACAACCGGTTTCTGTCAAACACGTCATTTTTTGTGTTTAAAAAGATTTCATTATAAGCTGAAAAATAAATTGTTTTATCAATCATTTCTTTTTTGCTTAATGGTAAATTTATTCCTAAAAAATAACGAAACCTTAATTTAAAATCAGCTTCAACAAAACGTTGTTCAAAACGGAAGCGATGTTGCAACCCAATGCGGTTATAGTTTTTTTTGGTAATGAATTGTTGATAAATACGATGTTCGTTAACACTTTCTTTTTTATTGGAACCGTCAACATAATTTTCAGATGCAATGTAACCATATCCTAAAAGTAGGTTGTTGTTTTCTGACACGTTATATCCCAACCCGGTTCTTAAAAGCAGTTGTTCTAAATCACCTACGGCATTATAATTTCTATATTGAACTTCATGGTGCCAATTCCATTTTGAATTGATTTTTTTGTTTCCAAAATAAATCAACCAATTGCCTAAATTACTGTCTTGACTTAACGCAAAAACAGGCAGCAACAATACCAAGATTAATGCTGACATACTTACTTTCTTTTTTATTTTCTTTTTTTCCATTAAGGATCTTTAATTACTCGTAAAATGTTACTGCACCAGTATTCACATCATACATCGCACCAATAATGATTATCTCGCCTTTATTTTGCATGTCAGCAAGAATATCACTTTCTTTCATAATTCTGTCGATCGTCAATATCACATTCTTTTCAGATACATTATCTACAAACTCACTGTTTGACGAGTTTCTTAAACTAACCTCTTTTGGCTCTGTTACCGCATTAACAGCAGGTGTTATTTTCTCTATAAGCTTTGTGAGATTTCCCATTTTAGCGTTGTCGCAAGCACCTTTTACGGCACCACAACTGGTATGGCCCAGAACTACAATGAGTTTTGACCCTGCTAGTTTACATGCAAATTCCATACTTCCTAGAATGTCTTCATTTACAAAGTTACCGGCTATACGCACGCTGAAAATATCGCCAAGTCCTTGGTCAAAAACCAATTCGGCAGATACTCTTGAATCTATACAGCTCAATATAGTGGCAAACGGGAATTGTCCGTCACTTGTGTCGTTCACTTGTTCCAAAAGATTTCTGTTCGCTTTTAAGTTGTTTTGAAATCTTTGGTTTCCTTCTTTTAAATATTGTAATGCCTTTTGGGGCGTCATGGTTGCCTGCGTTTCTCTTGTATGTGCTTTCATAATATTTTTATATTAATTAAATTATCTTGTTTGTTTACTGTTTTTTTAAGTGCTTTATTGGAACTTACGGTCTTGTCCGCCTGTTATCAAGATGGACACATTGAGGTTTTTAATAACATCATCAATATCAGACTTTATTAGGTTTTTTTTATTTACATCATTTTTCTCACCTCTATCTATGCATAACAAGTTTATATTGTTTTTTGATAGATAGTTAGAAAGGTTCTTGATGGTATTATCATTGTACTCAAACACATATTCAATAGTTTTTTTATCTTGAGGAATGTCAATTTCCATTAATGTATTTGAGTTTTTAAGGATCTTAAATGATTTTATTGGTTTTTGGGAATGATCTATCAAATCTTCTATAATCCTGGTGTTAATCGATGAATTTATGCCATTAAATATGCCCAATGATAATTCCTTATTTGGTTCCAAAGAATTTTGATTATCTACTATAACAATAACTCCAAGGAATTCTTTTAAAACAAAATCCATAATATTATTTCCGATAAAACCTAATGCCTTTGATTTTCGTTTTCCTAAAACAATAACATCAGGTGTGTTTTCAATAATATATTTTCCAATTTCATTTTTCACATTACCAAATGAATACGTATAATTTATTGTTACCCCGTAATCTTTGCAAATGGGGTTTATTAAATTTTGTATTTTCTTTTGGGTTATATTATATTGTTGATTAATAATACGATTTGCAGATAATTGATTCTCTTTTTCTATAACTTTAATGGGGTCTTTTACATGGAATAACTCTACATCTGCATTAATCATTTTTGCTAAACTTACAGTGCTTTTAATTATGTTGCTTGCAGAATTTTTCAAATCTGAAAGCACTAATATTTTATATTTGTCTATATTTTTTTCCATTATTTTTTAACTTAAACTTATTTTTGATTTGGGCCTAGTTTTAAAAAAATCAATAAAGCTCGATGGGTTTTCAACCACACCTCTTTTTGAAACTAGCTTAATATCAATATTTCTTTCTTTGGCTTTGAATGCAAAATCTTCAAGAATTTCAATAATGTCATTATCTAAATACCTGGTTTTAATCAGGTCAAGTTCCAAATAAGTATCTCTTGGTAAACTATCCAATTCCCTGAGAATCGCACCTTTATTAAAAAATGTTACTTCTTCTGCAAGAGTCATTTTTATTTTATGTTTTCCATTACTTTTGTCCTCAATATGAAGAAAATGGGAGTTTTGGTAGCTTTTCATTAGTATGACTACAATACCAACGGCTAAACCTAAACCAATTCCGTAAAGCAAATCGATAAAAACAATGCCAAGAACGGTTACAGTAAATGGTATGGACTGTTTCCAGCCTAAATCATACATTTTTTTAAATAAGGCGGGCTTTGCCAATTTATAACCAACAATAAATAATACTGCCGCTAATACAGATAACGGAATCATATTTAACAATCGCGGAATTAAAATTACCGAAATTAACAAGAAAAACCCGTGAATGATTGCAGACATTTTGCTTCTTGCACCAGATTGAATATTTGCAGAACTCCTTACAATTACTTGGGTAATGGGAAGCCCTCCTATCATGCCCGAAATAATATTTCCTGTGCCTTGAGCTAATAATTCCCTGTTAGTTGGTGTTACATTTTTATGCGGGTCCAACTTATCGGTCGCTTCAACAGATAATAAGGTTTCTAAACTTGCTACCAATGCAATTGTAAAAGCTACAATCCAAACATCTGGGTTTGTTATGGCGCTAAAATTTGGAAAACTAAATTGCCCCACAAAAGAGGCTGCATCTTCTGGAATTGGAACACTCACTAAATGAGTTTGTGATATAGCAAGTACTTCATTTGATTTCGTTATAACATAAAACACAATACCAACAACCACAGCTACAAGTGGGCCTTGTATGAGCTGAAATATTTTTCCCTTTTTAGACAATACTTTATCCCATAAAATCAATATGGATAAACCAATAATACCAATTAGTGTAGAACCTGGTTTAATGTAATTTATCATATTAATTAAATCTGAGAAGGTGTTTTTACTATTTACTTGAAAAAACGCAAAATCACCTTCTGGGTCTGCATCATACCCAAAAAAATGAGGGATTTGTTTTAAGACAATGATAATCCCTATACCGGTAAGCATGCCTTTTATAACTGAAGAAGGAAAATAATAGCCAATGATACCGGCTTTTAAAACACCAAAAAGCAATTGTATTATGCCGCCTAAAACAACGGCTACTAAGAAGTTTTCATAACTTCCTAAGGTGCCAATGGCGGCTAAAACAATGGCGGCTAATCCTGCGGCTGGACCAGAAACGCCTATTTTAGAACCACTTAATGAGCCTACAATAATTCCGCCAACGATCCCTGCAATTAATCCTGAAAAAAGTGGTGCTCCACTAGCTAATGCAATACCTAAACACAAAGGTAATGCGACAAAAAATACGACTATACTCGCTGGTAAGTCATTTTTAATATATTTAAACATTTTATAAATAGATTTGCTCAAGTCATAAAGACTTGAGAATATTAAACATTGAACTTTTTTAGGAAAACCCCTAAATCTGGTTTATGAAATGTTTATTTCTGGAGGAGGTGAAATAAGATTGAGATGTGGTTTAGAATATTTTTTATAGTAATATCCTGAATTATTTTTAGTATCAATAGATACTACATTTAATTCAACATGATTTATTTTGGAACATAAAATCTCAATGGTTTTATTTGTTTCTTTCCCTTTTTCTTCATCTTCAGAAGAATCATAAAAGCAAGAAATGTCTGCGGAATGGTCAATTGCAATAAGTATTGATGGCGCAGATATTATGGCCATAAATAATACTGTAAAAAAAATTGCAATGCAGTTTTTAATCATTTTTTTAGTTCGAAAGGCAAATATAATATTTAAATGACATTAAGTTGTTAATTTTTTTTTAAAAAACATTAAACAATTAAACCCTTGGTAAATCACTATTGTCTTTTAATGGTAAATTGGACTGTCCCATTAAATATGAGTCTATATAATAAGCTGCTTGTCTTCCCTCAGAAATTGCCCAAACAATAAGCGATTGCCCTCGCCTCATATCTCCAGCCGTAAAAATACCGGGAACATTTGTCATATAACTGTTTGTAGAGGCTTTAATATTAGATCTAAAATCTGTTTCCAGTCCTAATTGATCAATAAGAGTAGTCTCAGGGCCTGTAAAACCTAATGCTAATAAAACCAAATCGCAATCCCAATGTTTTTCAGTATTTGGAATTTCTTTCAATTGAGGTCTTTCACCTTCTTTAAAAATCCATTCCACTTCAGTGGTTATTAAGCCTTTTAAATTACCGTCTTTATCACCTATAAATTCTTTTGTTGAGATACTAAAAAATCGATCTACACCTTCTTTATGTGATGAACTTGTCCGCAGACGCATAGGCCAATAAGGCCAGGGTTGATTTGCAGGTCGTCCAGTTAAAGGTTTACTTAAAATTTCAAAATTTGTTACAGATTTTGCGCCCTGACGATTGGATGTTCCAATACAATCTGAACCCGTATCGCCACCACCAATAACAATAACGTGCTTATCTTTAGCTGTAAGAACTTCTTCAAAATTTGTAATGCCATCAACGCGTTGGTTATTTTGTTTTAAAAAATCCATGGCTTGATGCACACCTTTTAAATGCGCCCCTTTTATAGGAATTGGACGCCTTATTGTAGCACCACCACATAATACAATAGCATCAAAATCACCTTTTAAGGTTTCAATACTTATGTTTTTTCCAACGTGTGCATTATTTATAAAAACAATACCTTCTTCTTCTAAAACAGCAATTCTTCTGTCTATAATATGTTTTTCCAGTTTAAAATCCGGAATACCATACCGCAATAAGCCTCCCGACTTTTCATCGCGTTCAAAAACCGTAACGTTATGTCCTGCCCTATTAAGTTGTTGTGCAGCTGCCAATCCAGAGGGTCCAGACCCTATAACCGCCACAGATTTACCAGTTCTAATTGTAGGAGGTTCTGCAACAATCCATCCTTCTTTAAAGGCAGTTTCCACAATATTTTTTTCAATATTTTCAATAGTTACAGGGTCTTCATTGATACCTAGAACACAGGCTTCTTCACAGGGCGCAGGGCACAATCTACCTGTAAATTCCGGGAAATTATTTGTAGAATGCAATATTTTCGCCGCTTCTTTCCATTTCCCTTTGTAAACATTGTCATTAAAATCTGGAATTAAATTCCCCAATGGGCATCCACTATGACAAAAAGGAACGCCGCAATCCATACATCTGGCACCTTGATTTTTTAGAGCCTTTTCTTCCAGGGGCACTGAAAATTCCTTATAGTTTTTAAGCCTGTTTTCAACAGCATCATACTGTTCAACCTCTCTTTTATATTCCAAAAATCCCGTTATCTTTCCCATAGTATTAAAGTGTTATAAGGTTTTCTTTTTCTAATCGTAACAATGCTTGTCTATATTCTTCAGGAAGCACTTTTATAAATTTTGGCAATTCAATTTCCCATTTTTCAAGAATGCGTTGTGCTAACGGGCTTAAAGTTGCGTTATAGTGATTCTCAATGAGTCCTTTTAAAGTATGGATGTCTTCCGTTTCTGTAACAGGATCAAGATTTAAACCGTCTGTATTGCATTGTCTTTTGAAGGTGTTATTAGCATCATACACAAAAGCAATACCACCGCTCATTCCAGCTCCAAAATTTCGTCCTACTTCACCAAGGATAACAGCAATCCCACCAGTCATATATTCACAACCATGATCTCCAATACCTTCAACTACTGCTTTAGCTCCTGAGTTTCTTACGCAGAATCTCTCACCGGCTTTCCCGTTTATATAAGCTTCTCCTGCTGTAGCACCATATAATGCAACATTTCCTATGATTACATTTTTTTCAGGAATGATGGTTGCTTCTTCAGGGACTTTAATAATTAATTTTGCTCCTGATAATCCTTTACCTAAATAATCATTGGTGTTTCCGCTTACAACAAGAGTTAACCCTACCGTTGAAAATGCACCAAAACTTTGTCCGGCAGATCCAGTAAAGTTTATTTTTAAGGTGTTTTCAGGTAACCCTTGTGCGCCATAAATTTTTGATATTTCGTTACTTAAAATAGCTCCGAAAGCGCGATCCATATTGGTGATTTTAAAATCCAAAACGGTCTTTTCTTTTCTGAAAAGGGCAGGATGTGCTTTGTTTATGATTTTGAAATCCAAAGATTTCTCCATGTGATGTTCTTGGCGTTCCGTATTATACAATTTCACATCTGGACCAACACGAACCTTGTGAAGTATTGGGGTTAAATCTATTCCTAATGCTTTATAATGTTCAATCGTTTTATTTCGATTTAGTTTTTGTACCTGTCCAACCATGTCATTCACGGTCCTAAAACCAAGTTTCGCCATAATTTCCCGTAATTCTTGAGCAATGAAATACATAAAATTAACAACATGTTCTGGTTTCCCTTCAAATTTTTTACGTAATTCAGGGTTCTGGGTTGCAATACCTACAGGACAGGTATTTAAATGACAAACGCGCATCATGATACAACCTGAAGCCACTAAAGGTGCCGTAGCAAAACCAAATTCTTCAGCTCCGAGTAAGCAAGCAATGGCAACATCGCGGCCGGTTTTTAGCTGTCCATCACATTCTACAACCACACGATTTCTTAAATTATTCATCACTAAAGTTTGTTGCGCTTCAGCTAAACCTAATTCCCATGGCAACCCAGCATGTTTAAGTGATGTTAATGGAGATGCTCCTGTGCCACCATCATGACCAGAAATTAAGATCACATCTGCTTTGGCTTTAGCTACCCCTGCAGCAACGGTTCCTACACCAACTTCAGACACTAATTTCACATTGATTCTGGCTTCGCGATTGGCCGATTTTAAATCGTAAATCAATTGTGATAAATCTTCAATAGAATAAATATCATGATGTGGCGGTGGCGAAATCAATCCCACATAAGGGGTTGAATTCCTTGTTTTTGCAATACTAGGATTAACTTTCGGACCCGGTAATTGGCCTCCTTCTCCTGGTTTTGCCCCTTGAGCCATTTTAATTTGAATTTCAGAAGCATTGGTAAGATAATTGGAAGTCACTCCAAATCTTCCTGATGCTACTTGTTTGATAGCACTATTTTTCCAATCGCCATCAGCATCTTTATAGAACCTATCTTCATCTTCACCGCCTTCCCCAGAATTGCTTTTACCACCAATTCTGTTCATGGCAACCGCTAAATTTTCATGTGCTTCTTTACTTATGGAACCGTAAGACATGGCTCCGGTTTTAAAACGCTTTACAATTTCTGTCCAAGGTTCAACTTCATCAATGGATATAGGGTCATAATTTGTAAATTCAAACAAACCCCTGATAGTCATTAATTGACTGGTTTGATTATTTATAAGTTCTGAATATTCTTTGTAAGAACTGTGTTTGTTGCTTCTTACAGCTTCCTGTAATTTTGCAATGGTTAATGGATTGAACATGTGCTTTTCGCCGTTTCGTCTCCATCTATATTGACCACCAACTTCCAAATCTAAATCTCCAGCTATGGTTTGTTCTTTATAAGCATTGAAATAACGCTTGCTGATTTCTTTTTCAATTTCATGTAAACCAATACCTTGGATTCTTGTAACGGTATTCGGGAAGTAGGCATCTACAACATTGGTATTAATCCCGATACACTCAAATAATTGGGAACCTCTGTATGAGTTCAGTGTAGAAATCCCAATTTTATTCATCACCTTTAAAATGCCTTTTCCAACAGCTTTATTGAAATTTTCTACGGCTTCTTGAGATGAAATAGACACGTCTAATTCATTTATTTTTTCTTCAATAATCTCATTAACCATATAAGGATTAATGGCACTGGCACCATAACCAAACAGCAATGCAAAATGGTGTACTTCCCGTGGTTCTGCCGATTCTACAATCAGGCTCAGTTTTGAACGTTTGCCTAGTTTTCGCAAGGCGCTATTTATAAAAGAACAGGCTAAAAGTGCTGGAATTGGGGCAATTTCTTCATTGACATTCCTATCAGATAAAATAACAATATTAGTACCGTCATCAATTGCTTTCACAATAGAATTTAACAAGGTGGTTAAGGCTTCTTCCAATCCATTATGCCCTTTCTTTATTTCATATAGAATTGGGAATGAAGTCGCTTTAAAATCCTGGTTTTGATAACTTTTTATTTTATCTAAATCCTGTTTGGAAATAACCGGATTTTTAATTTTTAGTTTTTTACAGTGTAATTCATTAATGTCAAAAATATTGGAATCACTACCTAAAGTAAGGCTAATATCGGTAATAAGTTCTTCCCGAATACCATCCAATGGAGGATTGGTAACCTGAGCAAAAAGCTGTTTGAAATAATTATAAATTAGTTGTGGGCGCTCAGACAAAACAGCAAGAGGTGTATCACTTCCCATAGAACCAATAGGTTCCTTTCCGCCTTGTGCCATTGGTAAAATAATGGTGTTAATATCTTCTTGGGTATACCCAAAAATGACCTGCCTTTTATTTAATTTTTCTTCATTAAAAAATACAGGACAGTCATTATAAGGAATGTCTTTAAGGTGTACTAAGTTTTTATCTAACCATTTTTGATACGGATAGCGTGAAGCAATTTCTTCTTTTATTTCTTCATCATTTATGATTCTACCTTGGTTCATGTCAACTAAAAACATTTTACCAGGTTCTAATCGGCCATGATGCTCAATGTTTTTTGGTTCAATTTCAATAACGCCAGTTTCCGAAGACATGATAACATAGCCATTTTTTGTTACGGTATATCTTGATGGACGAAGTCCGTTTCTATCTAAAACAGCTCCAATGTAATTTCCATCTGTAAAAGGTATGGATGCAGGCCCGTCCCATGGTTCCATCAAACAGGAGTTGAATTCATAAAAAGCCTTTTTTGTTTCAGACATTTCAGAATTTTTTTCCCATGCTTCAGGAATAAGCATCATCATCACTTCCGGAAGTGAACGACCGGTCATTAAAAGTAATTCAACAACCATATCCATAGATGCAGAATCAGACTTACCTAATAATACTATAGGTAAAATATTTTTTATTTCGTCACCAAACCAATCACTTTTCATTAGTTCTTCACGTGAAAACATTCTGGCGATATTTCCTCTTAAGGTGTTTATTTCGCCATTATGGCACATATACCTGAAGGGTTGCGCCAAATCCCAAGTTGGGAATGTGTTTGTGGAAAACCGCTGGTGTACTAAAGCTAAACGTGTAACAAAAAGAGGGTCTGTTAAATCTTTGTAGAAAAGTTTAATGTCTTCTGGGACTAACAGTCCTTTATATATAATGATTTTAGTTGATAAACTTGGGAGGTAGAAAAAAGAGCTTTCTGATAATTTTGAATTATAAATTTCATGTTCTGCTTTTTTTCTGGCAATAAACATTTTTAAATTAAATTGAAAGTCGTCTTGCTTAGCGTTTTCTTTTCCAACAAAAACCTGTTTAATAAAAGGTTGTGTTTTGGCAGCCAATTCACCCAAAACTGATGTATCTACAGGCACGTTTCTCCAACCTATAATTTGAAGACCCTGTTCAATAAAATGTTTTTCGAAGATTGAAATACAAAATGTTTGTTGGTTTTCTTTTTTAGGTAAAAAAACATTGCTTACCGCGTAGTTTCCGGCTTTTGGTAATTTAAATTTACAATTTTCAACAAAAAAATCGTGAGGAATGTCAATTAAGATGCCCGCGCCATCACCTGTTTTTCCATCCGAACTAACAGCACCCCGATGCTCTAATTTTTCTAGAATTTCAAGCGCCTTATGTATGATGTCATTTGACTTAATTCCTTTTAAACTACAAATAAAACCAGCCCCACAATTATCGTGTTCAAATTCTGGCAAATACATTCCCTGTTTCTTCAACATAATCAGCAAATTTTAATTTAAAAACGTGACTTATCAAAGCGAATATATGTAGTTGATTTGAAATTCCAATAAGGACTATTTGATTATTTCGATTTCTGATGTAGAAGTAAGATAAAAATAATTATATAATAATTATATAGAGATTTTTTAATAAATACTCAATGAGAAAATAGCTATTAATTAATAAAAATTGTTGAAAGATGAATAAATAGCATGAAAAATCAATTTTAATAAAAAGAAAATCAGTATTAAATCAAAATAGTTAGGAATAATTCAAATCATTCATTTACTGAAAAAACAAAAAAACAAATAATAAACAACATACCTATAAAAAAATAGGGCAAAAATTTAAAATATAATAAAATTAGACAAAACAACCCTATTTTTTTTAGGGTCTAATATTTTTTTATATAAGTTTACGTCATATTAACAAAAAAATAACACATAAAACAATAACTTAAAATTACAATTATGAAAAAATTTATTACACTTTCAATGTTTTTGGTAGCCCTGAGTTCGTTTGCTCAAGAAGCGCCAGTAGAAGAAAAGAAATTTAACATAAGCGGAAGCGTTGATGCGTATTATAGAGCTAACCTTACAGCGCCTAATGATGAAAACGCTATTGCTCCTGGATCTTCATTTGCTAACTTACCTGGTTTTGCTTTAGGCATGGCAAATGTAGTAGCTTCTTATGAAGGCAAAAAAGTTGGTTTTGTTGCCGATTTGGTATTTGGTCCCAGAGGTGAAGATGCCGTTTTTGGTTCTCCTTTGTATCAGTCCTTAAAAGGTGGAATTGGTGGAAGCTCCCAAATAATCAATCAATTATATGTGTATTGGAATGTTAGTGAATCCGTAAAACTTACATTTGGTAACTTCAATACCTTTTTAGGGTATGAAGTTATTTCCCCTGTTGGCAATTTTAACTACAGTACATCGTATTTATTCTCTTATGGTCCCTTTAGCCATACAGGCTTAAAGGCAGATTTTGCACTGTCTGAAGACTTTAGTTTAGGGTTAATGCTCATGAACCCAACGGATGCAACAGAATTCAATCCTTCGGGAGACTACCACTATGGCGCCCAGTTAGGGTATTCTGGACAATACTTAAATTTCTTAGGATATTCAAATGCATTCCAAATTGACTATACAGGAGGTTTTGACGTTTCTGATGAATTTTATTTAGGATTAAACCTTTCGTATGCCGATCTGGATGGCCCTTCATTTTATGGTGCGGCACTATATCCTCAACTTGCTGCTTCTGATTCTTTTAAAATAGGTTTAAGGGCTGAATATTTTGCAGAGACCGAAGGCGGTGCAGGTGGCATAGGAGCATACGATACAAGCGGAGACGGTAATGTATTTGAATTTACTTTAACAGGAAGCTATTCAATAGAAAACCTAACTATTAAACCGGAGCTAAGATTGGATTCGGCTAGTGAAAATGCTTTTATCGACAATGATTTAGTTGGCACCAAAAGCTTAGGGTCATTTGTATTGGCAGCTATATATTCATTCTAAATTATAAAAAAATTAACCATGAAAAAAATAGAAGCAATTATTAGAAAATCTAAATACCGTGTAGTAAGAGATGCATTGCACGGTGTTGGAGTAAACTTTTTCTCTTACTGGGATGTAACCGGCTTAGGTAATGAAAAAGAAGGACATGTTTACAGAGGTGTTTCATATAGCACCAGTGATATACAACGAAGATATTTATCAATTGTGGTGAATGATGATTTCGCAGATGCAACTGTTAAAGCCATTCTTGGTTCTGCTGGAACTGGTGAAGTGGGTGATGGTAAAATCTTTGTATCCGATGTAGAAGAAGTTTATAGAATAAGAACAGGCGAAAAAGGCGGCGAAACCTTAAGATAATAATCATAAAAAACAATTTATTATGGAAGAAGTAGTAAAAGGAATGGCCGAAATAAACGGTGTTCTAGACATCATGTGGATATTAATAGCAGGTATATTAGTATTCTTTATGCAAGCGGGTTTCACATTGGTAGAAACAGGTTTCACCAGATCTAAAAATACAATTAACATTATCATGAAAAACTTAATGGACCTATGTATTGGCTCTCTTGGTTTTTGGTTAATTGGGTATGCCCTTATGTATGGAGACGATATAAGTAGTTTTATAGGTACACCTTCATTATTTTTCAATGAAGCAGGAGAAATGCACAATTTGTTCTTTCAAACAGTTTTTTGTGCAACAGCTGCTACCATAGTATCTGGTGCCATAGCTGAAAGAACTAAATTTTCAACCTATTTAATATTTTCTCTTTGTATGACCGTGTTTATCTATCCTATATCTGGTCATTGGGTATGGCAAGGTGATGGTTGGTTAACCGATTTAGGATTTATTGATTTTGCTGGTTCTACAGTAGTTCACTCTGTTGGTGGATGGTCTGCATTGGTGGCCGCCGCAATGGTTGGCCCAAGAATTGGAAAATACACAAACGGTAAATCAAATGCAATACCTGGGCACAACATGATGTATGGTGCATTAGGGGTATTTATTCTTTGGTTAGGATGGTTCGGATTTAATGCTGGTTCTCAATTGGCAATTTCAGGAGATAACGTTAGTGCAGTATCAAACATTGTTATAACAACTAATTTAGCAGCAGCAGCAGGTGCAATAGTTGCTATGTTGTTTACTTGGATAAAATATGGTAAACCAGATGTATCCATGACATTAAATGGTGCTCTTGCTGGGTTAGTTGGTGTTACGGCCGGTTGTGCTGCAGTTGATAATTTTGGTGCAACGGCTATTGGGATTATCTGTGGTTTAGTAGTGGTGCTGTCAATTGAGTTTATTGATAAAAAATTAAAAATTGATGATCCAGTTGGTGCTGTTTCTGTTCACGGTGTTTGTGGTGCAATTGGCACTTTGCTAGTTGGTTTATTTGCTATAGACGGTGGATTATTCTACGGTGGCGGATTTGGTCAATTAGGTGCACAAGCTGCTGGTGTATTTGGAATTGGTGCATGGGCAATAGCAACATCATTCATTATCTTGTTCATTCTTAAGAAAACAATTGGATTAAGAGTGTCTGAAAAAGAAGAAGTAGAAGGTCTTGATATTCATGAACACGGTATGGAAGCTTATCCAGATTTCCGATTAAATGAACATTAAATAATATTAGTTAGTTTAGTGAGTATTTTAAGGATGCTTTACAATTGTAAAGCATCCTTAATTTTTAAATTTTTTTGAAAATTATAACTGAACTTTCTAATTTGGAAATTGGTGTTTGAATATATTTAACACCGTTTACCATTTTTAAATTTTTAAATACTAACTAAATATATTTTATGAAGAAAATTGAAGCAATTATTAGAAAATCTAAATACGGTGCAGTAAAAGAAGCATTGCATAGTGTAGGGGTAAATTTTTTCTCTTACTGGGATGTCACTGGTATAGGAAATGAAAAAGAAGGACACGTTTACAGAGGTGTTACTTACAGCACCAGTGATATACAAAGAAGATATGTATCGATAGTAGTAAATGATAATTTTGAAGAAGCAACGGTTAAAGCGATCCTTAATTCAGCAGGAACAGGTGAAGTTGGAGATGGTAAAATTTTCGTTTCAGAGGTCATTGAATCATACAGAATAAGAACAGGGGAAAAAGGTGGAGACACTTTAAAATAACAATCAGCTAAATTAATTTATTATGGAATTATTAACAATAAATAATGTATGGATGATGATCTGTACAGCACTCGTTTTCTTTATGCACCTTGGGTTTTCATTTTTGGAAATAGGTTTAACGAGACAAAAAAACACTATTAATATTTTATTTAAAAATGTATTTATAATTACTATAGGCTTACTACTCTATTGTTTGGTAGGTTTTAACTTAATGTACCCAGGATTTGCTGAAGGTTCATCAGGGGTTTTTGGTTTTGCTGGTTTTGGTCTTAGCTCACCATTAACTCCAGATGGCGCTTTAGATTTAGCCTACAATGGAGGTTATACATATTGGACAGATTTTTTGTTTCAAGGCATGTTTGCCGCAACAGCAGCAACCATTGTGTCTGGTGCAGTAGCTGAACGTGTGAAAATTGTACCGTTTATGATATTTACTGTAATTTATGTAGGATTAATTTATCCAATTGCCGGTTCTTGGAAATGGGGCGGCGGATTTTTACAAACCCTAGCAACTCCTTTTTATGATTTTGCGGGTTCTACCTTAGTACACTCTGTAGGGGGGTGGGCTGCTTTAGTTGCAGTTTGGTTATTAGGGCCACGTATTGGTAAATTTAAAGATGGGAAGCCTCAAGCCATTCCAGGTCATAATCTTCCTCTGGCTACTGCCGGGGTTTTAATTCTTTGGTTAGGATGGTTTGGATTTAATGGGGGCTCTGTACTTTCAGCAGACCCAGCCTTAACATCATTAACATTGGTTACTACCTGTTTAGCAGCGGCTGCTGGAGGTGTTGTTGCAATGCTTGTTTCTACAGCTATGTATAAAAATTTAGATTTAACTATGTTTTTAAATGGTATTTTAGGAGGTTTAGTAGCTATTACGGCAGGTGCTGACCAAATGAGTCCAACTGACGCCATATTGATTGGCTCTATTGCTGGTGCAATTATTGTTTTAGCTGTTGCATTTGTTGATAAAATTAAGTTAGATGATCCTGTTGGAGCCATTGCAGTGCATTTAATATGTGGTATTTGGGGAACTTTAGCAGTAGGTATCTTTGGTGCTTTAGCTGGGTTGGAACAATTTGTAAGTCAATTAATAGGCGTTGGGTCTTATGCAGCCTTTTGTGTTGTTTCAAGCTATATAATACTTATAATTTTAAAGAAAACAGTTGGAATAAGGGTTTCTGAAAGAGAAGAAGTTGAAGGATTAGATAGTCATGAACACGGAATGGATGCGTACCCTGATTTTAGATTAAATGAGCATTAAAAATTAGTTAGTTTAGTTTATGCTTTAAAGGATGCTTTACATATGTTGTAAAGCGTCCTTTTTTTATATAAATACAAGTAAGCAATTAAAAATATATTACTAAAATTTTATAACTTTAGGATAAATACCATTAATTAGAATATCATGAAGAAAATTGAAGCCATTATTAGAAGATCAAAATATCGTGAAGTTAAAGAAGCACTGCACAATGTTGGTGTCAACTTTTTTTCTTATTGGGATGTCACCGGAATTGGAAATGAAAAAGAAGGACATGTTTACAGGGGTATATCATATAGTACTAGTGACATTCAGCGTAGGCATTTATCAATAGTTGTGAACGATGATTTTGCAGATGCAACAGTAAAAGCTATTCTAAGTTCTGCTGTAACGGGAGAAGTTGGTGACGGCAAAATTTTTGTGTCTGAAGTGCAAGAGTCTTATAGAATAAGAACCGGAGAAAAAGGAGGGGGCACATTAAAATAATGGTTAGGAAATATACTAGTATTACCTATAAAAAAAGCCTGCAATTTGCAGGCTTTTTTTATAGGTAAATTATAGTATTAAGCTGAATTTCTACTGGCGTTAATATTACCAAACAAAGAGCGGGTCACTATTTTTTCAAAAATTTTGATTTGTTCTTCATTTTTCTCAGGGTTTTTTTCTAATTCCTGAATCATTTTAAGTGCATATTGTTGAATGGTTAACAATGGCAGCACAATAGTTTCCCGTACATCTATAGATGCTTTTCCCGAAGGCTCATTCTCCATTAACTCTTTATACCCCGTTAGTTTTAATAGCAAGTTTTTCGAATTTAAATATTCCGCATGGATAATATTCCAAAAAGCACCAAACTCAGGGTCTTCAGACATATATTGGGTTAAATCAAAAAATGATTTGGTTAATGACATCATACTGTTTTCCAACAATGTTTTAAAGAATTTAGAGTTTTTATAGAGTTGTTCAACCTTATAGAATTCTCCTTTGTCATCATAAGCTTTTAAGGCTGTGCCTACACCAAAAAATCCTGGTACGTTCTGTTTTAATTGACTCCATGACCCAACAAAAGGAATAGCTCTTAAATCTGAAAAGATTAAAGTATCAGAATTTGATCGTTTAGAAGGCCTGCTACCAATATTGGTTTTAGCATAATATTTTAAGGTGCTCATTCTTTCTAAGTAAGGGATAAACATAGAATGCCCTTTAAAATCTTTATAAGCTTGGTAACTTATAACAGCTAAATCATTCATAACTATCCGGTCTTCATCAGATAAGGCAAGTTTATCTTTTCCTAACCTATTGAACATTCCAGAACTAATCAATTGCTCTAAGTTATATTGAGATGAATCTAAGGTTCCAAAGTTTGAACTAATAGTTTGTCCTTGTATAGTTAATTGTACTTCCTTATCTTCAATGGTTGGCCCTAAAGACGCATAAAATTGATGTGTTTTTCCGCCACCTCTTGCAGGGGGGCCACCACGCCCATCAAAAAATATAGCCGTGATATCATATTTTCTGGAAATTGTGGTTAGTAATTCTTTGGCTTTATAAATTCCCCAGTTTGCCATTAAATACCCACCATCTTTGGTACCGTCTGAGAAACCAAGCATAATGGTTTGTTTATGATCCCTGCGCTGTAAATGCGACCTATATTCTGGGTTTGAATATAATTGTTCCATCACTTTAGGAGCATTTTCTAAATCAGTTATAGTTTCAAAAAGCGGCACCACATCAACCGTTAATTCATCTTTGAAGGCAATCAATTTAAGCATTGCAAAAAGTTGCATGACATTTAAGGCCGTTTGGTTATTACTTATAATATATCTGTTGGCACCTTTTTCACCATTGGTTTGTTGAATATGCTTAATGGCTTCAATGGTTTTTAATGTGTTGTGAACCATTTCATCTTCAAAAACATCAATATCAATATTTGCTTCTGATACTTCTGACAGTATTTTGATTTGATCTTGTTCAGATAACCCGTGATAGTTTTTAGGGAATGAAGGATGTTCTGTTTCAATCAAATGGTCTATGACGGTTGTAAAAACCGAATGGTGAATTCTACTGTCCTGTCTAATATCAAGTGTTGCGAAAGAATATCCAAAAAGGCGAATTCTGTTTATTAAATTATTTATTTCAGAAACATATAACGATTGATGGTCTTTAACAATGGTGTTTCTAATAGCCAATAATTCATGAAGAAGTTCTTTTGAGGTTATGGGGTCAACAGAATTTAAATTGATACTAAAATTATAAATGATGGTTTCTAAATGAATGATGCGGTCTTCAACACCTCTAAAGGTGAGTTTTCTCCTTAAATCCTTAATATCGGCATAATATTTTTTTAAAATAGATTGTTTTAACCGTTCTGCTACCTGTAAAGTTGTTTCTGGCTTTACAAACGGATTACCGTCTCTATCACCACCTGGCCAAAAACCAATATTAATGATTTCATTATGTTTCTTGCTGTCATCATAAATATTTTGTTGAATGTAGTTGTATATTTCTCCAAACGATTTATAAAACACATTTTCCAAATACCAGATTAAACTTACGGCTTCATCATAAGGTGTTGGTTTTTCATGTTTAAAGAAAGGTGTTTTACCCAGTTGAGCGAATAAATTGGTAATTTCTTTTAAATTATTTTGTTTGATGGCCTCTGTTAAATCTGTTATAATCGCTAATACAGACCCTGGATAAAACTGTGTTGGATGTGCCGTTAAAACAATGCGGACTTTAAACTCATTCAAATAGTTTTTTAATTCTTCCAGTCTGTTTTCAGAAACGGCAGATTCTTTAAGGTTTCGTAGCGTACCAATACCTTCCATATTATTAACTATTGGAAAAGCTGCATCTTCAACAGCATCAAATAAAACCACTTGTCTTTCAATGTATTGTATAAACCTAAACAATAAATTTATTTGACTTTCTTTGGTACGTCTGTCCTGATATTTTTTGAAAAAAGTATCTACAATAGTTGTTGGGTCATCACCTTTTGCAAACCCTTTTTTACAGGTTTCATGAAATAGCGGAAGTAAAACACCTGTTTTGGTAATGGAGTCAAAAGGTAAGGTCATAAATATACTGTTGTAAATTTGATATTTAGACAATACGTTTTGCTTGAAACGTGATAATTTTGGTTCTACAGACATAACTTGTTTCTATTGTATATGAAATGTAAAAGTAATGAAGCTGAATGTAATCATGGCGTCTTGTAACAAGATTTATGGAATTTTAAAGTTTAAGGATTGCTGGTTATGAATAATTGAATAAAATGGGCAGTAATATCAAATCTTAATATATCGGTTTTAAAATTATAACCTGTCTAACAAGTTATTGCAAATTATATAACATTTTTAGATGGTGATTAATAGAACCTTCAACATTAAATAAGGCTATAAAACCTGAAATTATTACCATTGTTAATAAACTTATTAATAACTCATTTCGGTTGAGATTAAATCAGATTAAATAGTCCTTAGTTTTATAAATCATTAAAAGACCTTATAATCCTTTAAATTAATTTTTGAAATGAATTATTATGATTTTCAAGTCGTATTTCAAGAAGTTCCAGGAGAAATCAGCTTATGTTTTTCCATTTGTGGATGCCCATTAAGGTGTGAAGGGTGTCATTCGCCTTTTTTATGGAAAGAACAAAGTGGTTCGGTGCTAACTGCAAAAACATTTGTTTCTATATTACAACAATACAAAAACCTTGCCTCTTGTGTCCTTTTTATGGGTGGGGAATGGCACGAAGAACAATTAATTAATTTGTTAACCATTGCAAAAAGTGAACATTACAAAACCTGTCTTTATACCGGATTGGAACAGGTTTCTGAATCTGTTTTAAATGAACTTGACTGGATTAAAACAGGAAAATGGAATCCATTGTTAGGCGGATTGAGTAGCGAAATATCGAATCAAAAATTTATAGAAATTAAAACAAATACTATAAAAAACAACTTATTCATTAAAAATTAAACCTTATGATACGACTTACCAGCGCCCAAGTAAACCAAAAAATTGATTTTATTGATCACTATATACATTCTTCAAATGCTGCTGATGGTTCAAAAGTAGATGCTAATGCCAATGTGACTTCAAAAAACATTGCAACCATGGAAGCAGAGCTCAATAAAGATATCAATATACAGGTGAATAGAGAGCTGATAAAACGTAAAATAGCATCGCTTTTTGGTGATACTTTAGCGAATGAATATATACGGCAAATAGAATCTCATGAAATTTATATTCATGATGAAACCTCATTAAAGCCGTATTGTGTGTCCATTAGTATGTACCCGTTTTTATTTGATGGACTTACCAAAGTTGGCGGAGAAAGTAGGGCGCCAAAACATTTGGAAAGTTATTGTGGGGAATTTGTAAATCTGGTCTTTGCCATAAGCTCTCAATTTGCCGGTGCTTTGGCAACGGTTGAATTTTTAATGTATTTTGACCATTTTGCTTCAAAGGATTATGGCGAAAATTATTTAGAAACCAATAAAAAACTCATTGCCAATCATTTACAGCATGTGGTATATGCCATAAATCAGCCGGCAGCAGCAAGAGGATATCAATCCGTGTTTTGGAATATTTCAATTTATGATGAGGCTTATTTTAATAGTATGTTTGGTGATTTTGTTTTTCCTGATTTGACAAAACCACAATGGGAAAGCGTAAAAAGGCTGCAAGCATTTTTTATGAAGTGGTTTAATGATGAGCGCAATAAAGCCATTCTTACCTTTCCGGTAGTAACCGCGGCGATGTTAATTAGCGATGGAAAACCGGTAGATACTGAATTTACAAATATGTGCGCTCAAGAATTAAGCGAAGGGAATTCTTTCTTTATTTATCAATCTGAAAGCGCAGATAGTTTAGCCTCATGCTGCCGGTTGCGCAGTGAAATTACTGATAACACCTTTAGTTACTCATTGGGTGCTGGCGGTGTTGCAACAGGGTCAATAAATGTCATTACTTTAAATATGAACCGTTTGGTACAAAAAGGAGCAAATATTATTGAGGAAGTACAAAAAATCCATCAATATCAAGTGGCTTACAGAAAACTAATAGAAGAATATGAAGCTGCTGGGTTACTTCCTGTTTATAAAGCTGGATTTATAACCCTTGACAAGCAATTTTTAACTATTGGAATTAATGGTATGGTGGAAGCGGCAGAAAGCCAAGGTTTACAGGTTGGCAACAATAGTGAATACAAAAAGTTTGTCAACAAGTATCTAAAGGACATTTATGATGAGAACAAACTGGCAAAAAAACGCTATGGATATATGTTTAATACTGAATTTGTTCCAGCAGAAAATTTAGGGGTAAAAAATGCCAAATGGGATAAACAAGACGGGTTGTTTGTGCCTAGAGATTGCTATAATTCATACTTTTATAAAGTAGAAGACCAACAAACAAATACCCTTGATAAAATTATATTGCACGGTAAAGAAATTATAAAATATCTTGATGGCGGATCTGCCCTTCATTTGAACCTTGAAGAAAGTCCAAACAAAGACGGTTTTATTAAACTCATTCATGCTACGGCTGCTTCAGGTTGCAACTATTTTTGTTTCAATATAAAAATCACCATTTGTAATGATTGTAATGCTATTGATAAAAAAACCGCCTATGTATGCACAACCTGTGGATCAACCGATGTTGATCATGCCACAAGGGTTATTGGCTATTTAAAACGCGTTTCAAGTTTTAGCTCGGGTAGACAACAAGAACATCAATTAAGGCATTACCATTTTGATAAACCATCAAATAAGTTGGCTGATATTCGGGTAAATGCCTTTACTAAAGTACAAGGAGAGCATCATGAAACTCAACCGGAAACCATATTAAAATAGTTTTGTTTTGAAAATAGAGGTTATGGTTTTTGGATAAATATTCGCCATTGAGATAATTACAATGAACAATTTTTTCTTTACAAAACATGACTTTTGTCATGTTTTGTAAAGAAGTAACAACATATATTTGCAAATTAATTAGGTTAATAGCAATCAAAAATCATCGAACTTTAATTTTTCTATTAAAATCTCGATGATTTTTTTTAATAATAAATATTCTTGTTTAAAACACACATATGAAAAATACACATTCATTCCATATCCCAGTAATGGGAATTGGATTTACAATTGATACACCATTAAAAGTTGCTCAATACGGCATTGATTCAGTAATTTCTTTAGTTGATGATATTCTTTTAGAGAAACTCAGGAAAATGTATAGTGAGAAATTTGAAATACCCTATAAAGAGATTTCGAATAAAATGGACGATTTTAGAGCCAAAAGAATAACATCATATTTAAATTTAATAAGTGATTTAGCCGAAAAAAAATTTGAAGCTTTAAAAAATGTCACGATTGAAAAAAGTGATGACATTAAAACTTACATAAACTTGCTTCCAGATGGGTCAACTTTAAAGGCAGAGTTCAGAAAACTAACTGAGAACGGATTTAATATTTCTGAAATTAAAAGTTGGGCAAGCAAAAATTTGACCATGGGAAAAATTGATGTTAATATCATGACCAAGGTTGATAAAGACAATTATAAAAACAAAGTAAAGTTACCCGTTGAGTACAATGATGCCCATGCCGCATTACGAGGTTTTGCTGAAAGCAAATTAAAGTCGTCTGTAATCCTGTCTGCCGGAATGAACCCAAGATTGTATGCATATATGAGTCAGTTTGACGATTTTTATCCTAATGAACAAGGTGAGTTTAATAAGAAAATCATTTTAAAAGTAAGTGATTATCGCTCTGCTTTAATTCAGGGAAAATTTTTAGCCAAAAAAGGATTATGGGTCTCAGAATATAGAATTGAATCTGGACTTAATTGTGGGGGTCATGCCTTTGCCACAGACGGATATCTTTTAGGGCCTGTTTTACAGGAGTTCAAAGAAAAAAGAGAGGAATTACAAATTTCTATTCAACATATATTAAATCAAGAATTAGAAAATCAAGGAAGAGTGGTTTCTGAAAAACCCTTTTCATTTAAAATTACCGCGCAAGGTGGTGTTGGAACTGATGAAGAGCACGAATTTTTATTAAATCATTATGAATTGGATTCTATTGGATGGGGAACCCCATTTCTATTAGTTCCTGAAGCCACTACTGTTGATAAAAAAACATTAGACCAATTGGTTAATGCTAAAGAAGAAGATTTGTATTTAAGCGATATTTCACCATTAGGTGTTCCATTTAACAATCTGAAATCCAATACAAAAGATTTAGAAAAAGAAGCAAATATTGAAAAGGGAAGACCTGGAAGTTCTTGCCCAAAGAAATTTGTTTCCTTAAATAAGGAATTTAAAGAAACCGGTATTTGTACAGCATCTAGGGAATATCAATATTTAAAAATAAAAGAACTGGAAGCCAAACAATTGCCAGAACAAGAGCATTTAGGTGCTTTGAATAAAATAACTGAAAAAACATGTACTTGTGTAGGATTAGGAACGTCTGCATTATTGGCTTATAATTTAGATACCAAAGTAGAGGGAGAAGGTGTTTCTATTTGTCCGGGACCCAACATGGCGTACTATTCTAAAATTATGAGTCTAAAAAATATGACAGATCATATTTATGGAAGAGATAATATGATTACAAGAACAGATAGACCCAATATGTTTGTTAAAGAACTTCATATTTATATTGAGTTTTTAAAGAACAAATTGAATGATATCAAAGAGGTTATGAGCAAAAAGGAAGAAAAATATATGTTGACATTTGCAAATAATTTGGATGAAGGGATTTTGTATTACCAGAATTTATTTATGAATTTTGTTAACACCTTTGAAGAAATTAAACAGACTGTTTTAACTGAACTTGAACTGGGTACATTGGCATTGAAAAATATTCGATTTGAGATTGAAAGTTTGTCACTAATTCCAGTTGAAAACTAGCACTCTTATTAATTTTCTAAAATATCAAAATTCTTAAGTGATATAACTTTTCCGCTTTGCGTAATTTCAGCAACGTATTGTGCAATGGTTTTATCCTTAAAATTATCTAATAATTTTTGTTTAAAAGGAGACACTATAAAATGTACTGGACATGGATTATCATCACTGCATTCTGACAAGCCTAAGAAGCAATCATCAAATTTTGAAGTGCCATCCATGTTTTTAATAACATCCCAAATGGCATGTTCTTTATCTTTTTTTGATAAGTAAAATCCTCCATTGGGCCCTTTTGTTGAAGACACCAGATTTCCTTTATTAAGTTGTTGCAATAATTTTGCTAAAAAGGGTTGAGGTGATTCTAAGTCATCTGCAATTTTTTTAACACCAACTTTGTTGCTTTCATCTGTTTTAATGGCTAAATAAAGTACAGAGCGAATGGCGTATTTACATGCGTTTGATAACATAGATGATTTTATTTTCAAACTTAATAAAAAAAGATGTTTTAATCTTTAAATTGACCGGTTTTAAGTTTAAATTATAATTCAATTTAAGGCGATAAAAAATTTAATCATGATATTTGCACAAAATAAAAAGGTATTTTCAATTAATTCAAAAAAAGTCTAGTTTAAATGGATTTACAAGAAAAAATAAAGCGACTCAAAATAGAGAAAAACGCCATTATACTGGCACATTATTATCAATCCCCAGAAATACAGGATATAGCAGATTATGTGGGGGACAGTTTAGGATTATCTCAGAAAGCGGCTGAAACAGATGCTGATATTATTGTGTTCGCAGGTGTTCATTTTATGGCAGAAACAGCAAAAATTTTAAGCCCTGACAAAATAGTGGTATTGCCGGATTTAAATGCTGGTTGTTCTTTGGCAGATTCTTGTCCACCAAAAACTTTTGGGGAATTTATCAAACAACATCCTAATCATGTTGTCATTACTTATGTCAATTGTTCCGCAGAAATTAAAGCCATGAGTGACATAGTGTGCACATCTTCTAATGCTTTAAAAATTGTTGAGTCTGTACCTAAGGATATACCCATTATTTTTGCTCCAGATAAAAATTTAGGAAAATATATTAGTAAACAAACGGGGAGAGATTTATTGCTTTGGGACGGGAGTTGTATTGTTCATGAGGCCTTTTCAATTGATAAACTTTTAGAATTATATAAAAAACATCCCAGTTATAAAATAATAGCCCACCCAGAATCCGAAGAACATATTTTAAATACAGCGACTTTTATAGGATCTACATCAGAGATGATTAATTATGTGAAAGCCCATTCGCAAGAAAAATTTATTGTTGCTACAGAGGCTGGGATTTTACACAAAATGCAACAGGAAGTTCCCAATACAGAACTTATTCCGGCACCGGTGCATGAAGATAATACCTGTGCATGCAGCGAGTGTGGTTTTATGAAAGTTAATACGCTTCAAAAATTATATGATTGCTTACTTAATGAGACGCCACAGATTGATGTTCCAAAAGCTATTAGGGAAAAGGCATTATTACCCATTGAACGAATGTTAGAACTTTCAAAATAAAATGATTACCACAAATTATTTAGTCATTGGTTCTGGAATAGCGGGTCTAACATTTTCCGTTAAAATTGCAGAAAAATTTCCTGAAAGACGTGTTGTAATCATTACCAAATCAAATGAAGAGGAATCTAACACCAAATATGCCCAAGGAGGTGTTGCAGTAGTACTGGATTCAAAAAAGGATTCCTTCAAAAAACACATTGAAGATACCTTAATTGCCGGAGATGGATTATGTAATAGGGATGTTGTTGAAATGGTCATTAAGGAAGGTCCAAAACGGCTGAAAGAATTAATGTCCTGGGGAGCTAGTTTTGATGAAGATACAACTGGGAATCTGGATTTGGGTAAAGAAGGTGGACATTCAGAATATCGAGTGGTGCATCATAAAGATATAACCGGTTTTGAAATAGAAAGAGCCTTGTTAAAACGGGTACATCAATTATCAAATATCACCATTTTGCCCCATCATTTCGCCATAGATTTAATAACAAATCACCATTTAAAAAAAGCTGAATCTAAAACTTTATCATGTTATGGTGCTTATGTTTTAGATCAAATTACCGGGCATATTTTTACAATTAAGGCAGATAGCACTTTATTGGCATCTGGAGGAATTGGCTGCGTATATGGGCATACTACGAATCCAATTATTGCAACGGGTGATGGAATTGCAATGGCCTACAGGGCGAAGGCCAAAATTAAAGATATGGAATTTGTTCAGTTTCATCCAACTGCTTTATACGAAGCCAAAGGTGAGTCATCTTTTTTGATCTCAGAAGCTGTAAGAGGATTTGGAGCCTATTTACGAAATAGGGACGGGCATCGGTTTATGCCTGATTATGATGAAAGGGCAGAATTAGCTTCTAGGGATATTGTGTCTCAAAGTATAGATAGTGAGTTAAAAAAATCAGGGGACACCCATGTTTTTTTAGATTGTACGCATTTAGATATAAAATCATTTAAAAATCATTTTCCTAATATTTATGAAAAATGTTTAGAGCATCATATTAATATTGAAATGGACTGGATACCTGTTGTGCCCGCATCGCATTATTTGTGCGGAGGTATAGATGTAGACAAAGAAGGAAAGACCTCAATCATTAATTTGTTTGCTTGCGGAGAATGTTCTAGAACAGGGTTGCATGGCGCCAATAGATTAGCTTCAAATTCTTTATTGGAAGCGTTGGTGTATGCTCATAATATTTATAAATATCACAGTGAACATTTATATAAGTCTGAAGAAATAATAATTCCTAATTGGAGTGATGAAGGTACAAGTATTGCTAAAGAGCATATTTTAATACAACATAATCTTAAACAATTACAAGCACTAATGAGAAATTATGTGGGGATTGTAAGGAGTAACAATCGATTAAATAAAGCCATTAAACATTTAGATTTAATTTATTGCGAAGTAGAAGACTTATATAAAGAATCTAAACTCACAACAACCTTATGTGAGTTAAGAAATATGATTAATGTTTCACATTTAATTATTAAACAATCTTTAGAGCGAAAAGAAAATAAAGGTGGGTATTATAATATTGATAATGTAAAAAAATAAACAAGGCTGTCTAAAATATACTTTTTAGACAGCTTTGTTTTAATGATAGAATTTCAGGTTTAGTGCTACTTTCCAAGCATTAATAGTTCACTGCAAACTACTTCTGTGATGTAGCGTTTGTTACCTTCTTTATCATCATAACTACGTGATGTTAATTTGCCTTCAATGGCAACTTCTTTTCCTTTAGTCACATATTTTTCAATTATTTGAGCTGTTTTACCCCAAGCTACCACATTATGCCATTGGGTGTCTGTAATTTTTTCACCTTTAGTATTGGTGTAGCTTTCGTTTGTTGCAATGGCAAATTTTGCCAAGGTTTTTCCTGATTCAAGATTGATGATTTCCGGATCGTTTCCTAAGTTACCAATCAACTGTACTTTGTTTCTAAGTGTGTTCATAATTTTAATTTTATTTTTAAACAGTTAATACTATCGAGTTCTTATGTTTCGACACTGCAAAGATGTGATGGCTTCCAAATATTAGTCGGTTAATAAATGCTTAAACTCGTTTGTAAATGTTTGTAGTCGTTTGTAAACGGATATTATTTTTGTATATTGGGGAGCTACATACAAGTTTACACCAAATTAAAAAGTTTAATTTCGCACTTGAATATGTGCATTTTTTTTTGAATATGTAAGTTATCCAATTTACTCTATTGACCGCCACTAATTCAGCGATTCCAAGAATAGGCTATTGCCGATTAAATCAAATTAAAGGTTGTTTTATCTCAAATAACGTGTTGCACTTTCCAATAGTTATACTTCTGGAATACGGTCAAAACCGATGCTATTTTTTGTCCTTTGGCTTCTTTACCGAAGCTTTTAGAACATCGTCTAAAGAGCCTTTTATTACTAAATGCTTTTCTTTAGTTTTTTTTTCTATTTTCTTTTTCTTCTTCTTTTTTCATATAATAAATATAATGTTAATTTTTAGGATTATATATATTTTATATATACTTTTATGCAAAAGATTTATGTTAATAGGTTTTTTTTGTATATTAAAAAATTTGTATTACATTTGCACCCGTTTTAAAAAACAGGTTTTTTATAAAAATTTATACAACTTTATTAATTGATTATGGGACATTTTATAAAAAATAAAACAAAAAATTCGTCTTCAAAACTTAGGAAGATGGACGTTGCTTGCAATGTTGTTGTTGGTCATAAAGCGAGAGTTTTAACATCGGCAGATGTAGAAGCTAACAGAAGTAGAGCCTATACTTATCTTCCTTTGTAGGTAATACTTATCCCTTTGCTGTCTAATTATTTTGAATACACACATAAAGGAAAAAATAAAGTAAGGAGCATTTTTGAAGATATTTATACTTTCAAATGCTCCTTAAATGTTTCATATATTGTCGAAGTAGAACACCATCCGAACGATATTTGTATTGTAAAGTTTTATCAAAAAAACCATAGACACTCTAATAACAGATATTCATTACTTAATTCTCATGGATTTCTAAAACGCCATAAAACTAGAGGGGTTAAGAATTTCTTAATGATACTGAACACAATCATTAAAATTAATGTTGATATTTATACCGCTAATGATAATATGTCATTTGGTTTTATGGGTGCGCCAACATTGAAAGAATTAAATCCAAAAACATCTAAAAAGGTAATTAATTTAGACGGAACTGTTGCCGAAACAAAAAGATTTAGTACTTACAGTATATATGTCAAGAGGTATTTTTCACCTGAAAAATTTGAGCATATTGAAATTCCAACTTCTAGCAGTTATCTTGTAAAGAGTAGAAAAAACTTAGAACTAACAACTGACAAAATCGAAGCTTTTTTTGAAGATTACATCCTTGACTATTGCTGATTAGTCAATCTTTTATAACTCAATACACTTTCACTATCCAATAAAAACTTCTCAAATCTCTTTTGACTTGTCAAAGAACGTGTATTAAAACGTGCGCTATATTCATCTAAATAACGTTCTAAATGCTTATCACTTACTTGATGATAGATCCCGTATAAACCCCTTTTAAGCACACTCCAAAAATTCTCGATTGTATTGGTATGTACATGCCCTCAACATAAATATTTAAGGGTGTTTAACGTTATCATGTGTATAGAACTTTTTTAAATGAGTATATACTGGTGCTTCATCTGAATATATAGTAGAACCTTTAGAAACGTGTTTGTTGATGAAAGAACAGATATTGTTTAAATCAGTACTAGCAACGTGTTTAAGAACTACTTGACCGTTTCTTTCGATGATACCTACTACCATTTTTTTAGGCGCATAAGGTTTACCCTCATTAGTTAAAGTGTTATCTACTATTGAGCGTTTTTTACCGTAATGTTTAAACTTGTTTTTTCCACCTACATAGGTTTCGTCAACTTCTACCATATTTTTACCACCTAATAATTTAGGCTCTTTTACTTTCAGCATTTCTCTAACCCTATGCAATACAAACCATGCGGTTTTTTGTGGTATTCCTAAGTCTAAACCTAGTTGAACTGAACTAATCCCTTTTTTATGTGTAGTGGCTAAAAATATAGCGCCAAACCATATTCTAAATGATATGTTTGAGTTTTCAAAGATAGTTCCAACTCTCACTGTAAAATCTTTACGACATTCTTTATTACCACATCTATGACCTCTTTTTGTTTTATACACTTTCTCACTATCACAATGCGGACATACAGGATAACCATTCCAACGAACTTGCTCGTAATATTCAATACAAGTACTTTCTTCTTTGAAGTAGTCTAAAAGCTGTGGTAGTGATTTAAAATTCATGGTTTCTAATTTTATAGATACAAATATATACGTATTATTTTGTATATGCAAATATATTTGCAATTATTTACGTATTATATTGTAATTTGTTGTAAGTTTGCTAAATGATAAGAGACTTAAAAAGTTTATATACTGCGGTTGTAGATAATAAGGTTGTATTATTTGATACTAATCTTAAATTGTTTGTTAAAGGTTTAAACAAATTAGAACTTGAAACAAGGAATTATGATTACTATTACAGGGAATTTAAAAAGTCTCAACAACTTGTTTTTCAAAATAATAAAGGTTTAACTTATCATTTGCAAAAACTTTTATAAATTTGAAAAATAAAAAGACGATAGTTTTTAGGCTATCGCCTTTATAACCTGTTACCGCAGGATTTCAGAAGTGATATTTTTTAGGAGTGTTTAGTTCATTCCTTAATGAGAGGAAGTCTAACTTAACTTACAACCTGTATATGTTGGCAGGTCTTATTAAAATATTACAACCTTATATGTTAGGCATCCATTTTGGATGCTTTTTCATTTTCAAAACTAATATAAGTTGAGGTATTTTAAATAAACGCCTGCGTAGAATTTAACGGAATATAAGCGTACCATAAAGCGGTATACTACTGTTTACTTTTTGCAAATTGATAAGTGTTATATTTCTCTTTTGTATAGCAGTTATCGTATGTTTTTAATTTGGTATCTACTTCTAAATTGTATGGTTCTGAATTTATCCAGTCTCGAAATTTTTCAGGTTTAAAGGTGTCTTTAATCAAATTATCTTTAGACATCTGTCTATATATAAAGCTATAATTTGCAAGAGGGTTTTCAATATCTTTATAAATTGAATGTAGGTCATTGAACAAAACAAATGCATCCGTATTCACAAAAATATGTGGGTAAGGGTTTTCTAAAACCTCTTTTTCGTAAATATGTAACTCAATCATTTTATCTGATTTTTTAAAATTCAATGTGTCTTGTTCAACAATAACTAAAACATTTACCCTAGCAAGACGTGTTTTAAACTCGGATATTTCTCTAATCAAAACTTCTTCCGTTATTTTTTTTGAACTAGCGTCTGTTTTAATTATATCCTCTACTTTACCATTTATCCACGTTGTTATGTGCTCGTCTTTACCTTTTTCACTTATATAGTCTTCTAATCTTCCTTTTTCATTAATATAAACTTGATTTTCGGCTTCTTCTCGACTTATAACATTCACTTTTTGAACATCTTTTAAGCACTCAAACAATGCTTTAATGCCGTTTTTTAAATACTCTGTTTCGGAATTTGATTTATCCAAAACCATATAATTGCTTAATAGCTGTTCATAAGTTAATTTTTCCGATATATAAGGCATCGACAACCCTAGTTCATTTATTCTTCTCAATGCCCTTCTTCTCATATTAAAGAATCTCTGCATTTGCATATCAAAATCACTTGGATAATATTCCATAAATCATATTTTAGTAAACATAAAAATATGGAAAACATTCTTATTGATAGATTTTAATATATTTAGTACTTTGTGTTATGTTAATATTTGGTATCTGTTGAGGTTATGGTAAACTGTATATAGATGCCGGTATATTGCATTTTTAAATATCTTAAAACATGACGATTAGTAATATTATAAATCAATTTGAAAAAAATAAAATTCTATTTGAAAATTTACTAATAAATAAAAATGAAAAAGAATTTTTGTGGCGCCCATTACCTGAAAAATGGAATCTATTAGAAATTGTATGTCATTTAATTGACGAAGAACGTGAGGATTTTAGGGCAAGAGTAAAACACACCCTTGAAAATCCGTTAAAAGAAATGCCCCCGATTAATCCTGTAGGATGGGTTTTAGAAAGGGCATACATCTCACAAAATTATGATGATAAAGTCCTTGAATTTTTAAAAGAACGCGGTAATTCCATAACTTGGTTAAAAACACAAGTGGATTCAAATTGGGATAATGCCTATCTTCATTCTGCTTTTGGAGAAATGTCTGCAAAATTATTCTTAGCAAACTGGTTAGCCCATGATTATTTGCACCTAAGACAAATACTAAGGTATCAATATGATTATTTAAAAGAACAAACCAATATTGATTTACAATACGCCGGGAATTGGTAATCTGTTATTTATTAAAATGAAAATATTTAGAGAGACTGAAAGATTAATATTAAGGGAAATTGTATTAAGCGATGTTGATGGAATGTTTGAGTTAGATTCTAACCCAACAGTACATAAATATTTAGGGAACAAACCAGTTAAAACTATTGAGGAATCTCAAAAAATGATACAATCCATTCAACAGCAATATAGGGAAAGAGGTGTTGGGCGTTGGGCGGTTATTAATAAAAAGACCAATGAATTTATGGGTTGGTCTGGACTTAGACTTTATAATGCAACTGAATCTTTTAATGGTTTCACCAATTTTTATGATGTTGGTTATAGGTTTATTCCTAAATATTGGGGACAAGGGTATGCAACCGAATCTGGTTTAGCAGCTTTAGATTATGCGTTTAATGTCATGAATTTAAAAGTTGTCTATGGAATTACTGAAAAAGGAAATGACGCATCCCATAATGTGCTTTTAAAAGTAGGATTTAATTATATAGAAGATTTTTTTTATGAAAAAGAAAACCTTCAATTACGTTGGTATAAAATTGAAAATAATTAACTATGGCAAAACAATGTTTAGAGTGCGGCGAAAAAATTGTTGGCAGAATTGATAAAAAATTCTGTAGTGATGGGTGCAGAAACGCCTATAATAATAAGGTGAATAAGGATAGTAAAAACCTAATTAGGAATACAAATAACAGGCTACGGAAAAATTATAGAGTCTTGGAAGCTATGAATCCTAATCAAAAAACAAAAACCTCAAGAGCTAAACTGATTGAAAAAGGGTTTGACTTTAATTATTTTACAAGTATTTATACAACCAAAGCCGGCACTATTTATTATTTTGTGTATGATCAAGGGTACCTACCTATTGAGAATGATTTTTATGCTTTGGTAAAAAGAGAAAGTTAAAAGCTATTTTTTCCAAGTGTTACCTTGCAATGATAAGGCTGCTTTTAATATATCTTTTTGGCTAATTTGTCCCACTAATATACCGTTTTCAACAATGGGGAAACGACGTCTTTTAGATTCTAAAAATTTATTGGCTGCATCAAATATATTCATGTTTCCGTCAATAGTTTCAACATCTTTTATCATATAGTTTTCAACGGTATGGTTGTGCATGGGCATATTATGATACTGGCTTTCACTTACTTCCTTTATGCAATCTCCTTCTGATATCACACCTATTAATTCATGCTTTTCATTCACAACAGGACCGCCTGAAATACGATGTTTTATAATGGAGTTAATTACTTCATCCATAGGTTGATTAGATTTAAATGTCACCAAGTTTCTGGTCATATAATCACTAACCTTTAATGGAGCATCCCCAACAGACTTTTTTTTATTTCTTCTTGCTGCTAAAAAACTTTTTATTCCCATGATGTTTGTATTTAATATTTTTAAATGTAATTATTTTTTTTGAGTTTTCCTAGAAGTGTATTTCCACAGGTCATTAAAAAATTCAATTTACTGACTTTTTTAAGATTAACTTTATATATGCTGACATTAATAATTTGGACATATTTTTTAGAAAGGAAGTGTTTTATTCGCTTTAATATAAAATTATTAGCATGCTTTTAAGAAATTCAATGTTTATTTTTTATAGTTTTATCGCGTTCTAATTAAAATAAAAAGAAATAAAGATGAAACGATTAATAGTATTGATTTTATTGGTTGGTAGTGTTCAATTAAATGCACAAAATAACACAGAATTATTAAACCATTTTGAGGCGTATTATAAACAAATGAAATCACAGGGAGATGTTCAAGGGATTATTAATGGGATGACACATTTAAATGTGTTATCTCCTTCTCAAGCAAGGTTGGATACCTTGAGTTATATTTATATGAGTGATGGAAAATATTCACAGGCATTAAATACTATTGGAATTGATAAGGTTGTAAATGATTCTGATATTGCCATTCAAGTAAAAGCAGTGTCATTAAAATCATTAAATCAACCAAAGTTAGCCTTAGGCTTTTTTGAAGAAATGTTTAAAAGAACTCCTAACGCCCCAATAGCCTATGAATTGGCTGAACTAAATTTACAATTGCAGAACTTAACAGATACAGAAAAAAACATTGTTTATGGTTTAGCAAATTCAAAGGATGGTATGACTAAAACATTTTATGAAAGTCAAACGCCTTATGATGTGCCTTTAAAATCGGCATTTATGTATTTAAACGCTTTGGTAACTTACAATAAAGATAAAAAAGCAAACCTTGATGCTGCGGTTGATATTTTGGATGCGGCCTTAAAATCTGCTCCTAACTTTAATTTAATTCAGTTAACAAAAAATGAATTATTAAGGCAAAAACAAGCGTTGCAAGCTGGAGCTGCTCAACCTAAAAACTAAATAATTTACATAGTAAAAAAGGGTGTTTTCTCAAGAGAAAACACCCTTTTTATTTTACCAAATTTTAACGCGTTTACTAGGTTCAAAATACATGCTGTCTGTTTCTTTAATATTAAAGGCTTTATAAAAAGCATCAACATTTTTTAAAGGTTGTAAAGCACGATACATATTAGGCGAATGTGGATCTGTTTTAATTTGGTTTTTAAGAGCATCTTCTCTTGATAGAGTTCTCCAAACAGTTCCCCAGGATAAGAAAAAGCGTTGTTCGGCTGTAAAACCATCAATATCTTCTGGTCTACCATTTTGTTCAAAACTTAATTGTAACGCATCATAAGCTGCATTAATTCCTCCAAGATCTCCAATATTTTCACCTAAAGTAAATTTTCCATTAATATTTGTTTCAGGAAGCACTTCTATTTTATCATATTGATCTGCTAATTGCGCTCCTAACGCTTCAAACTGTTTTAAATCTTCATCGGTCCACCAATTGTTAAGGTTTCCATCTTTATCATAACGAGACCCAGAATCATCAAAACTATGTGATATTTCATGACCAATAACAGATCCTATTGCACCGTAATTCACAGCGTCGTCTGCTGTATAATTATAAAAAGGTGGTTGCAAAATAGCTGCAGGAAATACAATCTCGTTAAAGGCGGGATTATAATAGGCATTAACAACTTGGGGAGCCAGAAACCACTCGGTCTTATCGACTGGATTTCCTAAATCAGCCAAATCTTTTTTAAAGTTCCATTTTTTTGCATTGTACATGTTTTGAAGATATGTTCCGCCCTCTTCAACACTACTAGTTTCTAGTTTAGAATAATCCTTCCATTGGTCTGGATAAGCAATTTTAATTGTAATTGCCTGTAATTTCTCTATAGCTTTTTTCTTTGTGTCTTCACTCATCCATTCCAAAGCATTTATTCTAAGTTCATAGGCTTTTATAACATTACCTATCATTTGTTTTGCTTTTGCCTTTGCTTCAGGCGGAAATTTTTTGTCAACATATAATTTTCCTAATGCTTCACCAATTGTTCCGTTTAAAGTACTTAAGGCTCGTTCTTCTCGTGGTCGTTGTTTTTTTGCTCCTGTTAAGTCTCTACTGTAAAATTCCCAATTTGCTTTATCAATTTCAGTAGACAACAATCCTGCAGAACGATCTATTAATGACCATCTTAAATATTGTTTCCAATCATTTAAATATTTCTCAGATAAAATGGTGTTTAAGGCTTTAAAATATCCAGGATCTGAAACAATTACAGTATCTAATTGCTTAACACCAATTCCTTCAAAATAGTTTTTCCAGTCAATTACAGGTGTTATTAATCGTTTAGTCAATTAGTTCTTATAAAATCTCTACGCAGCATATCTGG
>CAXBJF010000011.1:0-100175 GCA_963976005.1 uncultured Flavobacteriales bacterium | reverse complement strand
TAAAGGTAAGAAAAATATATAATGTAAGAACTAAATTATGCTCTTATTAATAACTTACTCAAATCACTCATTGATTTTGGATTAAAACGCTTACGTGCATCTCTTCTATCTTCTTTGGTCATTCTAGGTTCAGCCATTCTTGTTTCAAAAGCTAAAACTGTTTCTGCATTAACTTTGGCTTCTTCTTTCGTGTCGCCTATATACTGCAGCATTCTTACAATATGCTGTTTATATTTTTCTCTTTTTTCTTTCGTATCATCATCTTGGTCCACATAATAATCTCTGCTTAATCCTAATTGCCCACTCCCTAAAAATCCAGCATTAATATTACTGTGTTTTGGGTGAGAGCTCACTCCAAAGCCAAAAAATCCAGCACCACCTGTTGGCTCCATTTCAATTAAAAAGGTTTGTAAGTCATTAATATCTTTAATGGCGTCAATTTTAGCTAAATATGGTTTTAAAGGTTCTATTCCTTGTTTATTTCTACTTACAGTATCCATGATGGTCTGAAATAGATTTACCGCTTTTTCCTGATCTGAACCTGGCATTACTTCAATCCTTTCAATGTCTTTATTGTCTGACATGGCTGATTTTAAAATAGCAAGAGCATCATCATTTTTTTTTTTAAAGACTTCGTAAGCACTTCCCCAAGATGAATACTCATCTGGAATTTTATTTGTGGCTAACCATTTGCCATTAACATATCTATAGAAATCATCTCCTGGTTTTACAGATGTATCCATGTTATCTAAATTAAGAGCGGGTACTTTTTGAATGCCCGTAATTTCTTTTTTTGAATCGTTTTTACACGCTAATAAACTTGTAAAAGCGATAATACTTGTAAGTATGAGTTTTTTCATATCATAAAATATTTAAATTTGAGATAGTTTATATTAATTTATCCTTTAGTATTTAACTTAACAGAAACAGATTTATTTTCATGGAAGTTAAGATTGTTCAATATCCTGTGAATCTTTTTCAAATTTCTTATTCATCTGTAAATTTAAATTTGAAAAGGATTCTAAAAATTCTTTAATGGACTTTCTTAATTCTTCCTTAGTTGTACTTGATAAATTTGATAAATCTTCAAGCTTTAAAAATTTTGTTTCTAAGGCCGTTATCCGTGCATTAACAGAATTTGTGTTAACCGATGTAGGAATGGTTTCTTTAAATTCCTTCAGAAAAGCAATGATGTCCACTTTGTTTTCTTTGAAATATGAAAGATCTCCTTTTTTTATATTTGATATAAGTTCTTCAAGTTCAAAGTATTTTTTCCATACCTCAATGGAATCTTTCGTTTTGCTATCCAGCCCAAATTCTAAATAACTAAGTTTTGAAATATCACTTTCGGTAATATTTTGATTTATTGGTTCCTCCTTTAAAACCACACGGCTATTGTCTTTGGTTTTATTACAAGATAACAAGCCAACAGAAAAAAACATAATTGTTAAAATACGAGTCTTCATTATTTTTCCTTTATTACAAGCCATGCAAAGATAATTTAATCCAGCACTTCATTTTAAATTATCGGCAATCAGTTTTTAATATTTTAAGTAAAAATATAAAATCATCAATAAAATCTTATTATTTTTGAGGTATTCTTATAAAATCACAAATTAATGAATCCTAAAATATTAATTATTGGAGCTTGCGGACAAATAGGTTCAGAATTAACATATAAATTAAGAGCCTTATATGGAGATAAAAATGTGATAGCAAGTGATATAAGTTATAGTAATTTAGACATTGTGAATTCTGGCATTTTTGAAATTGTGGATGCTCAAGATTATGCGGCAGTTAAAGTTTGTGTTGAAAAGCATCATATAAATACGGTCTACCTCATGGCAGCCATTTTGAGTGCTACCGGCGAAAAATACCCTATGAAAGCGTGGGATTTGAATATGAACTCCTTGTTTCACGTGTTAAATCTTGCAAAAGCTAAGTTTATTAAAAGGGTATTTTGGCCTTCTAGCATTGCTGTATATGGGCCCACAACACCAAAAGAAAATACACCGCAATTTACTGTGATGGAGCCTTCAACGGTATATGGAATAACAAAACAAGTAGGTGAACGATGGTGCGAATATTATCATGAAAAGTATGCTGTTGATGTTAGAAGTTTGCGCTATCCAGGAATTATAAGCTGGAAAACCATGCCTGGTGGCGGAACCACAGACTATGCCGTAGAAATTTATCATAAAGCAATAACTGAGAAAAAGTATGAATGTTTTTTAAAAGAAGACACCAAGCTTCCAATGATGTTTATGGATGACGCCATAAAGGCAACTGTTGATATTATGCAGGCTGAAGAAAAGGATATTAAAATTCGGTCATCATATAATCTTGCGGCCATAAGTTTTACGCCAAAAGAAGTTGCTGAATCCATTAAAAAACATATTCCAGGTTTCAACATGACCTATAAGCCAGATTACAGACAAAATATAGCCGATAGTTGGCCAAAAAGTATTGATGATGCCTTTGCAAGAAAAGATTGGAATTGGAACCATGAATTTTCACTTCAAGATATTACCAAAGAAATGCTATCCCAGTTGCGCATTAAATATAACGGTTTATTAAAAGAATCAAATTAATTGTATATTTGAGCAACCCCAAAATCTATTTATTATGCTTGAAAATATTTGGTTCAATGTGCAATATGGTATCAATCATGTTCTTGATATTTATGCTTATGATCACGTATTATTTCTAATTAGCTTAACAATTCCGTATATTTTTAAAGATTGGAAACGGGTGCTTTTATTGGTATCCGTATTTACCTTAGGCCATACCTTATCCCTTGTTTTAGCAAGCTATGGTATCATTAGTGTAAATGGGCAATTAATAGAGTTTTTAATACCGGTCACTATTTTAATTGTAGCCCTTTTTAACGTTTTTACAGCGGGCAAAGGCGCTCCAAAAGGAAAAATAGGCGTGTTGTTTTTTGCAACCTTGTTTTTTGGTTTAATCCATGGCTTAGGATTTGCACGTGAATTTAAAATGCTTGCAGGAAACACGGATAGTAAATTGGCTTTATTGGTTGAATTTGCTTTGGGTATTGAGATTGCTCAAGTTATTATTGTGTTTATCGTTTTATTTTTAGGGTTTCTTACACAAACAATTTTCAGGTTTTCTAAACGGGATTGGGTAATGGTTATTTCTGCAATTGTGGTTGGTTTGGTATTGCCTATGATTTTAAAAAGTAATTATTTAGTTTAATTCGTTTTAAATAAACAGCTGTAAATATGGCCACATTGATAAAACTTTCATAAAACTTTAACTAATTAGCATTGTAATTAAAATTACTACCAAGTATCTTCGTTATAAGTATTCCGCTTTAAAGAAAAGGGGTTGTATCAACTCTTTATTATTTGTTTCTTTACGGCGATTTTTAAACATTTAATTTAAGCAAAAAGGGTATTCAGGATAATGTCAGAAGATAAACAACTTAAATACGATAAAGCATATTTACGCATTGCTGAAGAATGGGGTAAATTATCATATTGCAAGCGCAAACAAGTTGGAGCCCTTATAGTAAAAGATAAAATGATTATTTCTGATGGATATAATGGTACACCTTCAGGATTTGATAATTTTTGTGAAGATGAAGAAGGATATACCAAATGGTTCGTGTTGCACGCTGAAGCTAATGCTATTTTAAAGGTCGCAGGGTCTACACAATCCTGCCAGGGAGCAACGCTTTATATTACACTGTCTCCATGTAAAGAATGCAGTAAGTTAATTCATCAAGCCGGAATTGTTAAAGTCGTTTACACAAAAACATATAAAGATGATTCTGGTTTACAATTTTTAAAAAAAGCAGGAATTAAACTTAAATTAATAGAAGACATAACGGCCTCATGAATATTCAAAAAAAATACTTGCCATTAATTATAGGAACAGCCATTGCTGTTGGAATTTTTATTGGAGGAAAGTTAAATTTTTCAGACTCGCCAGATCGTCTATTCTCTACAAACAGCAAAAAAGATAAACTTAACAGGCTCATTGATTATATTGATTATGATTATGTTGATGAGGTTAATACAGATAGCATTGTTGACGTTACAGTAAATGGTATTCTGGAAAATTTAGATCCGCATTCAGTTTACATTCCAAAAGACCAAATGCAAGGTGTTACTGAAAACATGAAAGGTGATTTTGTTGGCATTGGTATTAGTTTTTATACCTATAAGGATAGTATTGCGGTTATAAGATCTGTTGAAGGTGGGCCAAGTGATAAAGCCGGAATTAAAGGAGGCGATAGAATCATCATGGTAAATGGAGATTCTTTATTTGGTAAATTTTTGAATGATGGAGAGATTGTTAAAAAGCTTAAAGGTCCCATTAATTCTAAGGTTAATTTAAAAATTTACAGAAAAGGGCAGGCTCAGTTTTTAAATGTTACTGTAAAAAGATCAAATATTCCTATCAAAAGTGTAGATGCGGCTTATATGCTCAAAAATGATTTAGGGTATATAAAAATCAATAGGTTTGCTGAGACAACCTATAAAGAGTTTAAACAAGGCATAGACAAGCTCAAAGCGTTAGGGGCTACAAAGATGGTATTGGATTTAAGAGATAATCCAGGAGGGTTTCTTGGTATTGCTGAGCAAATTGCGGATGAGTTTTTAGAAAATAATAAACTTATTTTGTTTACGAAAAACAAAAGTGGTGCCATTGAAAAAAGTTATGCTACCAAAAAAGGGGATTTTGAAACCGGAGATGTTTACGTACTTATTAATGAAAATTCCGCCTCGGCCAGTGAAATTATTGCAGGAGCACTTCAAGACAATGACAGGGGAACCATTGTTGGAAGGCGCTCATATGGTAAAGGGCTTGTACAACGAGAAATGGAGCTTGGTGACGGCAGTGCCATTCGGTTAACAGTTTCGCGTTATTATACGCCAACCGGCAGATCTATTCAACGCCCTTATGAAAATGGAAATCAAGATTATTATGATGATTATTTTGAAAGATTGGAAAGTGGAGAACTTCAGGATTCAGAAAAAATAACCGTGGCCGACTCCTTAAAATTTATTACCCCAAACGGAAAAATTGTGTATGGCGGTGGCGGCATAATTCCAGATGTGTTTGTGCCAATAGATAATGGCATCCAAAATGAAACCTTTAATTATATTCTTCGAAGAGGTATTATGGGAAATTTTGTTTTTGAACAATTGGAAAAAAACAGACATGCAAATGATAAATTTTCAAAACAAGAGTTTATTGATAGTTTTGAAATGGGGGATGATATGGTCTTTGCATTTCAAGATTATGTGAATATGAAAACGGCTTCAAATATTACATTTGTTGCCTACCATAAAGAGATTAAACTATATTTAAAAGCCACTTTAGCCGATCAACTTTATGGTGATGGTGCCTATGAAGAAATTTTAAATAAAGATGATGCTATGGTTGATGAAGTTATTAAACTAAGCGAACACACACACTAACCTTTAAATCTTATCATGCACTTTTGTGTGCTTTCCACCATTCCAGAGGGTTAAAATATCAGTAGCTACTTGAGCACCGCTCCCTGAAGCAATTGCAAACTGGCTACGCCAACCAGCTAAAGTACCGGCAACGTATAGACCTTCTTCTATAACATGATCCATGTTTTTTAACCAGATTCGTTCTTTTTCTATAGCTGCTCTTGGATGTGGTTCAATATATTTTTCAAGGCCTTTTATAGATATTAAATTGGTATATCCAACAGCGATCACCACTATTTTGGCTTCATATAAATTTTTGTTGGTTTTAACTTGAAATGTATGATCTACCTTAATAATTTGATTTACTTTTTCTTTATCTATTTGAATAATATGTGGATAAAGATTTGCCAATTGTTGTGTCCCCTGTTTTAATATGGTTTCACCAACAGTACCGGGAGATAAACCAAGGACATTATTAAAAAGGGCATTTTGTAAATCTGATGATTTTTGATGTGTTATAATGCCTATTTTTTTATTTTGGGCCATTTCCAGTTTTTCAGCAGAACCTAAAACCAAAGCGCAAGATAAACCCGCAGCACCTCCACCAATTATGAAAGCATCAAACATGGCGTTTGCGCTTTACTTTTGTTTCAATATTCTTAGATATTCTTAAAATTTGTAAAAGAATCAAAGCGCATAGAGCCGCTACAATGGTTATTAAAGCTATGGTACTTTCACCATGAAAAGGGTTGTTAAAATCTATTTTTGTTGCGTTAACACCAATAATTATTAAGGCGATTAAACTTAGTATAATGGTCAATATTTTCATAATTAAATAAATAATATTTTAATATTGTGGGTAAATAATTTTATTGCAATAGCAAGCAATATAACACCAAAAACCTTTCTTATAATATTAATGCCATTTGGACCTAAGAAACGTTCAATTTTTGTTGAGGTTTTCAGTACTATAAAAATAACAATAACATTTAATATAATGGAAATTATAATATTTTCCAAATGAAATTCTGCTCGCAATGAAAGTAGTGTGGTTAAACTTCCTGGGCCAGCAATTAATGGAAAAGCCAGTGGAAAAACAGAAGCTGTCATAGGATTGTTTTCTTCATGTCTATAAAGGGTAATACCTAAAATCATTTCTAAAGCTATGAAAAATAAAATAAAAGAACCGGCAACTGCAAATGAGCTGACATCAATACCAATTAAATTTAAAATGCTCTTTCCTAAAAACAAGAACAGAATCATAATGACACCAGCAATAATAGATGCTTTTTCACTTTGAATATGACCTACTTTTTTGCGTAAATCAATAACAATGGGGATGTTCCCAACAATATCAATCACAGCAAACAATACCATAAAAACAGTAAAAATCTCTTTAAAATTAAATTGCATTACCAAGGTGTTTAAATTTTTTGCAAAAGTAAATTATTAAATCTGATTTATAAGATTAAGTAACCCATAAGTTTCATTATTTTTGCCAACTTATAACGTATAACTCTTTTATGTTTCAAATAGGAAAAACCATCGTTTCAGAAGAAATTATTGAAAATGATTTTTTATGCAACCTTTCTGCATGCAAAGGCGCTTGTTGCATTGATGGTGAAGCAGGAGCGCCACTTTCTAAAGAGGAAACTAAAATCCTTGAAGATATCTATCCAAAGGTGAGGCCATTTTTACGTGAAAAAAGTATTAATGCCATAGCCCAACAAGGTGTTTTTATAACTACGGAAGAAGGTGATTTTGAAACACCTTTAATTGATGGTGCTGATTGTGCTTATGTTTTTTTTGATAAAAAAGGTATTGCCCTTTGTGCCATTGAGGAAGCTTATAATCAAGGGGATATTTCATGGAAAAAGCCAGTTTCCTGTCATTTATATCCTATTAGAGTTAAAGATTACAGCGAGTTTTCAGCTGTTAATTATGAAAAATGGGAAATTTGTGATGATGCCTGTGCATTAGGTAAAGAGCTTCAAGTGCCCATTTATAAATTTGTAAAAGAAGCTTTAATCAGAAAATTTGGCGAAGATTGGTATTCTGAATTGGAAAAAGTGGCCACTACTAAAAAATAATTTTTCCTCAGTTTTAATCTAAAATTTTCCATTTCAATTTTTTTAATTGACATTCATTTTTTTTTGTTTTTTAAATTTCGAAGAATCCTTATTCCATAGCACCTCAGCGCATATCACATTTTACAACATTCTGATTAACAGATATTTAAATTTGTTAAAAAACACTTGGAGAAAACTTGAAATGTTAAGTTTTGTTAAAAACTTGTTGACAATGTTTATAACTATACCTTTCATTTATGGGCACTTTTTTGAATCTTTGTTAACCCCAAGTCGAATCAAAATTTCGTCTAATTTTTTTAAAAAACCATATCAGTAATGTCCCAAAGCCCAGAACCCATTTTACAAGAAAATAAAGATCGATTTGTTATATTTCCTATTCAACATCATGATATTTGGGAATGGTACAAAAAGCAAGAAGCAAGTATCTGGACTGCAGAAGAAATTGATTTACATCAGGATCTAAATGATTGGAATAATAAATTAACGGATGATGAGCGTTACTTTATAAAACACATTTTGGCATTTTTTGCTGCTAGTGATGGTATTGTTAATGAAAATTTGGCTGAAAATTTCGTTTCAGAAGTTCAATATACAGAAGCAAAGTTCTTTTATGGTTTTCAAATTATGATGGAAAACATTCATTCTGAAGTCTATTCATTATTAATTGATACCTACGTGAAAGATGAAAAGGAAAAGGATGATTTGTTTAAAGCCATCGAAGTTTTTCCAGCCATTAAAGAAAAAGCAGATTGGGCATTAAAATGGATTGATTCGCCTAGTTTTGCTGAGCGATTAATTGCATTTGCCGCTGTTGAAGGTATTTTTTTCTCAGGAAGTTTCTGTTCAATATTTTGGTTGAAAAAAAGAGGATTATTGCCAGGTTTAACCTTTTCAAATGAATTAATATCAAGAGATGAAGGCTTACATTGTGATTTTGCAGTGCATTTACACCAAAATCATATTGTAAATAAAGTGCCAAAGGAACGTATCACACATATATTAACCAATGCTTTAGATATAGAAAGAAGGTTCATTACAGAATCATTACCAGCTAGTTTAATTGGTATGAATTCTAAATTAATGACACAATATTTAGAATTTGTAACGGATAGATTATTGACCGAATTTGGGTGTGATAAAGTTTACAATTCAACAAACCCATTTGATTTTATGGACATGATTTCATTACAAGGGAAAACCAATTTCTTTGAAAAACGTGTTTCAGAATATCAAAAAGCAGGCGTTCTTAATAAGGAAGAAGATAAAGATAAATTCAGTTTTGATGCCGAATTCTAATAAGAAATCGAGTATTTATTATTGAATATAAGACATTGTTGAATCTGATTTTTAAATTCAACATTTCAACGAAATAAAATAAATTAAACTAACTAAGTTTTGTCTAATTCTAAATTGGAATTGAAAACTAGAATACCTAATTAACCATTTTTCTGAAGGTGTATCAGAAAAAATAAAAACCGAACAATAAAATGTATGTAGTAAAAAGAGACGGCAGAAAAGAACAAATCATGTTCGACAAAATCACTGCCAGAGTGCGCAAATTATGTTATGGATTAAATGAATTGGTTGATCCGTTAAAAGTAACCATGCGTGTTATTGAAGGCTTGTATGATGGTGTAACAACCAGCGAACTTGATAATCTGGCTGCTGAAATAGCGGCAACCATGACAACCACACATCCGGATTATGCACGTTTGGCAGCACGGGTTTCGGTCTCAAACTTACACAAAAACACTAAAAAGACCTTTAGTGAGGTCATGCATGATTTGTATACCTACGTCAACCCAAGAACAGGTAAAGATGCCTCTCTTTTAGCTGATGATGTTTATAAAGTCATCATGGAAAATAAGGACCTTCTGGATTCCACTATCATTTATAATCGTGATTTTGGCTATGATTATTTCGGGTTTAAAACCTTGGAAAGGTCGTACTTATTAAAACTGAATGGTGAAATAGCTGAACGCCCTCAACATATGCTTATGCGTGTAGCGGTAGGAATACATCTCAATGATTTAGAATCTGTCATTGAAACCTATGAGCTCATGTCAAAAAAGTTTTTTACACATGCTACGCCAACACTTTTTAATGCCGGTACTCCAAAACCTCAAATGTCATCATGCTTCTTATTAACCATGAAAGATGATAGTATTGAGGGTATTTATGATACGTTAAAGCAAACAGCAAAAATATCACAATCGGCCGGAGGCATTGGTTTATCAATTCACAATGTTCGTGCTACTGGTAGTTATATTTCAGGTACAAATGGCACCAGTAACGGCATTGTTCCTATGTTACAGGTATTTAATGATACAGCGCGTTATGTAGATCAAGGTGGCGGAAAACGTAAAGGAAGTTTTGCCATATATTTAGAACCTTGGCATGCTGATATTTTTGAATTTCTAGAATTAAAGAAAAACCATGGTAAAGAAGAAATGCGCGCACGCGATTTATTTTATGCCATGTGGATTCCTGATTTATTCATGAAACGCGTTCAGGAAGATGGACAATGGACTTTGATGTGCCCTAATGAATGCCCAGGATTATGTGACGTGCATTCAGAAGCATTTGAAACTTTATATACAAAATATGAAGACGAAGGAAAAGGAAGAAAAACAATTAAGGCGCGTGAACTTTGGGAGAAAATAACGGAATCTCAAATTGAAACAGGCACGCCTTACATGTTGTATAAAGATTCGGCAAACCGTAAATCCAATCAACAAAATTTAGGAACCATAAGGTCTTCAAACTTATGCACAGAAATTATGGAATATACATCACCTGATGAAATTGCTGTTTGTAATCTGGCATCTATTGCCTTACCCATGTTTATAAAAAATGGCGCTTTTGATCATAAAGAATTATTCCGTGTCACCAAACGCGTTACTAAAAACTTAAACAAAGTCATTGACAGAAATTATTATCCTGTAAAAGAAGCAGAAAACTCTAATATGCGCCATCGCCCCATAGGGTTGGGTGTTCAAGGTTTAGCAGATACATTTATTTTATTGCGACTACCTTTTACAAGTGATGAAGCAAAAAAATTAAACCAAGAAATTTTTGAAACCATTTATTTTGCTGCTGTTACCGCAAGTATGGAAGAAGCAAAAGCAGATGGTCCTTACCAAACATTTAAAGGATCACCAATAAGCAAAGGAGAGTTTCAATATAATTTATGGGGACTAAAAGATGAAGAATTAAGTGGCCAATGGGATTGGGCAAAATTACGTAAGCAAGTCATGAAACATGGCGTACGTAATTCATTATTGGTAGCACCAATGCCAACCGCATCAACCTCACAAATTTTAGGAAACAATGAATGTTTTGAACCATATACGTCTAATATTTATACACGTCGGGTCCTATCTGGTGAATTTATTGTAGTAAACAAACATCTATTAGAAGATTTGGTGGAATTAGGTCTGTGGAATGATACTTTGAAACAGGAAATCATGAGAGCCAATGGATCTATTCAAGCCGTTGACAACATTCCTCAGGATATTAAAGAGTTGTATAAAACGGTTTGGGAATTAAGTATGAAGGACATTATAGATATGTCACGTCATAGAGGTTATTTTATTGACCAATCACAATCATTAAATCTCTTTTTAGAAGGCGCTACCATGGCAAAATTAACATCGATGCATTTTTACGCATGGAAAAGCGGCTTAAAAACGGGTATGTACTATCTACGTACCAAGAGTGCTGTTGATGCCATTAAGTTTACTTTGGATAATACTAAAAAAGAAGAACCTGTTGAAGAAAAGATTGAAGTTGATGAAACTTATTTGGCGCAACAAAAACAATTAGCAGAGAAAGCTGCGGCCAAATTTGCCAAACAAAATGCCGAAATTGAACCTATGACACCTGAAGAAATGAAGGTTTTAATAGCACAAGCAAAAGAATCTTCTGGAGATGATGATTGTTTAATGTGTGGATCATAATCCCACATAAAGTTTATAAAAAACATCTCGAAAGAGGTGTTTTTTTATTTATTTTGACTTTTATTCAAAGGGCATATAGGTAAAGAGGCTGTCTAAAAAGTCTTTTATATTTAGTTTGTCAGGTTGAGCTTGTCGAAACCGATATTGATTATCAATAAGTTAAATATTTCGACAGGCTACCATTGACTTAGAACTTGACTTTTTAGACAGCCTCTTATTTAAGTTAAGTATTATAGCATATTATGCTTCACCAGGATTTTTAATGGTTGCAGGTGCCACCGAACTATCATGTGATTTATGATATTCTTCTAAAAGATTCATGGTTGCATTCAATAAATCTTTAGTTTCAAGAAGCAGACTAAAATATAAGGTCGTGTTTTTTGGACTGGATTCTTCAGTTCTGGTACGCTCCACTTGTTTTTGAATTTTACCGGTAACCAGTTTTAAAATCTCATTCTTTCTGGTTAAAATAACCCCTATTTCTTCAAATGATCTGGATTCAAATGCCATTCTAGTGTTCTCAAATAATCGTTCAAAACGCTCATCAACCTCTTTTAATTCTTTTATTTGATTGAATTTTAATTTTTTATGGTTGTTATGTACATGCTTATGACTCACTTTGGAAATGTACTCCAATGATTGTGTCATATCTTGCAAATAACCCAAAATATGAATATAAAAATTACTGGCTCCAATACTGGAATCGTCCAGATTTTTTATAAAATAAAAAATATGATCACGCAGTTCATCAACCTCGTCAGACAGTTTAACAATTTGTTTTTTATTCTTTTTTAGTAGTGTTAAATCCTGTAGGGCAAGACCATTAATGGCATTGGTATAAATTCTGTTTCCACGTTTTACAACATTGGCAATATTGCTTGCACTTTCATGAATAACACCTTGTACTGAACTGCTTTCAGCTTTTGTTAAACTATCTTCGGCCTTTATTTCTTTAGATTTTTTATTATAAGAAATAGAACTTCTTATTAATATTGCAAATGCAATCACTAATAACAGCGGGAACATGATGTTAATATTCAAGTTTAACAGAAAGGCAACTATGGCAGCTGCGGTAAATGCACTAAAGGCTGTAAAAAACCACCCACCAATAACATTTAGTACCCCGGCAACTCTATATACTGCACTTTCTGCTCCCCAAGCCCTGTCAGCTAACGAGGTTCCCATAGCAACCATAAAAGTAACATAGGTTGTTGAAAGAGGTAGTTTATAGGATGTTGCTATGGATATTAAAACCGCAGCAACCATTAAGTTTACAGCGGCTCTAACCAAATCAAAGGCTGGAAGTTCAAACTTCTTGTCTCTATTAAGGGCAATTACCGGCGCTTCAAATTGTTTGTCAATTTTAACCTGCCATGAGCTTGGTAAAATGTAAGCAGACGCTTGAGACATTAATATGGCAGATCTTACAAACACCCGAGATAAAAAGTTGGGTTGAAAACGTTCTTTTGTTTCACCTTGACTTGATAAATCAAGTGAAGTTTTCACCACATTTCTAGCCTTTGTAGAAAACCAAAGCGTTAATATCATGATTAACCCGGCAAATACCAATAATAAGGTTGGTGTATTCGCATTTGTACTTAGACTATGCATTGAAAATTCTGAAGCAGACAACCCAAGTGTATTAATGGCAGGATTCATAAAATCTAAATAAGCTTGATAAGCACCAGTTGTAGGACCAATAAAGTTCACAAGATCATTCCCGGCAAATGCTAGTGCTAAGGCAAAAGTACCAACAAGGATTATTAACTTATAAATATTTGTTTTGGCAAAAAGAATTAATGTATATGATAACAGCGACCAAAACACAAAACTTATCATAACAATTAAAAGTACTTGTTGCTCTAAAAAATCTTTAATAGTTTCACCTCCGGTAATATCAAAAGTTTGTTTAGCGTAATTAGTCCCACCAATACCCTTCATAAAAATGAAATAGGTAATAGATGTTAAGGCAATACCACCAAATAAGGCCCCAACCCATGCTGCCTTTCGTTCAAAATTATAAGATAGTAATGACCTTGCAATCCATTGAACAAATGCCCCAACGGTAAATGAAACTATGACCGAGAGGAGTATTCCAAATATAATTTCTGAAGCTTTGGATGTATTGATATAATTTAAAAGATCACTAAAGCTGTCACCATCATGGCCAATTTTAATAAGCGAAATGGCTACTGCAGCACCCAGTAATTCAAATACAATAGAAACCGTAGTAGAGGTTGGCATACCAATACTGTTGAAAAAATCCAATAATAAAATATCGGTAATCATGACCGCCAGAAAAATTATCATGATCTCACTAAACATAAATTCTCCAGGATTGAATATGCCTTTACGGGCCACTTCCATCATGCCACTTGAGAATATGGCGCCAATTCCAATTCCTAAACTTGCCACAATCATGATGGTTCTAAATGAAATGGCTTTAGAGCCTATGGCCGAATTTAAAAAGTTTACAGCATCATTACTTACACCAACTACCAAATCAGCAACTGCTAAAATGGCCAATGCAATAATCATATACAAGTAAATATTTTCCATAAGAATTTTATAAATATTAATTGGGCAAAATTACTTAATTAATATTTTCCAATGTTATTAAAAAGTTACAAATTAAAAAAAATAAACTTTTTAAATAATGGGTTTTGGATTGTATTTACTTCTTTTTTTGATGCTTAAGTACTTCGGCATCTATATAAAAAATAATATCTTCAGCAATATTTTTAATTAAATCCCCTACGCGTTCTAATTTTTTTACAACGGAAAACAAAATTAATGATTCAGCAATAATACCGTTGTCTTTTTTTATTTCTTCTTCTAAAACAGTGAATGATTTTATATTTAAATCATCTAATATTCTATCTTTTTTAAATACTTTCCGGGCAATTTTTACATTTTTGTTTTCATAAGCTTCGGTAACATGATCCAACATATTCATGACTGTTTCGAACATGGTGTCAAATTGGACTGCCTTTAATAAATGTGGTGGGATGACCGTATCAATATCTATAACGTATTTAGAAATACTATAGGCGTGGTCAGCTATACGTTCTAATTCAGAATTTATTTTAAGAAGCGCAATAACAAACCTTAAATCTATAGCAACTGGCGTATAAAGAGCGATGAATTTCTCACAATCTTTTTCAATTTTTAAATCAAGCGCATTTACTCTGGTTTCGGTTCGAACAACTTCTTCTGCTAAATCACTGTCGTGATTTACAAAAGACTCTTTAGCTTTTTCCAATTGACCTTTGCAAAGGGAAAGCATATCAATGCCGCTTTGATTTAAAATGTCACGATGGTATATTACATTTTGCATAATTTATATTATTATCCGAAACGTCCTGTAATGTAATTTTCGGTTTGTTGTTGTTTTGGGTTTGTAAAAATATTTTTTGTTTTGTCAAATTCAATAAGATTTCCTAAATAGAAAAACGCTGTATAATCACTAATTCTACTGGCTTGTTGCATATTGTGTGTTACAATGACTATGGTGTACTTTTCTTTTAATTCAAAGATAAGATCTTCAATTTTTGATGTAGATATAGGGTCAAGTGCTGAAGTAGGCTCATCCATAAGGATAATTGATGGTTCTACAGCCAAGGTTCTGGCAATACACAACCTCTGTTGTTGTCCCCCAGAAAGGGCTAAAGCAGATTTTTTTAAATTGTCTTTGACATCTTCCCAAAGATCAGCTTGCCTTAAGGCTTTTTCAACACGGTCATTAATAAGCTTTTTGTCTTTGATGCCTTGTATTTTTAATCCATAAGCTACATTTTCAAAGATTGATTTTGGAAATGGGTTTGGCTTTTGAAAAACCATACCAATTTCTTTGCGCAACTCTTCTACATGCACTTTGTCTTTATAAATATTTCTTCCGTTAACCTTAATTTTCCCTTCCATTCTAAACCCATCAACATAATCATTCATTCTATTGAATAAGCGAAGAAAGGTAGATTTTCCACAACCGGAAGGACCAATAAACGATGTCACGGTATTTGGTTTAATCATCATATCAATGCCCTTTATGGCCATAAAATCATCATACCATACTTTGGCACCATTTACTTCAATAGTATGTGTTTTTTTTAATGATTTGTCTACTATTTCATCCATAGGTAGTGATTGTTCTATAATTGTTTCCATAGTTATTGCAATTTGTTTTGCCATTTATTTCTAAGATAAACAGCAATACCGTTCATTAAAAAAGTAATGCCTAATAAAATTATAATTGCGGCCCCTGCAGCTATGGCAAATCCTGCTTGTGGTCGTGTGGTCCATGTAAATATTTGCATGGGCAATACTGAAAATGTGTCAAATAATGAATGTGGTACAAAGGGTACATAAGCCATGGCACCAACTACTATTAATGGTGCTGTTTCACCAATGGCTCTTGATAAAGATAATATAATACCTGTTAAAATGCCACCAAAGGATGAAGGTAATACAACCTTTTGTAAAGTTTGCCATTTTGAAGCCCCTAAAGCGAAAGAAGCCTCTTTTAATGAAGGTGGAACAGCTTTTATTGCTTCTCTTGTGGCCACTATTATTATGGGTAAAATCAATAGCGATAATGTTAATGCACCAGATAAAATACTGCCTCCAAATCCGAAAAAGCGAACAAAAATACCTAAACCAAGCAGTCCATAAATTATGGAAGGAACACCTGCTAAATTTGCAATGTTAATTTCCAATAATGTTGATAGTCGTGATTTTTTAGCATATTCTTCCAAATAAAGGCCTGCACCAATACCAATTGGTATCGCAAAAATAATGGTAAGCAACATCAAATCCAATGTGCCAATAATCGCAGTATAAATACCGGCTTCTTCTGGTTTTCGTGAGGGTAGACTTGATATAAAATCCCAATTCACACGCGTGTAACCTACACGGATTATATTATATAATAAAATAACCAATATAAGGATGCCTAATAAAGTACATAACATACCAACCATTTTAAAAGCGGCATCAATGAGTCTGTTTTTTTGTAAATTATTCATATTTTTCTTGATACTTTTTCTTTATCCAAAAACTCACCGTATTTAATAAAAAGGTAAACAAAAACAAGGTTAATCCTGCTGCAAAAATAGTTTTGTACTCAATGGAACCCTGAGGTGCATCACCCATACTTACTTGAACAATATATGATGTTATTGTTTGGGTTGGGATGGTTGGGTTTAATGAGAATTGCGCTTGTTGGCCTGCTGCAATAGCAACAATCATGGTTTCACCAATGGCTCTTGATATTGCTAGAATTACAGAAACTATGATGCCAGAAGAGGCAGCCGGAACCATGACTTTTATTGCCGTTTGAAAACGTGTGGAGCCCATACCGAATGCCGCTTCTTTTAACGATTTTGGGACGGCATATAAAGCATCTTCACTTAACGATGAAATAAAAGGTATAATCATAATCCCCATGACCAAACCTGCAGATAAAGAATTAAATGTTTCTAAATCCGGATATATAGTTTGTAAAAATGGCGTCACAATTGAGAGTGCAAAAAAACCATAGACAACCGTTGGAATCGCAGCTAAAATTTCTAAAAAAGGTTTTAAGGTTTTTCTAAAACTTTTTGGCGCATACATGTTTAAATAAATGGCAATGGTTAACCCAATAGGAAGTGCAACAGCAATGGCAATGGCCGATGTTAAAAATGTTCCGGACAGTAAGGATAAAATACCAAAATGTTTTTCACTAAATAAAGGCGTCCATTGCGTGTCTGAGAAAAACTCCAATATTGATACACTTTTAAAAAAAGAAATACTTTCAAACAAAAGGACAGCAATGATGCCAATAGTAGTAAGTATGGTTATTGAAGCACAAAGCTTCAACAAAAACTCAATTATTTTTTCTTTTAATTTCATATATAGAAATTGAGGCTGTCTAAAAAGGCATCATTGCAAATGGAATGAAGCAATCTGTAAATTGTTTATTTACAGATTACTTCGAAATAAAAATTTCTCGTAATGACGGTTAAGATATACTTTTTAGACAGCCTCAACATATATTTATTGCTTTTATTGTCCACTAATAGCATTCTTGAATGCTTCTTTCTGGGCATCATATCCGCTTTTTGGCATGGGCACATAACCAACTTCTTTACTTAATTCAGGAGCGTTATCTAAATAGAATTCCACAAATTTTTTCACTTCAGGTCTTTGAGCAGATTTTTTGCTGACAAAGATGAACAAGGAACGCGATAAAGGAGCATAACTATTATTTGCAACTGTTTCAATACTTGGTAAAATTGGGCCATTCCCGTTATCAATGGCTACAACACCCAGTTTATCTTTATTTTCTTCGTAATAAGATAATCCAAAGTAACCTAACGCATATTTATCTTTTTCAATACCTTGAACGGCAACATTGTAATCTGAAACAGCATTGTAATCGGTTCTACTTGCTCCTGACTCACCCATAATAACTTCTGTAAAGAAATCATAGGTACCGTGAGAAGTGTTTGGGCCGTATAAGTGAATTTCTTCGTTTGGCCATTCTTTTCTGATTTGGTTCCACTTAGTTATTTTACTGTTAGGTTCCCACAACTGTTTCAATTCTTCAGTAGTCATGGTTGTTGCCCAGGTATTTTCTTTGCTTACCACTACAGTAATACCATCTAAAGCTACGGTTAATTGAACATACTCAATACCGTTTTCTTTACAAAGATCAATTTCTTTTCCTTTTATTTCACGTGAAGCATCACTAATATCTGTAATTCCAGCTCCAAATTTTTTAAATCCACCACCAGTTCCACTTTCGCCAACGGTTACTTTTACTCTAGGTTCAACTTTTAAAAATTCTTCTGCAACCGCCTCAGATACTGGAAATACTGTTCCAGAACCATCAATGGATACAGACCCTGTCAATTCAATAGATTGACTACCATCTTTATTTTCTTTTTTGTTTCCACAAGCAATGCTCAAGGAAGCTATTGCGATAATGATTATGCTTTTTTTCATGTTTTTATTATTAAAAGTGAATATCAAATTGTAATCTATACATTAATTTGTCATTAGATCCAAAATCTAAATAACTGATATCTGATTGTACTTTAAGTTTGTGCCCAACGATATATTTTGACACGCCTAAAGTGTATTGATTTTCTACATCTCGTCCGGTGATTGTTTTATCATAAGCGATATTGGTGTAACGACCGGCTAATTCCCAATTGGTTTTAAACAAATATCCCGCTTGAAGATTTAAACCATTTCCAACTTGAACTTCACTTCCTGTTAAAGAACCATCAGAATTTTTGGCATAAGGATCTTTAGAGTCTCTGTTAGCATATTCTCCCATGAAAGAGAATCCGTTGTATTTGAACATAGCATCAATAAACAAGGTGTTTATATTGGTTTCATAAAAGCCAATATCATTAGTCATATAAGAACCTTGATTACTTCTGTTTTTCACCGCATTATTATTGTAATCATAAGATACTCCTAAAGCCAATTTAGGTGTTTCTTCTCTTTTTAAATCACCTCCAGAATAATCGCCATCACTTTCAAAATCACCGAAAGGTAATAATTCTACTCTAGTGGTATATTGGTGTCCCCCTAAATTTCCTGTAGTAATGTTTCTGCCTTCTCCTTGAGATAACGCAAATATTTCTTTAACTATAAAACTATCAGTTAAATTAAAATGATGTCTTAATTGAAATCCTATGTCACGATCTATATTAAAGCGACTATTTAATAAAGAACGATCAACAAATTGCATATTGCCTGAAGAAATTACGCGTTCCCTATTCCCCGGTAATTTAGTTTGTCCAAACCATAATTCCAGATTTTTAGCAAAATGCCATTTTACAACCGCATCCAGGATATATCTTGGGGCATTACCTGTATAAACTGATGCGCCTGAGATGTCATCATTTGATAATCCTAATTCTAATTTATATTCTAATTTTGGAGAATAAGCAAATCCATCAAACTTTAATCGCGCTCTTCTAACGGTAAATTCTGATTGTGGGTCAATATATTTTCCGTCTTGGTTGTCCCAGTCCACAACCGTTAAAAATTGCATTCTTGCAGCCACTTTCATGGTCCAGCTACTATCTTTCCCTACCAAATTAAAAAGTCCTTTTCCAAATTTTGGCGCTTGAGTTTCTTGGGCTAAACCCAATAATGATAATGACATCATTAATAATGTTAGCGATAATTTAATTTTCATTTAATGTTTTATTAGTTTTTGTCGTTGCAAAGGACTACTACTAATGTTAACTTAATGTTTCCTTAATATTATTATTGCATAAAAAAGCTGCCCTGGCCTAAGGCAGCTCATTAGAAATCATGATAATGTAGTCGACAAAAACTAATAGATTATATGAATAACTAAATTGTTTTGTCTTAAGACAAAGTAAATATAATGGTTTTAATTTACACCATTGTAAAGGGAACATTAAGTAATTATTAATATTCCAATGTTAAATCTTCAATTATTAATTGATTGAAAAACAATACGTTACATACTTAATGTTATCTTAACGTTATGTAGGTGTTGTTTTAAAGTTATCAAATTTGTATATTTGAGTTATAATGTTAAAACCCCCATAATTATGAAGAAATTAGTATTATTTTATTTTGCCTTTTTAATTACTGTGGTTTCTTTTGCACAACAAAAGAGAGATTTAAAACTTAACAAAGACACTAATTTAATTGAAGTTGTTTATTATCATGACAATGGCGTAGTAAGTCAAACAGGAACTTATACGGCAGACGGTAAACTACAAGGTGAGTGGTTAAGCTTTGACACAGAAGGCAAAAAAATTATTTCTGCAAATTATGATAATGGTAAAAAAGTCGGCAAATGGTTTTACTGGACAAAAGAAACAGTAAAAGAAGTAGATTATAACACGAATGTTATTGCTAATTTAAAAGAATCGGAAATCAAGTGATAACAAGATCATTAAACCAAAAAGCATCCCAATTGGGATGCTTTTTGGTTATGTATTTAATTTGCTTAGCAATTACAAAATCTCATATCCAGTCCAAGCAAAAACAGAAGTAGTTGCACCACCGGTAGTGCCAACTGAAGCATTAATAGTTGCGTTATTAACACCAGGCTTATTATCAGTAACATTAAGGTTAATGCCACTACCGTTAACTGTAACCGAAGTTGAAGCGGCTGCATCACCTTTAGAATCAGTACAATCAACAAAATCACCTGGAGCAGGAGCACTATCACCCCAAAGAACCAATGTATTTGTTATAGTTGCACTACTTCCTCTTCTAACTTTAATGACGTCAGATAATTCAATAACTGAATTTGAAACAATGGTAATATTTTTTAAAGTTGGGTTAGATTGACCTGATTGCGTTGGGGAAAGCCCATCAAAGTTACCATCTCCTTCCATACCCCTTGGGTCAGAGCTAACATCATTGTAGCCAAGTTCTCTAATACCATAAGCATTATCAATTGTACCAGTGTAGCCTTGAGTCCAGTCAAACATATCATCTTTAGCATTCACCACCAATAAATTGGTAACGTTTACTGTACCACCAAAAAATTCAACCGCATCGTCATCACCATATAGAGAAGCGATGTTGTTTACAGTTGTTCCACTACCAACACCGTAGAACGTGAAACCGTTAAATTCTTTATCACTGTTGATTCTGGCACCAGTGTATAATACTGAAACATAAGAAAGAGTTCCTGAGTTATCCGCAGCATCAGTACCACCAAAAGTAAAGTTAACTACCTCAGTTGTAGCAGTTCCGCCACCACTAATAGGGGCTTTACCAATAATTAAGATACCACCCCAATCACCAGATCTTGGATTACCAGAGCCAGAAGTAAAAACAATAGGGGAAGTGGCAGTTCCAATAGCGTCCATTTTTGCACCTTGTTCAACAGCAAGATAAACGTCGGTTCCCCCTGGTCTAGCTTTAAAAGTTGCGCCTGCAGCAATAGTTAATGTAAAACCATCTTTAACCACTAGAGCGCCGTCTAAAATGTACTCAGCAGCAGGTAAAGAAATATTACCTTTTATATCGCCTTTCAAGCTAGTTGGGTCATAATCAACATCTGTAAGAGATGTAATAACGCCATCTTTAGTTTCAGTGGTTGGAGTTGGAGTTGGATCATTACTACTGCTACATGCGGCAGCAAATACGGCAAAAATTGATAATAAAAGATTTTTTTTAATTACGTTCATTTTTTTAAAATTTTAATAGTTAGTAAAAGGGTTTATTTATAAATTCCAAAAAACACCAACACTTGCGAAATAACCCTTTTTATAGCTGCTAACAACGGACTCTTTGGTTACGTTGGCATTAGTAGTTTCTTGGGTTAATTTAAAGTTAGGGTTCAGAATGTTTTTAAAGGAAATATTAATTCCTATTTTATTTTTTATTATCTCAAATTTATTTACGAAATCGAGGGTTGGTATTGCTTTCTCTACAATATTCTCACTATCTGAAATTCCTATAGAAAACACTTTATCATAAAAATAATTGAATACCAATGAAGATGTTAAACTTACTGACTTGTTGCTAAAGATATAGCTAAGATCAGAATTAATCAATAGCGGTGATGCACCTTCCAGTTTAGAATTAGGGTTTGTAAATAGAATTGTTATTCTATCATTTGGACTATCAATATTCTTTACTTTAGTATATAGATATGAAGCATTCAATCCAAAAGCAAGGCTATTGTTTTTTGTTTCTCCAATATGATTAAAAATAGTCTTTCTAGCCTCAATTTCTAATCCAGTTGCAAAGGCATCTCCCAGGTTTGCATACGATAAATCATTTGAAGCAGCAGCAACACTGATCCTGTTTATAGGATCTTTGATTAACTTATAGAATGCTCCTAAAGAAATAATTTCAGATTTTGAAAGATAAAAATCATATTTTAAATCAAAATTATAATTTGTGGAAGGTATCAAGTCTGGATTTCCAAAGCTTGTAAAGTTAACATCTTCATATAAAAATGGTGCAGTTTCCTTAAACTGTGGATATGTATAAGTTTGGCTTGCGGCAAAGCGAAGCACGCTTTTTTCAGAAAAGCTGTATTTTGTGGTTAAACTAGGTAAAATATAATTTTTGTTTAACTCTGAAGGCCCTATTGTTGGGGTGCTGCTACTTGATAAATTGGTGTCCCATTCTACTTTTTGCTTCACATTTTCATTTCTAACGCCAACTTGAAGGGTGAACTTTTCACTTAAAGGATAAGTTATTTGTAAATAACCTGCAATAATATCTCTTTTTCCTGTGTAGAAAAATGGGTCAAAAGCATTCGCTCCGAACCCCCTAGATGTTTCAATTGTAAAAGCGCCATTATTAACAAAAGTTTGGTTAAAAACAGCATCTGGATCATCAATTTCTATAAAATTTGTATTTAAAGGAAAATCGAAGTTAAACTGTGTGAAATTAAAAGTTCTATCGGTTTTTCTATAGTTTCCACCAAATGCAAACTTTGTTACTAATTCTTCTTCGGGGTTAAGAGAGTAAACTAAATCTATTTTGCCAGTAAGGTCATCTTCTTTTAAGGTTGAGAAAAACCGATTGTTCAATGAAGAACTATTGGTTGCCACAACGTACCTGTTTTTGGCTTCTTGAAAATCATAAGAATTGGTTCTCCTATCTGGTTCTGAAGCATTAATTTTGTTATAGGAAAGACCAATGTTAGAATCCAATTTTTCAAAAATTTTGTAATTTATAATAAGTTGGTTTGAAAACAGCACATTATCGTTTACTTGTTGCCTTCTAATAAATGATTTTGTGGCGTTATTATTGTCGTTTATACCAGGTTTAAATCCTACATAATCACCTACAGTAGAATTGTCATCATGTATTAACAAACCATTATAGGTAATGCTATTACCTGAGCCAAATTTATACTTTACGTTTGCTAATCCGGATTGGGAAGTTTGATATTTGTATTTCTTGAAATCTAAATCTAGACCTATTTGCCCAATAGCATTTACAGCACCCGTTTTTCCTTGTGAATAAGTATAACTATTAGAGAAAATCACAACTCCAAACACACTTAATGAATTGTTTTCACCAACATTGAATTTTCTTCCGGCAATTAAAGAAAAGTCTGTATTGACAGGATTTTCTTGTTTTTTTGGCTTAAAACTAGTGTCAAATTTATATGTATTCAAATCAGAAATAGGGTAGCCAGTACCATTTTCCAATAATCCTAAATAATTTTGACCGTCTGTAACCAAAAACTTATTGGTATTGATGGCGTTCGAGTTAATTTCACTACCAAATGATATACTGAGTGTTTTGAGTTTGTTCAAATCCTGTGATGAAATATCAATATTAGCTCCGTCAACATCACCATATAAGCTAGAGGTAAAAGTTTTATTTACATTAATGCTCTTTATAATATCTGTAGAAAAAAACTTTAGCGAAATATTTTTGTACTCAGGATCTTCAGATGGTAATGGCAATCCATTTAAAGATGTAGAGTTATATCTATCCCCTAAACCCCTTACAAAAACATTTTTTACACCTTCTTGTTCAGATACACCAGAAGTTTTTGTTACAGCAGAAGCAGCGTCACTAACACCTTTTCGAGAAAGCTCTTGCGCGCCTATAGCTTGTTTCATTTCGACAGCATTTTTTTGTTCTAATAATAAGGCCGTCTCGCTTTCTTTTCTTGTAGTGGTTGTAATTACAATTTCATCTAGAGAAGCCGCACTCGCTCCCATGGGCACGTTAACTTCAGTGACCTTTCCTGCTAAAACCTGAACCTTAATTTCGTGCGTTTCATAACCAACAAAACTAAAAATTAAGGTAAAAGAACCAGGCGTTAAATTATCAAAACCATATAAGCCATCTATATCTGATGTTGTTCCTTTAATTGTTCCTTTAATCAAAACGTTTGCAAAAGCGAGCGGCTCATCATTATATTCTTTATCTGTTAGCTTTCCAACAATAGAACCTGTGTTTTGAGCAAAGGAAAAAATGGATGTAAAAAGTAAAATTAATAGTATATTTTTTTTCATTGGTTATCTTAATATTTGATGACGCAAATAACGTCACAAACTGTAAACAGGATGTTACCTAACCATTAAACAATAGTGATGAAAGCGTTAGCTAAACGTTAACTAAGTCGTGCAAAAAAAATTGATTTGGAAACAATAATTTAACATTAAGAAAAGAAGTAATAGTTTGGCTTAATGGGGGCGTTGAACTTTTATTGGATTTTTAAAAAAAGGATGGATAACTAAACAAACTGTTTTAAAACCTATATTTTTTTGGTAAAAGCTTAAATAGAAGAGGCTGTCTAAAAAGTCGTCATTGCGAATGAAATGAAGCAATCTGCAAATTGCAAGTAGTTGCTTTACAGATTACTTCGGAATAAAAATTTCTCGTAATGACGTTAATATATACTTTTTAGACAGCCTCTTAGAATTATATTAAGAATGACTAATTATTTAAGGCTACAGATATTTTATCAACATCCTTAGCAATAGTATTTAAAGAGGCCAAATCATGTAAAGAAATGGTGGTTGGCTCTAATGAGAAATTAACTTGAGTAGGTTGACCAGAAACTATCTGGATATTTTGTTCTTTAGTTTCATATCCAATAAAACTGCAAACCAAAGTATAATTACCGTCTTTTAAATTTTCAAGAATGTATAATCCTGTGATATCTGAATCTGATTCTATAGGCGTTCCCTTAATAGAAATATTAGCGTAAATTAAAGGCTCTTGATTCATTTCTTTATCAACTACTTTTCCAACAATTAAACCCATATTTTGGGCAAAGGTTAAACTTGAAAACATTAGAAATAAAAATGTAAAAACGTGTTTCATATTGTATCTATAATAATATGGTACAAATAAACAGTTTAAATATTACCAATATGTTATGTCATTATTAAACAACCGTCATTAAAATGTTACCTTAATGTTACTAAATTTACACGTTATTTTTCTTGAATTTAGTTATCTTGCCACTACTAAATTTGAAAAATGAACTGGGAACAATTACTATCCTTAAAACGCTTTGGCGATACCAATAAACGCATTCGAAAAGAACAGGATGAAACCCGTTTGGGATTTGAAGTGGATTATGACAGGGTAATTTTTTCTTCTGAATTTAGAAGCCTTCAAGATAAAACACAAGTCATTCCATTGTCACAAACCGATTTTGTACATACACGCTTAACACATAGCTTGGAAGTAAGTGTGGTAGGACGATCTATTGGTAGAAAAGTTGGGCAGAAATTATTAGAAAAACATCCTCATTTACAAACAGTTCATGGCTATCAAGCAAATGATTTTGGAGCTATTGTAGCTGCAGCATCTTTGGCCCATGATATTGGGAATCCGCCTTTTGGGCATTCGGGAGAAAAAGCAATAGGTGAATTTTTTAAAACAGGGAAAGGAAAAGAGTTTAAAGGGCAATTAACCGACAAAGAATATCAAGATTTATGTGATTTTGAAGGGAATGCGAACGGTTTTAGAATTTTAACTGATAGCAGAGAAGGTAGAGAAGGTGGTTTACGATTAAGCTACGCAACATTGGGAGCTTTTATGAAATACCCAAAAGAGTCCTTGCCTAAAAAACCAACCAAGGATATATGCGATAAAAAATACGGCTTTTTTCAATCTGAAAAAGACGGGTTTTTAAATGTGGCTAATGAATTGGGCTTGGTAAAAAGAAGCGAAAAAAATATAAGTTTTTCTCGTCATCCTTTGGCATTTTTGGTCGAAGCAGCCGATGATATTTGCTATACGATTATTGATTTTGAAGACGGTATTAACTTAGGTCTTATACAAGAAGAGTTTGCCCTTGAATACTTAATTAATTTGGTGCGTGATACCATAAATACCAAGAAATATCACCAGTTAAAAAACACACAAGACAGAGTTAGTTACTTGCGAGCTTTAGCAATAAACACCTTAATTAATGAAGTGGTAACTATTTTTATGAATCATGAGGAATTTATTTTAAAAGGTGCGTTTCAATCGGCATTATTAGATAAAAGTAAATACGAAGCTCAAATTAATGACATTATTAAAGTAAGTGTAGAGAAGGTATATCAAAGCAAAGAGGTTGTTGAAAAGGAAATTGCAGGCTACAGGGTGTTGTCTGAATTATTAAGCGTTTTCATAACAGCTGTTAACGGTTCTTATTCAAATTCGTCTTCAAATTACAACAATTTAATATTACGATTATTGCCTGAAATTCACCAAAAAAACGAAGATTCTTTATATCAAAGAATTTTAACTGTATGTAGTTTTGTTTCTATTATGTCTGATAGTAATGCTATTTTATTATTTAATAAAATAAGAGGGTTTCAAATAAACTAATATGATTTTTTATAATAATGGATATTTAGAAAAAATTAAAATGAAAAAAACTTTATTTTCTTTACTGTCACTTGCTATTTTAATTACAGTGGTTTTTATTGTAAAAAACAATAATCATGAATCCTATGATAAAATAGCTGAATTGAGAAAGCAACATGAAGAGTTTTTAAGAAATAGCCCATTTAAAGAAACACTTAAGCTAAGCAAAGAACAAAGGAAGGCAAAGGGGATACCACCCAATAAATATTTTGAAGAGCAATGGGAACTTACAATGAACCCTGCTTTAGGAAAACCTACTTCAGAAAATTTAAAATATATTCAGGAAGGACTCGCTAAGAGACGAGGTCAGGGTGGTTTTGCAAAAGTCCCAGGTGACAAAGCAGATAACAATTGGATAGAAAGAGGGCCTAATAATGTGGGAGGCAGAACTAGGGCTGTCATGTTTGATCCTAATGATGCTACTAATGAAATTGTTTTTGCGGGAGGTGTTAGTGGAGGTTTATGGAAAAACACGAATATTTCCAATGCAGTATCTCAATGGCAAAAATTGGATATTCCAGAAAATTTAGCCGTTTCAAGCATTGCTTACGATCCTAATAATTTAAATATTTTTTATGTTGGTACAGGGGAATCTTATGTTGGCGGAGACGTTAATGGTAATGGTGTTTGGAAATCAACTGATAGGGGCAGTACATGGGTTAATGTTTTTGGAGGGATCAGCGGGGATAGTTTTTATCAATCTGCTACAAATTTATCGATAAACTCTCCAGTAGCAATTGCTGGAGATTATTTATATCAACCAACAAGTAATTTTGGATCACAAATTACGGCTGTTATTACGGCAGATGTTGTATTGGTAGATGATAGTACAGTATTGCCAACAGAAGGGTGTAATGCATTGGTTAATGGGGCAAGCATTAACGGAAAAATAGCCCTAATTAGAAGAGGAAGCTGTAATTTTACTGATAAAGTTAAAAACGCACAAAATGCTGGAGCTATCGCGGCTATTGTTATGAATAATATAGATGGTGCTCCAACTCCTATGGGTGGATCGGATGCTTCTATTACTATTCCAGCTGTTATGATTACCAAGGCAGATGGAGATTTAATAGAAACGACTTTAATCACAGAAACAGTCAACGTATCCTTAAACCCAAGAAATGGTGATTTCACAGGGATTCTTGTTCCAGGCATTCAGCACATAAATGATATCGTAATTAGGGATAACGCAGGTGTATCTGAAATATATGCAGCAGCAGGAGATTCATTCTATTCCGATGCCAATGCAACAACGTTTCTTGGTGGGCCAGAATTCGGATTATATAAATCTATTGATGGTGGTTTAAATTGGGAGGAAATTTCATTAGGACTTACAACAAATGGAAACAAGTACTGCCCCAATGATATTGAGGTAGGAGCGGATAATAAAATTTGGATATCTACGATTAATAGTACAGTTTTTGGCGATGGCGGAGGTACTGTGTTATCATCATCAGATGGGGTAACATTTGAAAAAACTTATGAAATCACAGAAGGTAATAGAACACAAATTACAACGTCATCAAGTGATGCACAAAAAATTTATGTTTTAGCAGAAGGCTCTGGTACTTCACCCATAATTATGGAAAAAACCGAGGATGGTTTTACATCCACAACCAGTATGACTTTGCCCAACGATGTATATGATGGAATACCGGCAAACGATTTTACCAATGGGCAAGCATTTTATGATTTAATTATTAAGGCAAACCCATTAGATGATGCCATAGTATATGTTGGGGGGATTGACTTATTTAAAACGGTAGATTCGGGAGCTACTTGGTCCCAAATTACTGAATATTATTCAAGTACTGGATTGAATGAAGTTCATCCAGACCAACACGTTATTGTTTTTGGTAATGAAGATATTAGCAAAATACTCTTTGGAAATGATGGCGGTGTATATTATTCCGGTGATGGCGGGATTACCATTGAGGAGCGCAATAATGGCTATAATGTCACACAATTTTACACTGTGGGTGTTGCACCAACAACGGCATTAACAGGGGATTATTTTCTTGCAGGCGCCCAAGATAATGGCACACAAGTTTTTCAAAGTTCAAACCCAAATGGCCCTGATGAATCATTTAGGGCAGTAGGTGGCGATGGGGCTTTTAGTTTTTTCGATCAAGATGGAATTGATAGATATTTTATTGCCAATGTTGTTTATAACGATGGTATATACTTGTTTGATTATGATACAGGTGAATGGGTTACTATAAATGACGAAAGTACGGCTCAAGGTTCTTTTATCAATCCTGAAGCATTAGATTCTAATTTGAATATTTTATATTCCAATTATTCATCTGGAGCAAATGCTATTATAAAAAGATACTCTGGAATTAAAGATGCTTCCACACTTATTAAAGTTGATCTAACGAACAATCTATTAACATCGAGACCAACGGCATTAACGGTGTCTCCCTATACAAAAACATCCTCTACGCTGTATGTTGGAACAATTTTAGGAGACGTGTTAAAAATTGAAAAAGCAGAAGGCGGCACACCTATTTGGAATGAAATTTCGGGATCCAGTTTTGTAGGAAGTGTTTCTGATATCGAGTTTGGCAGAAATGAATATGAAATTTTTGTTACGATGCATAATTATGGTGTAGTTAATGTTTGGTATACCAATGATGGGGGTGCCAACTGGAAAAACAAAGAAGGTAATTTGCCAGATTTACCTGTAAAGGCCATTTTGCAAAACCCATTAAATAGTAACGAAGTTATAGTTGGCACCGATCTAGGTGTTTGGTACACAGATAATTTTTCGGCCGATGCTCCAGATTGGAATTCTGCTTTTAACGGGATGAGCAACGTAAAAGTGACGGATTTGGATCTAAGAAATGATAACATGGTATTTGCATCAACTTATGGCAGGGGTGTTTTTTCTGGAGAATTCACTTTAGATCCCAATGGAGATTTAGATGGAGATACGGTACCTAACGGAATTGATAATTGTCCAGAGTTTGCCAATACCGATCAAGCAGATATTGATGGAAATGGTATTGGGGATGTTTGTCAAGATACAGATAAAGATTCAATAATAGATATAAACGATAATTGCCCAGAGAGATTGAATTTTGATCAAATAGATGCTGACGGAAATGGCATTGGAGATGCTTGTGAAGATTTTGATAATGATGGTATTATTGATTTAGAAGATAATTGTATGGAATTAGCCAATCCCGATCAGCAAGATACAAATGGGAATGGTATTGGGGATCTTTGCGATACAAGTTATGAAGCGCCAGATAATATTTCTCTGGAAATAATATCTGAGACATGTCAAGGTTTAAACAATGGGATTATTAATATAACAACTAAAGAGACTTATGTAACTTATACAGCAACACTTACCGGTACCGGTTTTAATTTATCAGAAGGGTTTGTAGGTTCTTATAGCTTTGTGGATATTGCGGTTGGGTCATATATAGTCTGTGTTTCAGTTGATGGAAAGGATTTTGAACAATGTTTTGAAATTAATATTGATGTAGCTGAAGTATTAAATGTTGTATTAGGAAAAATCGAGGATAATTCTGATAAAACATCCATCATAATAGATCAAGGAACCCCTCCATTTAACGTGACCTTTAATGGTCAAACTTTAAGAACAACAAGTGAGAAATCTTTCGAAATAGAAACCCCAATTTCTGGAACTCTTGAGATATCATCTGCTAAGGCTTGTGAAGGAACGTTTAAAACAATGATAAATAAAGAAAGCTTTGAAAAAGTTGCAGCTAGCCCAAATCCAGTGGTTAACTTGCTAAAAGTGACTTTGCCTTTTAGTAATGACAAACAAATTCCTGTTCAAATTTATAACATTGGCGGAAAATTGGTATTTAATCAAATTTTAAATAAAGGGCAATCTAATTTTATAGAAATTCCTTTTGAAAAGTTTGATAGCGGAATCTATTTTGTAAAAGTTAATATTGAAAAACCAAAGGTTTTTAAAATCATTAAATAATATTTAGGAGATGAAACATCCATATCGAATTCTCGATACCAAAGGGAATGCTTTTAAAAGGATGTTCCATGTGACCATTAAAACAATAAATATAAACACATGAAAAATACGTTTAAAACTTATTTAGTAATAACTACACTTGCATTGGTAATTATTGCTTGTGGAGGCGGTGGAGATGACCCACCGGCAGCTCCAGTTAATGTTGCCCCACCACAAACACAATTAATTTATCCATCTGCAAATTTATTATGTATAGATAATAATATTGCTTTTGAATGGATTGCCACAACAGATCCTGATGGCGATACGGTTAAATACAGGCTTACAATAGCTAGGGATAGAAATTTAAATGAAATTGTTGAACAGAGAACATCTACAAGCATAAAAATTAATATTGAGCTTGAGAAAGCAGTTGCTTATTATTGGAGCGTAACAGCAATGGATAGTAAAGGTAATGAAGCAGAACCAACAGAAACATTGGCATTTTATACAGCAGGAGCAGGTGTGTCAAATTATGCGCCATTTACGGCAGCTTTGGTTAGTCCAGATTATGATGTGAATGTGAATGCTGGTACTATAAGTTTAGATTGGGCTGGGGGAGATACAAATACAGGAGATCTATTAACTTACGATTTATTTTTTGGAGAAACTTCAGACCCTCCTTTAATTGTTAGCGGTTTGACAACTGAAACTTCAAATGTTAATTTAGTTTCTGGTAAAACATATTATTGGAAAGTCAACACTCTAGATAATTTTGGGGCAAAAACGATAGGGCAAATTTGGAAATTTAATGTGAATTAAATAGCCGGATAACAACAATATCATTCTTCTGGAAAAAGATTCTTATAACGGGAGTCTGATTAATTCTGAATATGTAACTTATTTATTTTTAGCATATTAATTTTTTGTCAAGGAGACAACTGGTTGCCTTTTATTCATAAATAATTCAATTTCAAGTTGATATAAATCGAACTCAAGTTTATACTAACTCATTAAAATAATTTGTCAAACTTTCAGAATCTAAACCAATGGATTGTTGCAATTCCAATACACTTCCGTGCTCAATAAACGTATCTGGAATACCTAAAATTTTAATGTTGTTTTTATAGTTATTAGCTGATGCAAATTCCAGAATAGCACTTCCAAATCCACCTATAATAGTGCCATCTTCAATAGTTATTACACTTTCATATTTTTTTAGAATGTTGTGCAATAATTTTTCATCCAAAGGTTTTACAAAACGCATATCATAATGTGCAATTTCCTCGGGTTTATTGCAACTTTTTATTGCATCTTCTGCATTATTAGCCATGGTTCCAATACTTAAAACAGCTAATTTATTGCCTTCTTTAAGTTGAACACCTATACCTATGTCTATTTTGGAGAATGGTTGTTTCCAGTCTAAATTACTACCGCGCCCTCTGGGATATCTGATAGCGATAGGTTGTTGTAAACCAAGTTGAGCGGTATACATAATATTACGCAATTCCATTTCATTTCTTGGGGCAAAAACAATAAGATTAGGGATGCATCTTAAGTACGATAAATCAAAAACACCATGATGTGTGGCGCCATCTTCGCCAACTAAACCAGCACGGTCTAAACAAAAAACAACAGGCAGTTTTTGGAGAGCTACATCATGAATGACTTGGTCATAGGCACGCTGTAAAAAGGTTGAATAAATATTACAAAATGGAATCATTCCTTGGGTTGTCATACCAGCGGCCAGCGTTACCGCATGTTGCTCTGCAATTCCAACATCAAAGGCGCGATCGGGTATTTCATCCATCATATATTTTAATGAACTACCGGTAGGCATAGCAGGCGTAATACCAACAATATTTTTATTTTGTTTTGCAAGTTCAACAATGGTATATCCAAAAACGTCTTGATATTTAGGTGGTTGAATCAAATCAGATTTAGTAAAAACATTACCCGTTTGCACGTCAAATTTTCCGGGTGCATGGTATTTTACTTGATCCTCTTCCGCTTGTTTTAATCCTTTTCCTTTGGTTGTGATAACGTGTAAAAACTTGGGTCCTTTTATCGTTTTTAATCGCTGTAATTCTGAAATTAGTTTATTAATATCATGACCATCAATGGGTCCGGAATAATCAAAATTTAAAGCTTCAAAAATATTATCTTGTTGTGGTGTTCCTTTTTTTACATGGGTTAAATATTGTTTTAAGGCACCAATACTTGGGTCAATACCAATGGCGTTATCATTTAAAATAACCAGTAAATTAGCATTGGTAACGCCTGCATGATTCAAGCCTTCAAAAGCCATTCCGCCGGCAATGGATGCATCTCCAATAACTGCAATATGTTGTTTTTCTTCATCGCTTTTTAGTTGGGAAGCCAATGCCATCCCTAAAGCTGCAGAAATAGAAGTTGAAGCATGCCCAACGCCAAAAGTATCATAAATACTTTCTTCACGCTTAGGAAAACCACTGAGTCCTCCAAGTTGTCTGTTAGTGTGAAAATCATCACGTCTGCCAGTTAAAATTTTATGCCCGTAAGCTTGGTGGCCTACATCCCAAATGAGTTGGTCATGAGGCGTATTAAACACATAATGAAGTGCAATGGTTAATTCCACCACACCTAGACTTGCTCCTAAATGACCTTCTTTGGCAGCAACAATATTGATGATAAATTCACGTAATTCTTGGGCAAGTTGAGGTAATTCATCTTGAGTAAGATGGCGTAAATCTTTTGGGGAATTAATATTGTTTAAAATTTTAGTCATGAGGACACAAATGTACTATTTGAAATGCCAAAGTAATAAATTTAATAGGTCTAAAATAAATTATGTAGCATGACATCTAACTAAAAAAAGAATACATATTAACAGATGAAATTGTATTTTTGAAAACATAGTTAACGTTCCATTGTTATTTTATTCACTTAATTTTTATGTTAGACCCGTTTGATGATACCTATTTTATGAAAAAGGCGCTTTTAGAAGCTGAGATAGCTTTTGAAAAAGGTGAAATTCCTGTGGGAGCTGTTATTGTAATTGAAAACCGGATTATAGCAAAGGGACATAATTTAACAGAAACCTTGAATGATGTAACGGCACATGCAGAAATGCAGGCTATTACTGCTGCCGCCAATTTTTTAGGAGGCAAATATCTGCAAAATTGCACCTTATATGTAACGTTAGAACCTTGCCAAATGTGTGCCGGAGCCTTGTATTGGAGTCAGATTTCAAACATTGTTTATGGCACCAGGGATATGGAGCGGGGTTGTATAAACTTAAAAACGAAACTGCACCCTAAAACAGTTATAAAAGGAGGTATCATGGAGGTTGAAGCGGCTGAACTTTTAAAACGATTTTTTATACAAAAACGGAATTTGAATTAATTTGCGTTAGCTATTACAGCAGGTTGGCATGTAACGCGGAAAGCACAACCTGAAAGAAAACGCCCAAAAAATTATTTTTGTCTTGTATCCCCTTCGCGCTCACGCATTTTATCTAAATTTTCTTTGGTAAGGATATAATCTTTAACATCTTTATCCTTCCATCTGTAGTAGGAGAATAATGGAAAAACGATAAAAAATAAGCCAGAAACACCAAATCCAATCAGTTTTTCTGAACAGTCTAAATCCATTAAATATCCTGCTAAAATGCTACCGAACGATACTAAAAACAAAAAGATAATGATGTATTTCATTTTAGAGGGTTTATTTAGTAAAATTAATTAGCTGTTGCCGGTATGCCGTTAGCAACCTGGATTTAGAAATAAAACCAGAATACTTATTGTTTTTTAAAACGACCAAGTTCCATGCCCCAGTTCTTTTGAATTTGTTCAGAATTTCTTCTACAGAATCTTTTTCATAATAAATTGTATCTAAACCTTCATGCATTAAAGACTCTACGGTAATGGTATCATACATTTCTGTATTAAACATAATACCCCTGATATCATTAATGGTAAGAATCCCTAAAAAATCATTTTCTTCACTTACTACAGGGAAATGATTTCGAGGTGATTTTGCCACGGCATTCTTTACCACATCACCTAAGGTCATTTCTGGATATAATAATATAAAATTGGTTTCTATTAATTTATCGATGTCCAGCATCATCAACACATTTTTGTCTTTATCATGTGTGATCAGTTCTCCTTTTTTTGCCAGTTCATGGGCGTAGATGTTGTGAGGAATAAATCGTTTAGTAATTAAAAAGGAGATGGATGCCACAATCATGAGGGGAACGAAAAGCTCATAACCGCCAGTAATTTCAGCTATTAAGAAGATAGCTGTTAAAGGAGCCTGTAACACGCCGGCCATTAAACCAGCCATTCCAACCATAGCAAAATTGGTTGATGATAATTTATGATTGAAAATATGACTATAATTAATGATCAATGCAAAAACATATCCGGTTATGCTTCCAGTAAAAAGGGTAGGTGCAAATACACCACCAATGCCGCCAGCCCCAAAAGTTAGGGATGTAGCAACTATTTTAAATAAAATTAAACCAACAAGAAGTGCGATAATAACCCATATATCTTCAATTACAGAATGAAATATGTTGTTTGTTAAAACTTCATCAATGCTTCCTTTTAAAATGTTATTAATAGTATCATAACCTTCTCCAAAAAGAGGCGGAATGAAATAAACGATGATCCCTAGTAACACGCCGCCAATTATTAAGCGTTGATATGGATTTGAAAAACGTTTAAAAAAATCTCCAATTCCAAAATACACTTTGCTAAAATATATGGATGCGCCTGCTGATGAAATTCCCAGAAGAATATAAAACAGAACATCTTTTAATGAAAATTTGTCTTGTATTTGAAAATGGAGTAAAATTTCATCACCTAAAAAGAAATAAGAAGTTAAAACAGCTGTAATTGATGCCAATAATAATGGTATCATGGAAGCCAAGGTTAGTTCTAAGCTAAAAATTTCAACTGCAAATACAATGGCCGCAATGGGTGCTTTAAAAATGGAAGACATGGCACCTGCTGCTGCTGCGCCAATAAGTAATGTTCTTGTAGTTTGGTTTAAATGAAACAAACGCGCAAAATTTGAGCCCAAAGCAGCACCTGTAGCAACTGTTGGCCCTTCAAGCCCTACAGACCCGCCAAAACCAACGGTTATAGGTGCTGTTATTACTGAGGCCCACATTTGATGGCTAGGCATAATCCCTTTTAGCTTTGAAATAGCATATAATGTTGAAGGAATTCCATGACCAACATTTTTTCTTATGATGTATTTAATAATGATCAGTACTAATAATAAGCCAATAATTGGAAAAATAAAATAAAAGGCACTATGGATTTCTTTTATAAATTCACCTTCAAGTATTTCCTTAATGAAGTGTACTAAGTTTTTTAATACCACAGCTCCAAGTCCTGCTAACAGACCAATAACAGCACTGGCTATATTGGTAAATTGTTTGTTGGAGATATTTTTATATCGCCATTTTAAAAATTTGGTAAATAAAATTTTAGATTGATTCATTTATTATTTTAAATAATTAACCTTACGCCACCCAAATCCTGAACCCTATAAGGAAATTTATCACTAGGGGAGCCAATAAACATAAAGTTTATTGGAATACCCCATTTTTTTGATAAGGTTCTAATTAATTCTGGGCTAAATTTTCCTTTTTCAATAATAAATTCGATGTTCACTTCGGGGTATTCCCTGTCCAAGAAATCAATTTCCTGAGCCAAGTTTTTTGGTACAACATCATTTTTATCTAAAGCTAACACAATTTTAAGCTTCTTGGTATGCTCATTTTTAGTAATGTAAAGCATCACTTTATTGAGAGTTGCAATGTTATCCCCTTTTGTGAAAAATACAAATTCCTGGGAATTTATCCTGTGAATGGTTGAAAGAATTTTTTTATCTGTTTGCAAAACCAAACTACGAATCGGATCAAAAACGGAATGTATAACATTTAATAAAAATGCCAACAGGACAGTTCTGTTTAACATAAAAACAATAAAAATGATGGCAGGAATAAAATAATCAAGAAAAATGCCAAAATTACTTGGTAAATCACCTTTTGTCTCCATTATGATGTTTCCGTAAAGTGCTATTCCTACAGCGCCAATGGCAATAATAACAGCTAACCATGTTGCTTTTTCAGGTCTCGGTAATTTACCTCTTCTTACTTTTAATAAAATATTGCCTACCCCAAATAAAACCATCACTGATAAAAAAGAAATAGAATAAACACCAGCTAGTAATTTCACATTTCCTTTGGTTATAAGCAATACAGAAACTGATAAAATGAAAAACATTAATATAATTCTGTATGAACTTCCTCTTTTATTTTTCTTTAAGAAAAATTGAGGTAAAATTCTATCTAAAGTCATTCGTTCAAGCAATCCAGAAACCCCAACAAAACTGGTTAATACAGCACCACTTAACACTAAAAATGCATCAATAGATATTAAAGTTGCAACCCAGGTACCACCAACATGTTTACCCATCTCCACCAATAATGTGTTTTGATATTCATTGCTTTGTAAAACTGGAATAGTAAATAAAGCCAATGCAAATATGGCCATTAAGGGATTGATTACACTTACAATGGACCACATGTTTCTTAATGTTTTAGGGAATACTCCTTTTTCTTGTTCCTCAACAAAATTTGCGGAACTTTCAAATCCTGATACGCCTAACATAGAGGCGGCAAAACCAAAAAAGATAGCGTTGGTAATACTGCCTCCATTTCCTGTAAAATTCCAGTTTTCAAAAAAGAGCCCAATCCCATTTTTGTTCAAATAAAAAACAATAAAACCACTTAAAATAACCAAAGATGTTAAATGAAAAATAAAAATACCAATGGCAACTTTAGCAGATTCTGTTATACCACCAATGGTAAGAATAGCAAAAATTGCCAATAACCCAACAGTTGCCAAAATAATTGGCATTGATGGAATTAAATGATGTAAATAATGAATGGCTTCATTACCTGAAATTACGGCCGTAGCCATATAAGATAGAAGCGTTAATGTGGCTGCAAAAGAAGCCATTAACTTACTTGTGGTGTTTAACAGAGCATTATAGGCGCCCCCATTTAAAGGTAATGCACCAACCACTTCCCCATAAATGCTTCTGAATAAAAATAATACTACAGACACTATTAATAGGGTTATCCACGCATATTGACCAGCAAAAGCAATGGCTAAAGCAGAAACATATAAAACAGAAGAACTTATATCATTTCCACAAATGGCCGTTGCAGCTAATTGGCTTAATTTTTTAGGAACTTTTGGTGGCATCTTGAAAAAGCTATAAGTTTATTTTCAAATGAAGCTCTTTTAATTGGGCATCATCAATGGGTGCTGGGGCATCTATCATGACATCACGCCCAGAATTGTTTTTTGGAAACGCTATAAAATCCCTAATTATTTCTTGTCCAGCTAATATAGCTACTAATCTATCTAAACCAAAGGCTAATCCACCATGAGGGGGCGCACCATATTGGAAAGCATCCATTAAGAATCCAAATTGAGCCTTAGCTTGTTCTGGAGTGAAGCCTAAATAATCAAACATCAATGCTTGAGTTTTTTTATCGTGAATTCTAATAGAACCACCACCAATTTCATTCCCGTTAAGCACCAAGTCATAAGCATTGGCTTTTACATCTCCGGGATTTGTAGATAATAATTCCAGCTGGCCAGGTTTTGGTGATGTAAAAGGGTGGTGCATGGCATGATATCGTTTGGTGTCTTCATCCCATTCCAACAGCGGAAAATCAATCACCCAAAGTGGTGCAAATTCTTTAGGGTTTCGCAAACCCAATCGTGTTGCAAGTTCCATTCTTAAAGCGCTTAATTGTGCACGCACTTTATTGGTGTCACCGGAAAGAACACAAATTAAATCTCCAGCTTTGGCTCCAGTAATTTCAGCCCATTTAGCTAAGTCTGTTTCGTTATAAAATTTATCTACAGATGATTTAAAAGTACCATCGTCATTGCAACGGCAATAAACCATGCCTTGGGCTCCAATTTGAGGGCGCTTTAACCAATCAATTAATTGGTCTATTTCTTTTCTGGTGAAATTATTTCCTCCGGGAACAGCAAAACCAACAACTAATTCAGCACTGTTAAAAAGGTCAAAATCTTTATGTTTTGCAACCTCATTAAGCTCACCAAATTGCATTCCAAAACGTATATCTGGCTTATCATTACCATATAATCGCATGGCATCATCATACAGCATTCTAGGGAATTTTTCTATCTCAATTCCGTTAATTTCTTTTAAAAGATGACGTGTTAACCCTTCAAATGCATTTAAAATATCTTCTTGTTCCACAAACGCCATTTCGCAGTCTATCTGAGTAAATTCAGGTTGTCTGTCAGCGCGTAAATCTTCATCTCTAAAGCATTTTACAATTTGGAAGTATTTATCCATGCCGCCAACCATAAGCAATTGCTTAAAGGTTTGAGGTGATTGCGGAAGGGCATAAAATTGACCTTCGTTCATTCTGCTAGGAACCACAAAATCCCTGGCACCTTCCGGGGTTGACTTAATTAAGTAAGGCGTTTCAACTTCTATAAACCCTTCATTTGACAAATAATTCCTTACTGCTTGTGCTACTTTATGTCTAAAAATCAAACTGTTTTTTACTGGGTTACGGCGAATGTCTAAATAACGATATTTCATTCGCAATTCTTCTCCACCATCCGTGTCGTCTTCAATGGTAAAAGGAGGCAACAATGCTTTATTTAAAATGGTTAATTCTGAAACTAAAATTTCAATAGCACCTGTTGCAAGATTGGGATTTTTTGAAGTACGCTCAATCACGGTTCCTTTTACTTGAATCACAAATTCCCTACCAAGTGTTTTTGCTTGATTTATAATTGTTTTTGAGGTGCGTTCTTCATCAAAAATAAGTTGGGTGATGCCGTACCTGTCTCGGATATCTAACCATAACATAAACCCTTTGTCACGCGTTTTTTGAACCCAACCTGCAAGCGTTACTTGTTCATTAATATTTGCAGCGGTTAATTCACCGCAATTATGACTTCGATACATATTTAGAAAATTGAAGTGCAAATTTACGGATTTACAATGGAGTACAAATTTTTTATTGTTTTTTTTGAGTACTAACTAGGTTACAATCAGAATCTTTATGAATAAATTTAGTTTTTATTGTAAATATGTAAGATAGCTACATTATTTTTAATAAATCATTAAATAAACTTCAGAATTTTAACATATTTACTGTTAAAAAACACTATGCGTGTGCAATAATTTTGACTTTAGAGAGGAGTTTTGACTTTAAAAGTTTATATTGCATGTCTAATAATTAATCCAAAACATATATGAAAAATTTTTTACTTTCTAAGTTTTACTTGTAGCTGATCATGTTATTTCCTTTAGCTATTATGGCTCAAGGAAACCTAACAGGAACAGTTTCAATAGCAAACACAAATGAGCCTTTACCAGGCGCGAACGTTATTATTAAAGGAACTACCAACGGTACCACTACCGATTTTGATGGTAATTTCAAATTAAACATAACTGGTTTTCCAGTTACAATTGTTGTGTCCTCTGTTGGATATAATACACAAGAAGTTGTAGTTTCAAAAGCAGGAAATATTTTGGTTTCTCTTGATGAAGGTGTTGCTTTAAACGAGGTCGTGCTTATTGGAACAAGAAACCCAAACCGTTCAGCAACAGACACCGCGGTACCTGTTGATGTTATTGATGTAACCGAGTTGTTGACCGCAGGGCCACAGGTAAATTTAAATCAAATTTTAAATTATGTGGCACCATCATTTACATCAAACACACAAACCATTTCTGATGGTACTGACCATATTGACCCTGCATCTTTAAGAGGCTTAGGCCCAGATCAGGTATTGGTTTTAATCAATGGGAAAAGAAGACACAATTCATCTTTAGTAAATGTAAATGGAACTTTTGGGCGTGGTAGTGTTGGAACTGATTTAAATGCTATTCCAGCAGCAGCTATACAACGTATTGAAGTGTTACGTGATGGTGCAGCCGCACAATATGGTTCTGACGCCATTGCTGGTGTTATTAATATTGTACTTAAAAGAAGCACCAATGAATTAAATTTAAACATTACAACTGGAGCAAATTTTACAAAAAACGCAAACGACCAAACAGGTGGCGTTGATGGTGGAACCACCAATGTGAGTGCCAATTATGGTTTATCATTGGGAGAAAAAGGTGGATTCATTAATTTTACGGGTGATTTTGATGTGAGGGAAGATTACAACAGAATGAAAGCATGGGAAGGAGATATTTTTAACTTATATAATACTGTAGAACGATTTGCCAATAATGATGGTTATGATTTATCTAAATTATTGGATGATGATGTTTCAGATGTTATTCAATATGCCAATGAAGCAGGAATTGCATTGAACGGAGCTTCTACCAAAGCAGACTTACAGGGTGTTTTAGGAGCTGATAATACAGCTGCTGAATTGGCAGCACGTGGATTGGTTGCAAGCGATTTTAACATGCGTGTTGGTCAATCTGCATTACGTGGTGGCCGTTTCTTTGCAAACTTTTCATTGCCATTAGATGATCAAGGTACCGAATTGTATTCATTTGCAGGAATAAGTTCGAGACAAGGAAATGCTGCTGGTTTTTACAGATTGCCTAATCAAGAGAGAACCTATACACCGGCTTATATGAATGGATTCTTGCCGGAAATCAATTCTGATATTAGGGACAAATCACTTGCCGTAGGCATTAAAGGTAAAATAAATGATTGGGATGTCGATTTTAGCAATACCTTTGGAAGAAATGAGTTCTTTTATACCATAGGCAATAGCTTTAATGCGTCTATGCAGAATGCATCGCCAACATTTTTTGATGCTGGCGGGTTTTCATTTGCCCAGAATACCACTAATTTAGATATCAGCAAATTTTATGATGATATTTTTGCAGGCACAAACGTTGCTTTTGGTTCTGAATATCGAGTAGAGACCTATGATATTGTGGCTGGTGAACAGGCATCTTATGCACAATACACGGCCGACGGTCAGGCCATTACTTTGGCTTCTCAAGTCCCATCATTGGATTTCTTTGACAATAATAGGCCTGGAGGCTCCCAAGTTTTTCCTGGCTTTGGCCCAAACAATGAACTATCAAGAAACAGAAGTAGTATTGCTGGGTATTTAGATATAGAATCGGATATTACCGAAAGCTTTTTGTTAAGCTTTGCTGCCCGATATGAAGATTATTCAGATTTTGGCTCTACACTTAACTTTAAATTAGCCACCAGGATTAAAGCTAGTGACAATACTAATTTTAGAGCCGCATTTAACACGGGGTTTAGGGCACCTTCCCTGCACCAATTAAATTTTAACTCAACCTCAACAATATTTGATCAAGCTGGAAACCCTCAAGAAGTAGGAACCTTTGCCAATGATAGTAGAGCGGCTAAATTATTGGGCATCCCAAAATTAAAAGAAGAAACCTCTAGAAGTATCAGTGTAGGGTTTACAACTAAAATGCCTGCAGCACATTTAACTTTAACGGTTGATGGCTATTGGGTAGGAATTGATGATAGAGTTGTTTATACTGGACAATTTGAAGGCCCAGGAACAGGTACTGAATTGGATAATTTATTATCACAAGCCAATGCTTCTGCAGCTTCATTTTTCGCAAATGCCATTGATACAGAATCAAAAGGGTTGGATATTGTGATTACCCAAGATGTTAGAATAGGAAGCTCTGCAAAATTAAAAAATGATTTATCAGGAACATTTTCTCAAACTAGAAAAGTTGGAGCTATAAAAGCATCCGAAGTATTAGAAAATGCAGGTTTGGTAGGAACTTATTTTCCTGAAGACAGCAGGGTGTATTTGGAAGAAGCTGTCCCTCGATCTAAAGTTAACTTAACAAATAGTTTAACAACCGGTAAATTCAATGTATTCTTTAGAAATGTTTGGTTTGGGAAAGTTACAGAAGCAACAAATACCATAGCTAACCAACAGGTTTTTGGTTCTAAAATCGTGACCGATTTATCTTTTGGTTATAAAGTAGCCGAAAGCACTACCATTACTGTTGGAGCAAACAACTTGTTAGATATTTATCCAGACAGAGCTGATGCTGCCTTTGGCAACAGAAGTGGTGGTCGTTTTGATTGGTCAAGAAGAGCGCAACAATTTGGAATTGGTGGTCGTTTCTTATTTGCCAGATTAAGTTTTGACTTAAAATAGTATTATTATTTATTTTTATTATTGAAAAAGCCTCAACACATGTTGAGGTTTTTTGTATTTACAAAATTGCCATTTTCGTAATATTTTTAACATTAATAAAAGAATTTATAATTATTCTGGAGGTATTTGATGATTATTAAAAAAATATTTAGATATATTAGCATGACTAACTCAATAAATAAAAAATTATGAACAAACTATTATCTATCAAATTGCTTACACTTTTAATGTTTTTTGGAGCATCAAATGTAGTTTTAGCACAACAAGTTTCTGGAACAATTTTCGATGATTCTTCCCAACCTTTGCCAGGAGTTTCTATAGTTATTAAAGGCACCTCTATAGGAACAACAGCCGATTTTGATGGAAAATATTCAATTAAAGCAAATAAAGGAGACGTACTTGTGATTACTTATGTTGGCTTTAACTCGAAAGAAATTACAGTTACAGGAAACGTGTTGAATGTAACAATGCAAGCAGGAGTTGCCCTCGATGAAGTTATTTTAGTAGGAAACAGATCAAAGCCTAGAACCATTTTGGATTCACCAGTTCCAATTGATAACATTGGGGTTGATGAATTACGTAATACGGGGCAACCTACAATTGATAAAATGTTAACTTATAAAGTACCGTCATTTAATTCTACCAATCAAGCAATTTCTGATGCTACCGCACATTTTGACCCAGCAGATTTAAGAGGCTTAGGCCCTAGTAGAACATTGGTTTTGGTTAATGGAAAGCGTAAAAACCAAAGCGCTTTAGTGTACATTAATGATACACCAGGAAAAGGAGAAGTTGGGGTGGACCTAAAAAGTATCCCTGCGGCCGCCATAGAAAGAATTGAAGTATTACGCGATGGAGCTTCGGCACAATATGGATCTGATGCTATAGCAGGGGTTATTAACATGGTCCTAAAAAAGAATGTTGAATATACAACTGTTAATGCTAGTACTGGAGTAACTACTGAAGGTGATGGTTTTAATTTTGGAGTTGATCTAAACACAGCAATTAACATTGGAGATAATGGAGGGTATTTAAATTTTACCGTGGGGTATTATGAACAAGACAAAACCAATAGAGCCGGAACGCCTGGAGACGATGTTTTATTTGGAGTTGCTGCCAATGACCCTACCTGGGGGTCATGGTTAGCTGATAATCCAGATTTAGGAATGACGGTTGGGCAACCAGAGTTAAAAAAAACGGATGTGTTTTTTAATGCAGCAATACCCTTTAAAGGTGGGAATGGAGAGTTTTATACCTTTGGCGGGTTAACCTATAGGACAGGAATTAGTTTTGCTTTATACAGAACGCCGTATTGGGTTCCAGATCCTTTTAGTTTATTGCATGAAGCTGGTTCTACGTACCAAGGATTCCAACCTACTTTTGAAACCGATGTTAGAGATAACAGCATCACCATGGGAAGTAAATGGCAACTGTTTAGCTTTGATGTTGATTTAAGTGGAACCTATGGCAGAAATGCGGTGGACTATAACGTAAATAATAGCCTTAACAGAGATTTAGGGGCGGCCAGTCCAACCTCGTTTGATGTTGGGGCCTATACTTTTAGTAATATACTTGCCAATTTAGATATTTCAAGAAATTTTGGTCAGGTAAGTGTTGGGTTTGGAGCTGAAGTTAAAGGAGAAAATTTTACAGCCAAGGCAGGAGAGCCAGCGTCTTATTTTAACCCAACTGGAGCTGGAGGAGCACAATCATTTCCTGGGTTGCAACCAAGTAATGCAGTTGATGCCACCAGAAATAATTATGGTGTTTATGGTGACATAGATTGGGAACTAACCAAAAACTTGTTAATAGGTGCAGCCGTTAGGTATGAAGATTTTAGTGATTTTGGAGACAATACTTCCTGGAAGGTAAGCAGCAGGTATTTATTAGGAGATAAAGGTGCCATTAGGGCCTCATACAGTACGGGTTTTAGAGCACCATCGTTACATCAAATTTATTTAAGCAATGTGCAAACATTAGTTTCTGGAGGTACAATTTCAAACCAAGGAACGTTTAATAATGTAGATCCAATTATTAGAGAAGGTTTGGGAGTGCCTCAATTAACGGCAGAAACTTCTAAAAATATATCAGCAGGTTTTACATATAAACCAGTATCTAATTTATCATTATCTGTAGATTTCTATAATGTTAAAGTTGATAACCGAGTGCTATTTACAGGGGAAATTGGTTTTGATGGGGATTCAGGTACTACGAACCCTGTAGAACAAATTTTGTTGGACAATTCAATAACCAGTTTAAAATTCTTTGTAAATGCCGTAAACACCAATACAACAGGAGTTGATTTAGTGGTTAGTTATTCAAACATTGAATTAGGAAATGGGAAATTGGGTGCGACCTTAGCCGCTAATTTTAATGATACTAAAATTGACGGACAAATTGGAACACCGAAGTTATTGGCGGACAATGGTTATGATATATTTAATAGAAAAGAACAATCTAGAATTACATCTGCCAGACCAAAATCTAAAATACTTCTAGGGCTTGATTATAACATTAACAAATGGAATTTTGCATTAAACAACACCTATTTTGGGGAAGTAAGCTGGCAACATTCAAACAATGGATTAAATGGAGCGCCATTAGGCCCTGGAGGGGCTAATCTTCCTATTGAAGATTCTGCCTACGATCAAACCTTTGCTGGAAAAATCCTTACAGACATAATTATTAATTTTGAAATCTCCAATAAATTTTCATTGAATGCTTCCGTGAGTAATTTATTAAATGTGTATCCAGATGTGATTGATACCAAAGGTGACTTTGTAACTGATCTTGGTGGACGTTTTAAATATCCTTGGGAAGTCAACCAGTTTGGATTTAATGGAACAACCTTTAATGGCGGTATTACTTTTAAGTTTTAACCATTAATCTAAAATCTCACCACTAAAAAAATAAGGCTGTATAAAAAGTGAATTCTAAAGTCATATTGAGTACTTCGACTTTGCTCCGATAGAAAACAGTTGTCAAGCTGAGCCTGTCGAAGCAATAAGGAAAAGAACAACTATGTCAAGTCGAGCCTGTAGAAGTTATAAGGAAACGTAACGAGACTTCGGCTTCGATCAGCACAGGCTCAACCTGACAAATCAATAATAAAGACTTTTTATACAGCCTCTTTTTTGTTTTAAAATAAAGTTATATTTTTATTCTGCAGCAATATTTTTATTACTAACGACTCTATCTTTAAATAACCACATTTTAAATCTGGTTACTAAATAGAATAAAATAGGCACCACAATCAATGTTAAAAATGTTGCAATGAATAATCCGTAAATAACCGTCCACGCTAATGGCCCCCAAAAAATTACGTTATCACCCCCTACATAAATATTGGCATCAAAATCACTAAAGAAGGTAAAGAAATCAATATTTAAGCCTGTTGCAAGAGGGATTAATCCTAAAATGGTGGTAATGGCAGTCAATAATACAGGTCTTAAACGTGCTTTTCCACCTTTAATAATGGCATCCAACAAATCTTCTTTCTCTAAATATTGATGGTCATCCAACAAATGTTTTACTTTCTTTCTGTCTATTAATAATTGCGTGTAGTCCAGTAATACAACGCCATTATTTACCACGATACCTGCCAATGAAATAATGCCCATCATGGTCATCATAATAACAAAGGAAGCACCAGTAATAATCAAACCGCCAAAAACCCCTATTAAACTTAAGAAAATGGCGAGCATGATAATGCCTGGTTTTGAAACTGAGTTAAACTGGAATATTAAAATAAAGAAAATCAAACCTAAACCTATAAAAAACGCGCTCATTAAAAAGGCCATCTGCTTATTTTGTTCTTCAATTTGTCCCGTAAAATCAATTTTTACATTATCCGGTTTTTCTGTGAAACTTTGCATTTCATGTTGAATTTTTGCAACAATGGCACCAGCATCAGTAAATCCTGGCGAAAGCGCAGAATACAAAGTTACCACACGCTTTACATTTTTATGTTTAATGGCGCTAAAACCAGACGTATTATTTTGTTTGGCAACAGCAGATACTGGAATTTCCTTTATTTGTCCTGACGCTGGATCCCTAAAGGTTATTTTCTGATTGAAAATGGCGCTTGTATTATATCTGTTTTCTTCATTAAAACGCACATAAATGTCATAATCTTCGCCATTTTCTTTATAAATGCCAGCTTTAGCCCCGAAAATTGAATTACGTAATTGTTGTCCAACTTGTCCTGAAGAAACACCAAGTTCACCTGCTTTTTTCCTATCAACATGCACTTGCATGGAAGGTTTTGATTTATTTACATCAATTTTTAATTCATCAATGCCAGGGATGTTTTGTAGGTTTAAGAAGTTTCGCATTTTTTCAGCCGCATTTATCAATTCAGCATAGTCTTCACCTTCTAATTCAATGTTAATGGGATAGCCTGCCGGAGGGCCAACGTTTTCTTTTTCAACAGAAATGGCAACACCAGGATAAATATCTTTTAGATCTTCCTGAATTTTTTTAAGAACCAGATTGCTGTCAGCACCTCGCCTATATTTATATTCACGCATGGAAGCAGTGATTTTTGCGCGGTGTGGCATTTCAGCAGCAGAACCACCATCAGTTTCAGGGTTCCCTGCGCCTTCACCAACTTGAGAAACAGCACTTTCAGTTAAAAAATTATAATCACCATCTTTGTAAATGGGATCATTAATTATTTTATATACTCGTTGTTCAATATCTTTTGTAACATCATTGGTTTTGTTAATATCAGTGCCTTCTGGGTATTCTATATAAACAATAATTTGGTTAGGCGTGTTGTCTGGAAAAAACTCCACTTTAGTCCTTTGGCTGCCAATGGAAGCTCCAAAACCTGCAAAAGCTATGATGAGTAAGGCAAAAGTACCAATGCTAATCCATATAGGGCGTTTTCCTTTTAAAGCGGCTCTTAAGGTTCTTTCATACAAACGTTCATATTTTGGTAAAATGTCATTTTGAAAGTGATTGGCCCATTTTCTTAAGAAAAGTCTATAGACCCATAGCATTATGGAAGTGATCACCATTAATGTTCCTAACCCTCGATAACTACCTCCAAAAATAAAAACCAAGATACCTATAAAGGCTATGGTGCCTGATAATTTGATGATTTGATTTAAGGGTAGATTTTTATCTTCCGTGGTCATAAATTGAGAAACCATCACGGAGTTAAAGAATATGGCCACAAATAAGGACGACCCTAATACCACTGACAGTGTTATTGGAAAATAAACCATAAACTCTCCCATAACTCCTGGCCATAAACCCAGCGGTATAAATGCTGCTACTGTTGTAGCTGTTGAAATGATGATAGGGAAAGCAATTTCACCAATTCCTTTTTTTGCAGCTTCAATCCGGTTCATGCCTTCACCGGTCATTAATCGGTACACATTTTCAACCACAACAATACCATTATCAACCAGCATTCCTAAGCCCATAATTAAACCAAATAGAATCATGGTATTCATGGTGTATCCCAAAAGATTTAATATCATAAGCGACATAAACATAGACATGGGAATGGCGAAACCAACAAATAGTGCGTTTTTAAAACCTAAAAAGAACATTAATACGGTTACTACCAGAATGATTCCGAAAAAGATGTTATTAACCAAGTCATCAACCTGACCAATAGTTTTTGATGACTGATCGTTTGAGATGGTAACTTTTAGGTCTGGTGGGAATACATTGGTAATGGCTTTATCAACAATAGCTTTAATTTGGTCAACAGCTTCAACCATGTTTTTTCCGGCACGTTTTTTAACATCAAGCATCACAACGGGTTTGCCGAATTCTCTGGCGTACGTTGTTTTATCTTCGTCCTTAAAAGTGACTTTAGCAATATCTTTAAGATAAATGGGATTGTTTTGTTCAGATTTCACCACAAAATTTTCTAAATCACTTGGTTTATCAATCTCACCAAGAATTCTAACAGTACGACGTTGCCCGCTTGTAATTAAATTGCCGGCAGACATGGTCATGTTTTCATTGTTAATGGTGCTTATTACATCATTAAAGCTTACTTGAGCAGCCATCATTTTGTAGATATCTACGGCAACTTCAACTTCTTTTTCTTGTGCCCCACGAATATCTACCTGTTTAATTTCTTGAAGACTTTCTATCTCATCTTCTAAATATTCCCCATACTCTTTTAATTTTTCTGTTGGATAATCGCCTGAAATATTAATGTTCAAAATAGGGATTTCTTCAGACATACTTAAATCAAAAACATTAGGTGTAACCTTGGCACCATTAAAGGTTGGCCAGTCTTCACCTGAAGTTTTAGAATCTATTTCGTCCTTTACTTTTTGTTTGGCAGTTTCAACCGAGATGTTTTCGTCAAATTCAACAATTATAATGGAATAATCTTCTTGACTGGTTGATGTTATTTTAATAACATTGCTTACTGTTTTTAGTTTTTCTTCAATGGGATCTGTAATCAGCTTTTCCACATCTTCAGCAGTATTTCCCGGATATATGGAGCTAACGTAAATTTTAGTTTCTTTAATTTCAGGAAAACTTTCCCTGGGCATACTATAATATGCGCTTACACCTAGAATTAAGATAAGGGTTATTAAAACATACATAGTTGTTTTGTTATTAATAGCCCAAGAGGATAATCCAAACTCCTTATCTACTTGTTTTTTTATTTTACTCATTTTTTAAGCTTTAAGGATTTGAATTAATTTGACCCATTAACGACAAGAATTTTTATTTCTTGCCCATCTTTCACACTTCGCGCACCTTCTTGAATTATTTCATTTCCGTTTTCCAAACCGCTAAGTATTTCAATAAAATCGCCTTGAGTTTTTCCGGTTTGAATAATAACTTGTTTAGCATTTCCTTTGTTTTCAGTTTTATTGATTACCGTATACACATATTGATCTCCTTCAGCATTTTCAGAAATAATACTTTGTGGGACTAATATAGACTTATGGTTTGTGTAATCGTTAATTTTAAGTTTAGCAGTAAGGTTGGGCTTTATATTTTTGTCCTTATTCGGAACAGCTACCTCCACTTTGAATGTTCTGTTTGCAGGATTAATGAAATTTCCGGCTTGACGAACTTTTGAAACCAATGAAGTCCCTAATATTGGGAATTCAACCAAAACTTCCTTACCTAATGTTACGTCAGATATATAACGTTCGGGCACTTCAGTTTCTATGTACATATTGTTAAGATTTACAATTCTGAAAAGTGCCGTTTGTCCTGGGGCTACAACACTGCCTTGTTCTGTTATGACATCATCAATAGTTCCTGAAAATGGAGCCCTTACTACCGTTCTTTCAATTTGTTGTTGTAATTGGTTTACTGCTTTTTGTTGACTTTCATACATTGATTTGGCCTGCAAATATTGTATTTCACTTCCAATTTTTTGATTCCATAATCGCTCTTGACGCTCAAACGTGGTTTTAGCCAATTCAGCCTGAATTTTAAATTGAGAAACTTGTTGATTTAATCCACCATCATCAATTTTTGCCAATATTTGTCCTTTTGTTACAGGTTGTCCATCCTTAACGTACACATGAGTTAAAACCCCTGAAAACTCTGGATAAATAACTAAATTTTGTTTGGTGCTCACGTTACCTTGTAGCTCCAGGTAATGAGTAAAAACATCTTCTTTGGCAGAAAAGGTGGTTACTAATGGAATTTTTTCTAACGGGTCTAATTCTTTGATTTTTATTTCCAATTGTTTTAATTCAGAATTTAGCTGTTGCTGTTCGGCATCCAATAAGTTTTTCTTGGCTCTTATTTTTTCCAGATTATTTGTTGCAATAATGGATTCTACAGACTGTTTCTTTTCTCCTCCACATGAAGAAAAAACAAAGGCAATGATTATAATTGATACTATATGTTTCATGTTTTTAGTTGATTTTAATTATTTATGGTGTTTAATATGGTTTCAAGCCCTGCTTTGTTGTTAATTACATTAAGCATGGCCTGTAAAAATTCTTGCTGTGCTGAGTATAGTTGTGTTTGTGCTTGTCTTAAATCGAAACTAGAGGAGATGCCTTCAAAAAATTTTGTTTGATTTTTTTCTTCAATGCGTTCTGCTAAGTTTAAATTTTCCTTTTTATTTGAATAGTCTTCAACTGCAAATTGGTAATCGCTTTTTGCCAAAGCAATTTTAAGGCGTATCTGTTGTTCGGCTTCAGTTAAATCATTTTCCGCTTTTTCAAGGTTTATTTTGGCCCGTTGGGTTGCGGCACTTCTGCCAAATGAGCTGAATATGGGAATATTCATTCTTACCCCAATCAAAGAAGACCCTAACCAATCTTGTTCTTTTTGTAAAAATTTAAAATTATCGTCATAGCCATCATAAACGCCATTTATAAATGCATTTAGAGTAGGCAGAGCCTTGCTTTTTTCTAATTTTAGCAATAGTTCTTTGGCCTTTTTATCATTTTCGGCAATCATGTAATCAATATTGCTTTCAACGGTGCCCTCTGTTTCAAGTAACTCCAGCGACATGTTTTTTATGGTTAGGTTTTCAAGACTGTCGGTAAGAATGGTTTTACTGTAAATATCCAGTCCCATGGTAATGTTTAGCATTTGATAGGAAAGTGTTTTTAAGCGCAAGGTGTTTTTTAAAGAACTTTCAACACCAGATAAGGTGATTTGCAATTGTTCAACACTTTCTTCTTCTTCCAGGCCATTTTCGTAAATCTTGGTCAATTCATATAGGTTTTTTTCCAAAACGGCTTTATTTCGTTCAAGAATAAGAACACTTTCTTCGGCAAGCAAGACATTGCCATAAGCATTGATAACGGCTTTCCTGATTTCCAAATCGGTTTTTTCCTTGGCGTTTCTTGAAATTTCCAAAAACACTTTTGCCGATTGCAAGCCTACCAAATACGAGCCATCAAAAATCTTTTGATTTAAAATAACGGTTGCATTTACAGATTGTTTGGTTCCAAAGGGAACTTCTACAAATTCACCTGAAGCACCTCCAAGAAACTCTGCTGGGATCAATGCCAATTGTTGTTGCAGCCATTTACTGTAATCTATGGATGCACTTATTTGTGGCAAACCTGTTGCTGTGGTTTCCCATTTTTGTTTCTCTGCAGCCTCAATGTCACTGGCTGCATTTTTTGCTGTCCTGTTATGTTCCATGGCGTAATTTATAGCTTGTTGTAAACTAAAACTTTGCACGACTTCTTGTGAGAACACCATAGAAGACATAAGAAATGTTAGGATGAATATTTTTTTACTTGTCATTTTATATTAGTGATTTTTGATGAATTTGTTTAATGTTAAGAGTCCTTTTTCAGTACAAATTCCCCTTAAATGATACTCCAAATAATACTCCATGAGGGTATTCATTGAAAAATTATCTAACGGGAAGAGCTCTTTATCTTTTAATGCAGTCATTGAGTTAAAATAGATTCTAGATATAAATTCTACGTTAATTGATTTAAGATATAATCCCTGATCTATACCCCTGTTAAGATTGTCTTTAACACAGTCTTGCATCATTTCAAATTGCTTCTTTTTAAGTGTGCTGAAGATTCTTGGATAATATTTTTGTAACTGATATTGAGGAGAAGATTTTTCATCCTTTAAATGTTCCATTACAAATTGTTTAATGTCGTAGATCTCATCAATAGGGTTCTTTTTTAATGAACAGATATCACCTATCCCACAAGAAATAGTATCAAAAACATGCAAAGAAACAGCCTCTACAAGAGTGGTTTTGTTTTCAAAATGTTGGTAAATGGTTTTCTTGGATATTCCAATATGATTGGAAATATCATCCATGGTAATACTTTTAAACCCGTAGTTTAAAAATAATTCTTGAGCGTTAATTAATATTTTTTCTCTCATAATGGGTGCAAATGTACAATGGAAACTTTAAAAACAAAAATAGTTTCCGTAGTTTTATTTATTTTTTATAATTAATTTAAATACACTCTTTTTCATAGGATGAATTCCGTTATTTTTGTTTTATGCTTTCAATAGAAAAATACCAAGAGAAGTTTATTGAATTTCTTCAAGAATATGCCGTCATAAAAGAACCTAAAAGTTTATATGAACCCATTCAATATATTTTAAACTTAGGTGGTAAGCGCTTACGCCCGGTTTTAACTTTAATGACTGCTGAGGTTTTTAATTGTGATTATAAAATGGCCTTAAATGCGGCGTTAAGTGTTGAGGTTTTTCATAATTTTTCATTGGTTCATGATGACATAATGGATGATGCACCTTTGCGAAGAGGACAAAAAACGGTTCATGAAAAGTGGGATACGAATACAGGTATTCTCTCTGGAGATGCCATGCTTATTATGGCGTATCAATTATTTGAAAATTATGATCAAATCACCTTTAAATCTTTGGCGCAATTATTTAGTAAAACGGCGCTTGAGGTTTGTGAAGGTCAGCAATATGATGTTGATTTTGAAATTAGAGATGATGTAACCATTTCTGAATATTTAAAAATGATTGAATATAAAACAGCTGTTTTAGTTGGTGCTGCCATGAAAATGGGTGCTATTGTTGCTGAAGCTTCAGAAAATGACCGTCATCATATTTATGAATTTGGTAAGAATTTGGGTATTGCATTTCAATTACAAGATGATTATTTAGATGCCTTTGGAGATCCAAAAACCTTTGGGAAACAAGTAGGAGGTGATATTATTGAAAACAAAAAGACCTATTTATATTTAAAGGCAATTGAATTTTCTAATAAGCATGATGCATTGCAATTACAACATTTGTTTAGCATAAGTCCGTCCAATCCCGAAGAAAAAATTCAAAAAACAAAACAAATCTTCACCTCAAGCGGTGCTACTGAAGCAACAAAGCAAGAAATTAAAAAATTCACAAATAAAGCATTTTCTGTATTGGATGCATTGGATATTTCTGATGATAAAAAATTGATTTTGAAACAATTTGGAGAACAGTTAATGAATAGAACGGTTTGATGTCATTACCCGCAACTTTTGATGAATTAATACAAGAAGCAAACCAAATGGATTTGTATAAAAAGTTGATTCACCAGCTTAATAAAGATTTTTTACTTGCTAATATTGACTTGGATTTTCATGAAGATATTTTACCAACAAGTTTAAAGTTACTGCTTCATGAAACGGTTTATAAGCTTATTCAGGAAAAATTTACAGAATATTTGAACCTTCTTTACATCATTGATGTTTCAGAAAAACAGGTAAGAGCCTTGGATGGCGATGATACACTTAAATTATCAGAAGAGGTTGTGTTTTTAATTTTAAGGCGCGAATGGCAAAAAGTATGGTTTAGAAACAAGTATAAATAAATTAAATAGGATAAACTTATCTTAATTAAAAATATCTTCATATATTTGTATTAAATTTAATGACAATATGTTTTCAAAAGCGTGTGAGTATGGTATTAAAGCAGCAATTTTTATTGCCATAAACTCATATGAAAACAAGCGTGTAAGTCCAAAAGCCATTGCTAAAGAAATAAACTCACCTGAAGCATTTACGGCCAAAATATTACAGGATTTAGTACGGCATGACATAATTTATTCAATAAAAGGTGCTCATGGGGGCTTTGAATTGAATAAAAATAGTTTAGCATCAATTAAATTATCTCAAATAGTAAATGCCATTGATGGCGATAAAATTTATAACGGATGCGGTTTGGGTTTACATACCTGTGATGAAAATCATCCGTGTCCGGTGCATGATAAATTTAAAATTGTAAGGGATGAGTTAAAGTATATGTTGGAAAATACGAGTCTGGAAGAATTAGCGCTAAATATAAAATCAGGCTTTTCATTTTTAAAGGCGTAAAAAAAATTTGAATATTAATAGGATAAATTTATCCGAAATAAAATTGTTTAATTAATAAAAACCCAAAAAAGGCCCTTTCCTTTGGAGAGGGTTGGGAGAGGATTATGGAAGTAATAAATAAAAATTCAGAAAAACAAATAGGGCAATTTGTTGCAGACGATTTCAGAACTGCAGCAGTATTCAGTAACCATGGCATCGATTTTTGCTGTAAAGGAGACAGAACAGTTGAAGAAGTTTGCAATAAAAAAGGAATAGAAGTAAATACCCTTTTAGATGAGCTTCAGGCTGTTTTAAACTCAACTACGAGTCAATCTACTGATTATAAAACATGGCCTTTAGATTTATTGGCAGATTATATTGAGAAAAAACACCACAGATACGTAGCAGAAAAAACACCTGTAATACGTCAGTTTTTAGATAAACTATGTTCTGTACATGGAGGAAACCATCCGGAATTATTTAAAATAAATGAACTTTTTACAGCTTCGGCCGGTGAACTCGCTTCACATATGAAAAAAGAAGAATTGATTTTATTTCCGTTTATTAAAAAAATGGTGAGCGCAAAATTGGGAAATAGCGTTATTCAATCACCACAGTTTGGCACCGTAGAAAACCCTATTGCTTCTATGATGCAAGAACATGATAATGAAGGTGAACGTTTCAGACAAATTGCAGAAACATCAAATAACTATAACCCGCCGGCAGATGGCTGCAACACTTATAAAGTAGCCTTTTCAATGCTTCAGGAATTTGAACAAGATTTACATTTACACATACATTTAGAAAATAACATTTTATTTCCTGGAGCAATTAAATTAGAACAACAATTTGGTTAATAGCAATTTTTATTAATAGTTTTATTTATGAAATTCCAGAAAGTCTCTAAAAGTCATTCTGGAATTTTTTTTAAATTTATACATTGCCGAAATAAAAATTAAAAGTGCAAAAAAAGTTAGTTATAGTATGTTTAGTTAATTTTTTAATGGCCGCCTTAATGGGTTTAATTTTACGCTACTCATTTATAAATTCAGTTCCAATTAATTACCGTTTTTTAACCCATGCCCATTCACATGTAGCCATGTTAGGGTGGGTGTATTTAATGTTATATACCCTTTTTGTTCATTATTTTATTGAAGAAAAAAAACCAGTATTTAACAGATTGTTTTGGCTTACTGAAATTTCTGTAATTGGGATGATGATTAGTTTTCCTATTCAAGGGTATGCATGGGCATCTATTTCGTTTTCTACATTGCATATTTTATGCAGTTATTATTTTGCTTATCTTATTTGGAAACATCATAAAATTAAGAACTTGCCAGCACGTTATTTATTGAGAACTTCTCTTTTGTTTATGGTAATATCCACATTAGGGGTTTGGTGTTTAGGGCCCGCAGTTTCCATGTTGGGGCAAACATCTGCATTTTATCAAATAGCCATCCAGTTCTTTTTGCATTTTCAGTTTAATGGGTGGTTTTTAATTGCGGTTTTAGCGGTGTTTTTACATCAAATACAACTTCAAGATTCTAAACAATTCAGGTTGTTTTTTATACTTTTAATAGGGGCAACCATACTTACATTTTCATTACCTATATATTGGTTTGTACCTCGTGAATTTTTGTTATTTATTAACGGATTAGGCATTTTGCTGCAACTTGCCGCTTTGTTTATATTTTTAAAACTCATAAAGCCGGCATTTCCAATAATATTAAAAAACAACTCAACGCTCATTGTTTATTTATATAGTTTTGCTATTTTTTGCTTTATCTTAAAAAATGTATTGCAGTCACTTTCGCTGATTCCAACATTTTCAAAAGTGGTTTTTGAGCACCGCAATTTTGTGATTGGATTCATACACCTTTCCATGTTGGGCGTTGTTACCGGGTTTTTGTTTTCATTTATTTTTAAAAATCAATTAGCATCTACTTCTAAAGGATTGCATGTTGGAATCTATACCTTTGTTTTAGGTTTTTTATTAACTGAAATCTTACTTGGTTTTCAAGGATATAAATTTTATTTTGGAGGCGGAATACTTCCACATTATTTTATGTTACTTTTCCTTTTTAGTGTACTGTTGCCATTAGGAATTGTTCTTATATTAATTAATACTATCAAACACTACAATCATGAAAAATCAATCACAAAAACGCCATAAAGCTTTACAGCCCTTAAGCAGGGATCATCATCAAGGATTATTGCTCTCTTGGAAAATACGAACTGGTTTTAGTAAAAATGTGTCGCCAGAACGTATAAAAAATTATGCGAATTGGTTTTTTGAAACACATTTAATCCCTCATTTTGAAATGGAAGAAATGCACATTTTTAATATTTTAGGAAATGATAATCAGCTTATTAAAAAAGCCCTAGCTGACCACCGGCGTTTAATACGACTTTTTAAAAAAGAACAGGACCTTGGTTTGGTTTTAAGTAAGATTGAAGAAGAGCTGGATAAACATATTCGTTTTGAAGAACGGATTCTTTTTCCTGAAATTCAAAAAGTTGCAACTGACAATCAATTACTTCACATAGAAAAAATACATTATCAAGAGCCTTTTAAGGACAAACTGGATGATGAGTTCTGGAAATGATATGTATAAATTGAACCGGAATTTGCGTTAGGGATTGCAGTAGAAATCCTTTTTAAAAAATAAAAATGCTATGACTCCCTATTAAGGGATTGCCACAGCAAATTAAAATTTGTTTCGCAATGACCTTGATTTTTAAAAAGATTGTAACGGAAAGCCCGACCCTTGTGGTAACGCCTAAAATCAATTTAATTATTGCTAATTAACCACAAATATTATTGTTACAAATAGTAATAAAAACCCCAGAATCATCCCTTTCCAAAAGGGGTTTGCTTTTTTCATTTCCATAAACTGAAAAGATATTCCAATAAATTTTAGTGCTGCCAATATTAAAATTATTAGTGCTACATAGGGTGGGTTGAGTTTGGATAATAGGGCAGATGCAATGGTTAATGCCAAGAGAACGATCCAAGTTATGGTTGTTGATTTTTTCATGTTAAAAAAGTAAATAAATGACCGGGAAAAGTAATATCCAAATTAAATCACACATGTGCCAAAAGGCTGCACTGGCCTCAACATCTTCAATGGTTGTGCTGGAGTTTTCTTTTTTTATTCCGAAGTAAACCGAGGTTAAAATGACCAAACCAACAAGCACATGAATAACATGAAACAGCGTGAGCATCCAATAAAATGTGAAAAACGTGTTATACCCTATGTCTAGCCCTTCTGATAGTTTTTCTGAATATTCAAAACTTTTAAGCCCTAAGAACAATACCCCGAAAAGCATGGTTAAAAGAAGGAGGGTTTTGAATTTTTTAATATTTTTCCGCTTTAATTCTGCGACTGAAACAGCCATGAAATAGCCGCTGGTTAATAGGAACATGGTGTTTATCATACCAAAAGCAGCATTTAACTGAAGTCTGGAATTATGGAATATTTCAACTTCTTGTTTACCATAAAACACCATGGCAATCAATGCTGCCCCAAAAGTGATGAGCTCTAAAAAAATGATCATCCAGATAAGAATTCCTCCTGGCGGATAATAGATGTTTTTATAATTGATGTCTTGTGTTTGCATGTTTTAATCCCAATCTAATAATCGTTTTTCACCTTCTAATTTTTGAATGTCCGTAATATCTTGAGACATTTCTATAACACCTTTGTATTGTTTGTTGTGATCTCTAATGGCGAAGTATCGAACATGAATAATTCTGCCTTTAAAATTGAACCAAAACTCTGCCACATCTTTAGTGCCTGCCCTAAATTCATCAACAATACGCAAAACCATATCGACACTTTTTGGGGGATGGCAAAAGCGCACTTCTCTACCAATTATGCCTTTGCTTCGAGCAAAAACCCGGTCGTCGCCACGGTTGTAAAATATCACTTTATCGTTTTCATCCACATAAGTAATATCAATTGGTAAAAAACGCAACAAAAGGTTTACCTGTTCGGGTGTCATATAGCCTTCATCGTAATGAAATGTGTTTTCTAAGGAAAAAGATAAGTCACGTTGTGTAAAATCCTCGCTTGGGTGTACATAAGCCGCTTCTACCGCAGGGTAAGGTGCGGGTTTTTCTAACAACATCCAGCCAATTTCTTCGTCGCCAGTGTAAAATTCTTTCCATTCTTCTTCAGAAATTAATTCTATGGCATTCGGGAATAAACGCATGTCTTCAATAGTTAATAATCTAGTTATACCATCGACTAAATATGGGATATCTTCAGAAATTTTAGGAATGTTTCTATCTGAATTGTAACCATTTAACAGCCTTATTTGTTCGCGTAAATTATCGTGGAAGGACCACATGCCTTGCGATGGCCCATGCCAATTATGTTTTTCTAAATACGGGAATAATTGATTTTCTTTTCGTTTGAAACGTTTTTCAATGGTGGTTATTTGGTTGAAAATGTTGAAGTATTTCTGAAAATCTTCTGCAGGATTTGAATCTTTAAGTTCTAAAATAAGGTCTTGAATTAAGGCACTTTCTTCGTAATAAACTTTTATTGGATGACCTTGTGGTAATTGCTCAACGGTGGGTAAAAATGAATTCATTGTGATGTTTTTTTATTTTAAAATTTTTAATTTATGACTGATGTTTGATTTTTTCGTACAGCTTAACCAGCGATTGCAATAACTCAACGGGTGTAGTAAGAATTTGATAATGGTTTTGTCCGAACATTTGGGGTAAATAATATTTTGCCTGTGCTTCAATGGCCAAGGCATACGAATTTATTTGGCGTTCGTTCAACTCGCGTAATGCCTGTTTTACATCGTTAATACCGTATTTGCCTTCGTACTTATCATAATCATTTGGTTTGCCGTCTGATATTAAAACCACCCATTTATTCTTGGTATCACGCTTATCCAACAAAGCACCCGAATGTCGTAATGCGGCACCAATTCGGGTATATCCACTAGGTTCAATAGCACCAATTCTATATTTGGCGGTATCCCAGTTATCATCAAAATCCTTGAGGCTCAAATAGGAAGAATGATTTCTGGTTTTTGAGTAAAAACAATCAATGGAAAAATCGATATTAAACTCATTTAAAATTTCTCCAAATAAAATAGATACTTGCTTTTCTACATCAATGACCCTGTTTCCTGCAGCATAACCATCACTGGATAAACTAATATCCAACAGTAATAAAATCGAAAGATCTTTTTCTTTTTTCCGTTTGGATACATATATTTTTTCTGATGGGGTATGACCCGATTTTACATCGATATACAAATCGGTTATGGCATCAATATCAAATTCCTCTCCTTGTGTTTGCCTGCGTTGTTGTTGGTATTTATTGTTAACCGTGGTTAACATTTTACGCAAACCAATTAGTGTTGAACGATTTTCGTTGAGTGTTTTTTTATAATAAGAAACGTCTGTTTTTAACGGTGTTTTTGGATAGACTTTACAAAAATCTTCTTTGTAAGTGCGTTTGGTATAATCCCATTCATCGTAATGAATAAAGTGTCCGTTGCTTTCGCTTTCGGCACTTTCAGAAACTGTTGTATTTTCAATAAAATCGGCTTGATAAACCGAGTGTGCCGTATCATCAACACGCACCGTAAACTTCATATTTACTTCATCTAAGGCATTGGAATGGTCTTCTAAATCATCATCTCCATCCATATCTCTAAAATTCCCGCCAAATTCTTCGGCAGTTTCAACTTTTTCAAACTGATGCTGTAATACGGCATCTTCCATTTGTTTTTGGTCTATTTGAACCGAAATAATTTCTTCAACAGCCTTTGATTTTATGATGGTTTTTGGTTGTTCGTTATTAGCTTCTTTAACCTTATCGGTAAAGTTTTTTAGCTGTTTTTCTGAATCGTCATTTGGCGAATTTTTCATCCATTTGCCATATATAAATGAAAAGTCTGCAGGTTGTTTTTCTGTTGTTTTGTTTTGGTAAAATGAAATGAATTTTTGATGGGATGTCTCAGTTATTGGAAATTGAGAAAACAATAATTCTAATACCTGATGTGAAGTTTCCAGTGCTTTTTGCTGTGATTCAACAGTGTTGTGTTCTAAAATATCATTCCAGTTAAGGTTCAAATTTTTTTGAACTGACAAGTATAAGATTCTGAATAAATAAAAGGATAAATTTTCTTCTTCAGTTTCAAAATCGTAAAACTTTGCCGGTAAAAAGAAGTTGTTGTTTCTATAACCTCCTTCACGTTCAGCTTCAAAAATTTCTATGGGTTGACCCGTAATGGCACGTGCAAAAATAGTAAGCCTTGGTTTTATATCAACTAAATCAATTGCATGTTCTAATGCCGCCTCTTTTATTCTTTTTCGTTTTTTAAAAAAGAAGGCAAATTTTGTAAAAATATATTCGTCTGGTTCGAATTCAAACATCTTTTTTTAGTTTTCAGTCGCAGTCTCAGTCGCAGTTTGCATTACTGAAAACTGTGACTGAGACTGGAAACTGATTTTCATATCATTAAATCGCTTAAATCCTTCAGTGCCTGAATCACTTCCAGATCATCTGTTAAAGGTTCAATAACAGCAACGTGTACCGCAAGGCGTTTAGGTAAGCCTGTATGAATTAATTTAGCGGCATCTACCAATAATCGGGTTGAAACGGTTTCGGTTAACCCAAGTTCGGTTAAGTTTCTGATTTTTGTGGCAATGTTTACTAGTTTTTTAGCGATATCAAGTTCAATTTTTGTTTCTGAAGTTAATATTTCTGCTTCTATTTTTGGTTCAGGATATGCAAATGACAGGGCAACAAATCGTTGTCTGGTTGAAGGTTTTAACTCCTTAAATCCGCGTTGATATCCAGGGTTAAATGAAGCAACCAACATAAAATTTTCATGTGCTTTAATGGTTTCACCTAACTTATCTATAAACAATTCACGTCTATGGTCTGTTAATGAATGGATGGCTACGATAACATCTGGTCGTGCTTCGGCTATCTCATCTAAATACAATATATACCCATTTTTAACTGCTGTTGTCAATGGGCCATCCAACCAAACCGTTTCAGCACCTTTAATAATAAACCGTCCTATTAAATCTGTTGAAGAGGTTTCTTCATGACAAGAAATGGTGATTAATTTAGTGTTTAGTTTATGTGCCATATGCTCAATAAAACGGGATTTTCCTGTTCCCGTAGGCCCCTTTAATAAAAATGGTATTTTACAGGTATAGGCATGCTCAAAAACATCTATTTCCTTATCAGTAGCATGGTAATATGGTGCCTTCATTTTAAACAATTGTCTTTCAGTATTTATAATAAATTAATTTGCTTTATAAGAAAATAAATGTGGTTTAAAGGTGAACATCACCCAAGTCCATGAATTATTTTCATTTTTATCACCTCCTTTTAAAATTTCCATGGTATTGGTAGCGTACATTTTGGAATATCCTGCATTTAAGACAATATCTTTGGCAAGTTTATAACCTATGGTAAAATCTATTTCGGTCCCTAGGTAATTATCCATTTTAGTGGTCCCATCAAATACATTGGCAGCTGCCGAAAAGAAATGAGGTATTACTTTTGCTGAAAACTTATCTTTGGCATAAGCTACTGTTGCATATATATCATTTAAACCAACACTATTTGCATAATTATTTACGTAAAAATAATCCATCCAACCATTAAACTTGTGGTTTGTTCCAAACAGTGGTGCGAATGATTTTGTATCGGTATCTACGTCATCCATATCTTTACCAGAAAGATACTCCATCCCAATACCAGCATTAAAATGGTTGCTTATTTTGTAATCTACGTCGCCGGCAAAATAGGAAGCACTAACATTAGTGTTTAATGATTTACCTGTTTGAAAATAGGCTGCGGCATTGGCATTAATTTTACCATAATTATAAGTCAATCTGGGTCCAATAGTTTGCATATAATCTATGGTTTGTGATTCATTGTTGAACCCAATATTTTCTAAATACTCAATGCCTGTATTCAAAAACAAGAAACTCAATCCGAATTTGTTAAAATCACCATGGTAATATGCATATTGAAATGTTTTGTAACCAGCGGCATTGCTGTACAGATTATCTATATTAGACTCTGAATCTGAGTTTAAAGCAAACCCGATATCCAATTTCTGGTTTTCGTTTGGTACATATTTAAACAGAAAAGCATCATGACTTCGTGCCTGTTGTGTCCAATCAACATCACCAAAAATCCTATGGTCATCATACACAATTTCTTGTCGGCCTAATTTCAATGATATTTTATTGGTTAAAATGGCTTCAGCCCAAGCCTCGTGTAAAGCAGAAGCCTTATCGTCTATAGCTAAAGTGTTAACATCTCCCCAGACCCTTATGTTTTGCGTAACAACCTTTAGTTGCATTTTATCGTTTTTGAAACCAAAATTTAAACGGGTACGTTGTGATACAAAGTTTGAACCATCTGTATCCGTGGGAATTAAAGACCCATAACCACGCCTGTTTTCGTAACGCGGTCTTATTTCCGCAGATAGGTCAAATTGTTGCGCATAGGTGTTAAATATTGTTATAAATGTTAGAACAGTGGTAATTAAGTATTTTTTCATTAATATTTTTATTGGTCTCAAATTTATTTAAAACCCTGCCTGGTGGCAGGTAGGTATGTAACTTAGTGCATTTCGCTTTAACTTCTAAAACTTTTTAGCCACGATCCCGATAGCTATCGGAACACGAATATTGGTTAATCAATTTGTATAAATTTGCTCAATTATAGTTAAAACAACCGAGTCTTTAGTGAAACAGGCTTTCAGTCTGCCAAACCAAACCTATGGACTGGAAGTCCATAGGTTTGGTTATTTATTTGATGGATTTTTACTTATTAGGTGATGGTTCCAAAGCTTCATCGGTTGGTTTACCGTGCTTATAAAAATCTATCATGTATAGGATAATGCCAGTAACAAATAGGGTTGCGCAAATAATCAATACATAAAAATGAACCTCAATTTCTTTTTGAACTGCCATAAATTCCATTTTCATTTTGCGCTCTAAATACACTTGAGCAACTCCAGCAACCCCAAAAGCCACGGTCATACCTATCATGCCAATATTGGATAGCCAGAAAGCAGCTAGACCTCTGGTGCTTTCATATAATTTTCTGCCTGTCATATTGGGCAAGCTATAGCTAATGATGGCTAAAACTATCATGGCATAAGCGCCCCAAAATGCAAGGTGACCATGCATGGCGGTAACTAAAGTGCCGTGGGTATAAATATTGGTTTGTGGTAATGTGTGTGCAAATCCCAATAATCCCGCCCCTATAAAAGAGACGATGGCAGCGCCAAGTGTCCAGTATAAAGCCAATTTGTTGGGGTGTTTCTTTTCTCCTTTTCTGTACATATTAACAGCAAATAATGCCATTGCCAAAAAGGCCAAAGGCTCAAGAGCAGAGAAAATGCCGCCAACAATCAGCCAAATTTTATTAACACCAATATAATAGTAATGGTGGCCTGTACCTAACACACCAGATAAGAAAGTTAACCCAACAATAACATACAGCCATTTTTCAATAACTTCCCTGTCAACACCTGTAAGTTTTATCAATAAGAAAGACAGAATACCTCCCATGATTAATTCCCAAACACCTTCTACCCATAAATGAACAACCCACCATCTAAAAAAGGAATCTTTTACCTGACTGTCAAACGGAAGCATCCCCGGTAAATACAATAAGGCTGCAAATAAAAGCCCCATGGAAAGCACTAATGCCGTAGTGGTTCTACGTTTTCCTTTATATAAAGTTAATAAAATTAAGCCCAAAAACAGAAGTACGTTGGCAACAACCAAATAATCAAGTCCTCGTGGGATTTCTAAAAATTTTCGTCCTTCCCAAATATTAAAGTGAAAACCTACAATGGCTATAACACCAACTAAGGCTAAACTAATCAATTGCACATAAGCGAGTTTTACGTTTACCAATTCGCGTTGTGCTTCTTCAGGAATAATATAATATGCTGCACCCATAAAACCCGACAATAGCCAAACAACCAAAAGGTTGAGGTGTACTGCTTTTGCCGTATTAAAAGGAATAATTTCATGCAACCCATCAAAACCTGCATGAGCAAATCCCATGATGAACCCATAGACCAATTGTAGCCCGAACAACAACATGGAAAGGGCAAAAAACCAGTACGCTACTTTTTGTGATTTATATTTCATTTGTTTTATTTTTTAGTTTTTATCTTTGGCTAATGGTGATACAACGGTGTCAAAACCATTTAAATCAATATGACCTATCCAATCGAAAAAGGCAATCAAATCTTCGGCTTCTTCTTTCGAGAAACCATAGGCCACCATTTTCCTTCCGTTAGGCTCCCAAGATATCGGGGTCATTAATACGGCTTTAACGTAACCTTCCCCTCTTCGGTCAATTACTTTAGTTAATTCTGGAGCGTAATAACCTCCTTCGCCTAAAAGTGTATGACAACCCATACAATTGTTAGCTTCCCAAATTTTCTTTCCCCTTACAACAGCTTCCGTTATTTCGTCATCATTTGATTGGTCTTGTGCTTTACTAAATGAGTAAATGGTAAGTCCAATAAATACGAGAAATGTAACTAGCGTTCCGCCAAGGAAAAAGGCACGTGCTTGTTTTTTTGATAACATATTTATTTAGTTTTAATTAATATTCCAATTATTTGATAATTCAAAGATTGTTTTAACGGTTTCTTTATGATCTACTCCTAAACCTTCTTGTTGATGTATTAATTCGCCTTTTGAATTAAACACACTTATCATGTTTGAATGTGAAAAATCCATAGGGGAAATTTGTTTGTATTTTACGGCTAGTACATTGGCAAATTCGCGCACACTACTTTCCGTACCTTGTAAAAAGGTCCATTGTTTGCCATCCATTTGATTTTCTATGGCGAATTCCTTTAGGCGTTTTGGTGTATCTGTTTTTGGATCAATGCTTATTAACACAAAACGAATATTTTCAAGGTTGCTTTTAGGAATTTGAGATTCAATGTTTCTCATATCGGCCACTAACCGTGGGCAGGCAGATCTGCATGAAGTGTAAATCATAACCATTACTAAGGTTTTTCCTTTTAATTCTGAAAGCTGAATGGTTTCACCTTCTTCTGTGTTCCATTTTGATGTTAAGTTGAAAATAGATTCTTCAGAAATAGTATTGGTATCAATAACTTTTGAAGATTGTTCATCAATACGTTTTAAATCCATATTACAAACAGGACAATTTCCTGAATGGTTATAGGTTTTTTTGCCTTCGCATTTCATAGGGCATTGATAAACAACCTGTTCAGTGATAGCCGAGTTTGATTTGTCGTTTTTACATGACGTCAATGCTACAAAGCATAGCAATACTATTAAAATCGATTTCACTTTATTCATTTTTTTAATTGATAATATCTTTAACACATCTAAAACCAAGGTTTTTCATTGAATATTTTGCTTTTAAACTTCCTCGAATGGCATAACGCATAAATGCCGCATAATTCATTAAATCTGTAGCCCCAATCGCAGCACTTCCGCAGAATAAATCAGTGTCTTTATCTACATCTTTCCTAGATTCTCCAGACAATAAAACGGAATTAAAATCTAAAGTCCATTCCCAAACCAAGCCATGTAAATCATATACATGCCAATAATTTTTGAAGGTTGACCCTATCTCATTATTAAATGTTTTAGGTTTTTCATACCATCCTAAAATAAATTTGTTATAAGATTCTAGTTTTCGGGCATCAGCTACTGTTTTGTTTGCCATTGCTACATATTCCCATTCATCAATAGTTGGCAAACGCTTACCTTGACATTCACAGTAATCTTTGGCTACAAACCAAGATATATTTGTTATAGGTGCTTTTAAAAGTTGGGAATCATTTAATTCTGTATCCGATTTCCAATTAATTAAGTAGCTATTATCTGCAAACAGTTTTTTTATTTGTGAACGTTGCCATGTAGGATGTTGTTTAACAAATTCTAAAAACTCTTGGTTTGTTACTGGATACACATCCATTTCAAAATCTGATATGGTTACTTTTAATGAATCTCTACCATAAAGGGGTATGTATGAACCACCTTTAATAGAAACCATTTTAGATTGACAAAATGCAAAACTTACATTAAGTATTATTATACAAATTGTCAACCTTAAAATAAGTCCCATTTTAGTTCCGTTGATTATTTACCACTCCTAACTTTATCTACCTGAGATGTAGTTACATTGGTTTTGTTATTTCCCCAGGAATTATATACATAAGTCAACACATCGGCAATTTCAGAGTTGCTTATAGACTGTGCGGTCATAACACTATTGTATTTTGCGCCATTTACAGTAATTTCACCTGTTTTACCTTTTAGTACAATACCAATAGCACGATTTACGTCGGCATTTAGATAATCTGATTTTGCTAATGGTGGAAAGGCATTTGGTATTCCTTGGCCTTCAGCTTGATGACACGCAAAGCAGGTTTGCATAAAAATTTTCTTTCCGGATTCCATTTTTTCAGCTAAACTTTTCTCAGATGTTGATTCTTCAACGTTAGCTTTTCCGTTATTTGGCATGGTTTGAATGGTTCCTCCTTCTGGATGATAAATGCCTTCTTGAACAACCCCTGCATAAATGGTTTTATTCTCTTCGCCAGAAACTTTTAGCATCCCTAAAGCTCCTTTGTTAAAGGCTCTAAAAATAGAATGATCCACTAAAATAAATGTACCGGGAACATCTACCCTAAACTCAACAATAGCTGCTCCTCCAGCAGGAATTAATGTAGTTTGTACATTTTCATTAATGGTTGAACCTCCTTCAACATGGACTTTATCAAAAATTTCGCCAATAACATGGAAAGAGGATACTAAATTAGGGCCTCCGTTTCCTACAAATAATCTTATAGTTTCTCCAACATTGGCGGTGAGAGCATTATCACCAGTTAGTGAGCCCATTTTTCCATTAAAAACCACATAGTCTGGTTTTTCATCAACCGCTTTCTGCATATCAAAGGCTTGTAAGCCCGGGTCTCCAGTTTTACCTTTAGTGTAAAAATCACCCTGCATAATGTAATATTCTTTGTCAACAGGAGGTAAACCACCTTCTGGTTCAACCAAAATCAAACCATACATCCCATTTGCAATGTGCATTCCAACAGGTGCAGTAGCACAATGGTAAACGTATATGCCTGGATTTAATGTTTTAAAGCTGAATGTTTTACTATGCCCTGGGGCTACAAATGAAGAAGTAGCTCCACCACCTGGACCTGTTACCGCATGTAAATCAATATTATGAGGTAATTTATTGTCTGGATGATTTGATAGCGTAAATTCTACTTCATCACCAACTCTTGTACGGATAAAACTTCCAGGAACAGAACCGCCAAAAGTCCAATAGTTGTATGTTGTTCCATCAGTCATGGTGCCTTCTTTTTCTAGAATTTCCATACTGACCATTAGTTTTTTTGCTTTTCTTCTCCCAACAGGTGTTGGAACATTTGGCGGGGATGTTAATTCTGCTGTCATTTCCCTGCTTACAGGAATGTCGGCCGAATTTTCATATACCTTTTCTTTATTGTTAATACATGACGTTATTAATAGCACAAAAGAGGCTAAAATAACCTGGGATAATTTAAATTGTTTCATTTGTTATTGTTTTAGTTAGCTTCATGGTTTGATTTATGTATTGAATTATAAAAAAGACATTTATGTCCTTTTTATAGGAACCAAAAATAATGGTTAAGATTATTTTAAAATATGACTTTTATCAGGTTTTATTTAAAATAACGTGAATAATGGATAAGGAATTTATGTCAGTTAGAGTGCCAAATCTGTGATTTGGTGTATCGAAAACAAGTAAATTACTTACCATAAAAGACTTCTCGACACTAAATTCTTCCAGAATTTAAATCAAAGTGTCATCATAACACTTAAACATTATTCACGTTAAAATAACTTAATCATGAAATAGAAATCAAAAGTCTTTTCTTTTTGATTTATAAGAAATCCTTAAAACTGGAAAAACCACCCATAAGATTAACATAAAGAAGGAAATAATTAGGCCAAAATTGGTTCCGAAGAATTGTTTAAAAACGGCTCCGGTATAACCTAATAAAGCAGATATGTCTAATTTAAGTAAGATGAGTGTTCTTGACAAGTCTATAGGATTTAACATAGTGCCAACCAGTGATAATTTATCTAAAGGATAATCTTCAAAAAGGATTAACGACATTAAAAAAATACCGTCGTAAATAATGGCTAAAAACAACCATAACAAAATGGCATAACCAAAGCCTTTAATTTTATTTTCATTGGATAAAGCAATATTGAATGCTAATGCAGTAAAAATAAAGGTAAGAAATGTTCCGGTTGTTAGTAGCAATGAAAAATCCCAAATCGCATTACTTTTAAATAAGCCATAAAATATAAATGGGATACCTAAACCTAAAATTAAACTCATGGACAACGATATGGCAACTCCTAAATATTGTCCTAAAAATATGGAAGAGCGTTTTAAAGGCTGTGCCAACAAGAGTTCTGTAAATTCTTTGGAATTGTAATAGTACATGACGCCAAAAATGGTGCCGATTAAAGGCACTAAAACAATAATAACGTTCATTAACGTGATGACTGCTTTGGATAAATCATTGTTTAAAAACAATAATACCACACCAAGCAGTAAATAAAACGCAAAGTAAATGTAACTCCATCTGCTGCGCATTAAATCGTAAAAACTGTATTTTAATATTTTAAGCATGGTTATCTGTTAGTATAGAGGCAATAGCGCGTTCAAAATCTGGTTGGTTCGTCTTGGTTTTAAGTTCATTAATGGAGCCTTTAAAATAAATTTGTCCTTCTAAAAGAAAAACAATTTCATCAGAAACCTCTTCAACAAAACTCATGATATGAGAGGTGATCAAAATGGTTTTTCCTTTCGCTTTTTCAGTTTGAATCAAATCCTTTAAACGAATCAATGAAATGGGATCCAAACCAGATGTAGGTTCGTCTAAAATAATCAAAGGGCTGTCAAACATAAAGGCCAACACAATATTTACTTTTTGCTTGGTACCTCCTGAAAGATTGCCAAGTTTTTTATCTAAAAAAGCTTCTAATTTAAATAAACTAATTAGAGCTTCATCATTGATTTTTTTTCCTCTTAAATCCTTAATCATGGTGATGAGTTCTTTAACCTTAAGGTTGTTTGGAAAGTTGGCTATTTGCGGTAAATAATCAATTTTATAGCGGTAATCAGAACTTTTTTTAATGTTTTTTCCTAAAATAGAAATGTCTCCTTCGTTAGGAATAACCATGCCTAATATAGATTTAATCAAGGTTGTTTTGCCTGACCCATTCGGCCCAAGTACTGCAAAAATGCCACCTTCTTTAATATCAAGATTTACGCCGCTAAGCACTACGTTTTTTCCAAATTTTTTATGTAAATTTTGAATGCTTACCATATTATTTTTTTTATTAAAGGATGATTGTCAAACAGATTATCAGGTGTAAAAACAGGAGATACTTTTTCAGAAAAATCTATAATATCAATGAATAAACTACGCAGTAAAATGATGGTTTCAGGAGTTCTGTTTACAATGTACGAGAATAATTTCACAGGTCTGTACGGTACATCACCTATGCCATTTTTATCTAAATCGTACCCGGTATAATTACTCCAGTAATTTTTGTTGAACACATTATCATTGATGTTGCTATTATATGAAATATCAAAAGAATTATATAAAAAATTATTTTCTAAAAAGTGGTTAGTATAACAGGCTCCTCTTACTTTAATGGCCCATCCGTTATTGATGAAACTGTTGTTTTTATACGTAATTCTGTTGGAACCTTCAATATTGATGCCTATGGTGTTTTCTTCAAACGTATTGCCTATAATTTCAGCATCATTGATTTCTTTTAAGAGCATGCCATACGAGGCTGTTCCCCAATTTTTTTTAAATGTGTTGTGAAGCATTTTAATTTTTTTTGAAAACATAACAGCAACACCGGCACCGTTATTTTCAAAGGTATTATTTTGATAAATGTCGTTATTGGAAAACATAAAATGTAAACCATATCGAAGATTTTGTTGGCTCACATTATTCTTTATTAGGCAATCATCAGAAAATTCCAAATAGATGCCATCTCTTACATGTTCAACAATATTTTGCTCAATTTGAATATGGTTGCTGTACCATAATTGGATACCGTTCCCGGAATTGTATTCTTGCACTGCATCACCAATTATTTTGTTATGAAAAACTTTTCCGTAACTGGATTTTTCTATATAAATACCAAAGAATAATTTCTCTAGCACCAGATTTTTAATGACGAAATTTTTACTTCTTCTAACCCTAATGGCAGCATAATCAGAAGTATAACTGGTGCCAACATTAATGATGTGCAGCCCATCAATAGTTACATTATCTGAAACTATAGTAATAATTTCACCTTTTAACTCACCATCAATAACAGGGTAATTTTCGCCTAAAATGGTTAATGGTTTATCAACTAAAATATCATGTTCTTTATAAGTGCCTTTTTTTATAACAATGGTATCAAAATCTTTAGCGGCTGCAATAGCTTCTTTTAAGGTTGAAATTGTACATGTTTCACAAACATTAATGGTTTGCGAAAATACAGAACAACTTATTAAAGCTGAAATAATTAAGACGCTATGTTTCAATAAACGGCACATTTCAATACGTTAGATTTACTCCAAAAATAAGGATTGATTTTTTTATTGGTTGAATTTAATAAATAGATGATGTTATTTATTTTTTTTGATGCATTAAAAGTTCGCTCCAAGTATATAATGCTCCACCTTGTTTAGCTTGAATTTCCTCTGCAACCTTTTTGTTTTTAAATGCCGTTAAATAAGCACCCATTGGGCTTGGGATATTTTCACTAATTAAAAAAGTAGCTTGATTAGCATCAATTAAGGTTTCAGGTTCCGTGTAATGATTTGTTAAATAGAGTTTAATTTCTGTAACATCAAAACCTTTTAAGAAATTAATCATACACTCTGTAGCATCAAACTTATAAACCTTTCCTTTTTTAGTAACTATTTCTGCAGCATGAACCTTATCTACTATGGTCATTTTGCAAAATTGACACCCGTCAGCACCATAGTTAATGGCTTGTGGTGATGCATTGCAACTGCATAGTAATACCAGCAATGCTATTATGGCAAAGTGTTTTAATGTTTTCATACTCGTTTTTGAGTCCTATTTTTTACAAAGCAACCTTTTTTTTATGACTTTTCTTTCCAACAAAATAGGCCAATAATGAGGTGGCAATGCCTAATCCTAAAAAGTACGCGCCTAATCTTGGATAAGAATGTGCTTTAAAGTTAAGAATATCTTTTGAACCAAATAATGGTGGTTGAAAACCCATGACCGTACCATCTGGATTCGTAAATTTTATGATCGCTTTGGGATCCAAATCATTTCCGTAATGATGTTCCCACAGATAAAAATCATATAGTCCCGCAGCACTTAAAACAATCATTAAAATAAACCAGGCCAAAAACCATTTGTAATTGCCTTTAAATGCGATAATTAACCCGATAATAGTAGTAATGATGATTCCCAATGGAAAAATCTTGAATTCCGGAATTGCCTCAGGAATGTATTTCATCCCCACATAATGGTTCATCAGGTTGATGTTCTTGATATCATTGGGGTTTACATCTGAAAAATCATTAATAAAAATATACATACCTAATGGCGTTGGATATTGAGGAGCTTCAAGCGTTATTTTCCAAAGAGGAAAAAAGAATAATCCAAGTGGCAATAAAGCGGCAATAAGCATGATAACATTTGACTTTTTCATCTGAAAACAATTAAAATTAATATTAGTATTTTAAAAGGAAAGGCGAGAGCGAAAAACTCAACTCTCGCCTTTATAGGAAAATAAACACTAAAACAAAATTTTCCTAATTTACTATTCTATATCTTCACCCAAAGACCACTTTAAAGGGGTATTGGCGTTTGCAGCTGATACACGAACATAGCCTTGCATTTCTTGATGCAGTGCCGAACAGAAATCGGTACAATAAAATGGCCATACACCAACTTGTTTGGGCTCCCAAACAAAAGTTTCGGTCTGTCCTGGCATAACAAGTACTTCTGATGTGTTTGCACCTATCATGCTCATTCCATGGGGCACATCGTAATCTTGTTCCATATTGGTGACATGGAAAAATACTTTATCGCCTACTTTAACGCCTTCAATATTATCAGGATTAAAATGGCTTCTAATGGTCGTAATATAAACATGTACATTATTTCCATCTCTAACTACTTTGGCATCTGCATCGTTGAGAGTTGCAAAAGGATGCTTATTTTCTTCCAATTTGAAAATTTTCTTGGACTTTGGAGCCACTAGATTAGCAGGGATTCCGGCCGCATAGTGAGGTTCTCCAACTGTTGGGAAATCCAATAGCAGTTTCATCTTGTCTCCAGAAATATCAAATAATTGAGCGGATTGGCTTACTTCCGGTCCTGTTGGCAAATAACGGTCTTTTGTTATTTTATTCATGGAAAGCAAATACTTACCAAAGGGTTGTTGAGAGTTACCTCCAGGAATCATTAAATGTCCAGGAGAATAAAATGCAGGTTGTCTATCCAATACTTCCCAAGTTCCCAGTTTCCATTTTACAATTTCAGAAGAAATGAAAAATGTTGAATAGGCATTTCCTTTATTGTCAAATTCGGTATGTAAAGGGCCTAACCCTGGTTGCTCAACAGTTCCAGCCAATACGTCGTCAAAGTTAAGAATTGGAATACCGTAAGCTTCACCAGCAAACTTCTTGTTTTCAATGGCATCAATCATTTTTGTAAAAGAATGCACAGTTAGACTAGCTGCTAATTTACCACTACCAACAATATATTCGCCAGTAGGATCAACGTCACAACCATGAGGTGATTTAGGGGTTGGTAAAAAATAAACCAGCCCAGGAAGTTCGGCAGGATCCAACACTTTTACAGAAGTTCCCCAGGTTGTTGAAGCAGAATGGGTTTCATCATTATACATATTGTGTGCATATTTAGCGGGCATGGTTTTAAATTTACCTTCTTTGATATACTCTTCTGCTTTTTTCCAGTTAACAGCTGCGATAAAATCCTTGTCATTTTGCGAGGCATTCACTTCCAACAACGTATTGGCCTCTTCGGTGTTATAGGTTGTATAGAAAAACCAGCCATGTGATTTTCCCCGTCCCGGATGGGCTTTGTCATAATCAAACCCTGGCATTAATATCTGAAACGATAAGTCCATTTGTCCACTATCAGGATCTACTTTAAGAAAGGACAAAGCGCCTTTAAAATTGCCCTTATAGTCCTTGATTGGCATATCTCGTTGTGGTACAGGTACGCTAAAACGTGTTCCAGCAATTACATATTCTGTGTTGTCTGTAACATAAGAAGAACTGTGGTTACCAGCAGAGTTTGGAATTTCTATTATCTCAGTGGTTTCAAAAGTAGTAAGATCGATTCTAGCAATACGTGGTGTATTGTTTTCGTTTATAAAAACCCAACGGCCATCCAATATCCCATTGGTTTGTGAAATATCGGGGTGGTGGGCATCTCCCCAAGGAATTTCCCCAAAGGAAGTCATTAACATAGGCTTGGTCTCTTCATTGTAACCATAGGCTTTTTCAGCATCTTGTGAAAACACTGGAATGACCTTAAACAATCTACCGGAAGGTAAGCCATAGACAGATAATTGTCCGCTAAATCCCCCTGATAAAAAAGCGTAAAATTCATCATGCTGCCCAGGTGCAACATATACTTGTTCAGCAGCACTGGATGCCAATGCTCCTTTAGAATCGGATGATTTGTTATTGCAACTGGTAAATGCAGTCGCCATTATCAAAAATCCGAGCGTTATTTTAAATCTATTTTTCATTGTTATAAGTGTTAATTTTTATGGTTTAATTTTCTGGTAGGATGACTTTATCCACAACATGGACAATTCCGTTTCCGGCTGGAATGCTTGCAATAATTTTGGCCCCTCCTACATAAACATCGTCACCTTTCACTTCTACAGTGACATAGCCATTGCTTGCTTGACCCAATTTTTTGAATTTTTTCAAAAATTCCTTGCTGTAGTTCCCAGGAGTGACATGGTGTTTCAATATTAAAGCCAATTGATCTTTGTTTTCTGGTTTTAATAAGTTTTCCACGGTACCTTCAGGAAGCGCAGCAAAAGCTTCATTTGTAGGCGCAAATACCATTAATGGCCCTGCATTTACCAAAGAGTTTTCCAATCCGGCAGCTTGTACCGCAGCCACCAAGGTGGTATGATCTGGCGATCCAATGGCAATTTGCAAAACGTTTGGTTTGGCCACGTCGCCTTCAATAAATGCTTGACCGGTTTTATCGGTGGATGCATTTTCAGTAGTTCCTGTTGGGTTTGTTGAGGCTTCCTTGTTTTCGTTTTTGCAGGAACCGACCAGGGCTAAAAGTGCAAAAACAAAAAATAGATGTTTGATTGTTTTCATATATTGTTATTTTAGTGTTCTAAAGTATTCCAATACAGCCCTGGCCTCCTCTTGGGTAAGGTTTTGATTGGCCATGGGAGCGCCATTAAATTCAGCCAATAACGCTTTGGCCAAAGGGTCTTTTTGAATCATTTCCTCCGGATTCAAAATCATGTTCATGATCCATTCTGGAGATCTGCGTTCCATGATGCCTTTGGGTGCAGGCCCAATAAATTTTTTGTCCGGTCTGTGGCAAGCAGTACACATTTTTGTATATATTTCTGAACCATGGGCAACCATAGCTTGATCAATTTCTGCGGGTAATTCAATAGAGGTAATTGGTCCAATACCTTTATCTGACAAAGTAATTTGTTGGGATGCCGGAACCTTAGCTGTTGGGGCAACAGTTGTTGTTTCAGTTGAAGCCTTTTTTTCATATGAAAAACCTTCTTTCTTTTTTTCTTCTTTACCACCACAACTCATTAGTATAGCAGCAATTAAAACGGTAAAAAATTTTAATCTTGAATTCATGTTAAAATATATTAATGTTTATTTGGTACAAAAATAATGGCTAAAAAAATGATAAAACATGATAAAAATCATATTTAAGATAAAAAAGTCTCATTTATTTTGAATGATAATAATTAAATAATTAAATGATCTCAAATTCTTCAAAATATGCCGTAAAAGCTGTCTTGTTTTTAGCAATACATTCCAGTAAAGAGAACAAAATTATGGTTAAGGATATTGCCGAACCTATAAATGTTCCTCAAGCATATATTGCAAAATTACTTCAAGTTTTGGTTAAGGAAAATATTGTGTCTTCCTTTCGTGGTGCAAAAGGGGGGTTTTATTTAAATGAAGAGAATTTAAAAAAATCGATAATGAGCATTATTATGGTTATAGATGGTGAAGAAAAGTTGAATTCATGTATGTTAAGTTTAGAGAAATGTAATAAAGAAAAACCTTGTCCGTTGCATCATATCCTTAGCCCCTCCAGGAATATAATATTGGAAAGCTTAAAGAACAAAACAATTAAAGACTTAAGTTTAAATGTAAAATTGGGAGAATCTTTTTTGCCACTTTAATTTTAGAAATAAAACCTCAAAAAAGGAGTCCACGCATTGGCGTAAACACTCTTGTTTTTATCATACAATACATCATATCTAATTCCAAAAGTAACATTGCCACTTCTATAACCTGCCCCAAAAAACAAGGCCGGAGACCAGTAGGTGTCATTTTCTAAATTTAAATAACTGTCAAACTTTCGGTTTACATGAAGTTCTTCAAATTCTGCTGAAAGTTGAATTTCATTAATAGGACTAAATAAACCAATTAAACTACCTCCTAAAATAGATGATTTATAAATATCTTTTTGTTGGTTATAAGTTCCATTTAACCCAACACCTAAAGCAACGTCATTATTAAATTCATAAATAGCACTTGGGGCTAAGGTGCCACTAAAAAAACCATCACCAAAACTTAAACCTATGCCGCCACCAAATCTTACATGATTCCAAAAATCATTGTTTAGTGAATTTTGTTGAGCATGAATGTGGTTTGAAAAAGACAGTATTAATAAAAAAAAAGTAAGTGTGTTTTTATTAATTGAATGCATAAAACTAATATGGTTTTTAGTTAAAATTATTAGGAATAATCAAAAATTTAACAATTATGGAACAGTGTTTTCATGATTCCATTTACTCCTGCTTATAAATATAATAAAACAAACATCTAATTTTAGTAAAAGTTGTATTTTTGGTGAAATTTTGTTTAAGCTATATTGTATTAAAAATAATAATGGATAAATTTTCCTTTTTAAACGCGGCACACACTACGTATTTTGCCAATTTATACGACCAATATCTACAAAACCCGGATACGGTAGAACCAAGTTGGAGGGCCTTTTTTCAAGGCTATGATTTTGGCACTGAAAATTACGGATTAAATGGTGTAATTGCTGAAGGCGTAATGACTCAAATTCCAGAAGATGTTAAAAAGGAATTTCAAGTCATAAAACTTATTGATGGATATAGAACACGAGGTCATTTATTCACAAGAACGAATCCTGTAAGAACCAGAAGAACCTATGAGCCTACGTTGGATTTAGAAAATTTTGGGCTTTCTGAAAGTGATTTGGATACCGTTTTTAATGCGGGAGAAGTTTTAGGTATTGGTGTACAAACCTTAAGAGAGATTGTTTTTCATTTAAATAGAATATACTGTAGTTCTATTGGTGTAGAGTATATGTATATCAGGAATCCGGAGGTTATTAAATGGTGGCAGAATAAACTTAATGTGAATGATAATCATCCTAATTATTCAGTTCCAGCAAAAAAATACATTCTTTCAAAATTAAATCAAGCAGTTACCTTTGAGAACTATTTGCAAACCAAATATGTTGGTCAAAAACGATTTTCTCTTGAAGGCGGGGAAACATTAATTCCGGCAATAAGTGTGGCTCTTTTTAACGCTGTTGAAAAATATGGTGTTAAGGAATGTGTTCTAGGAATGGCACACCGCGGACGATTGAATACACTTGTAAATATTTTTAGAAAGCCAATTAAAGAATTGTTTAGTGAGTTTGAAGGCAAAGATTTTGAAGATGAAGATATTGATGGTGATGTAAAATATCATTTAGGTTTAACGCTTGACAAAACATACCAGGACGGAAAAACCCTAAAAATGAATTTAGTTCCAAACCCATCACATCTTGAAACAGTGACATCTGTAGCTGAAGGGATTACACGTGCTAAAATTGATAATGATTATAATGGGGATGATTCAAAAATATTGCCCATTATAGTACATGGTGATGCAGCCATAGCAGGTCAGGGAATTGTATATGAAGTAGCTCAAATGAGCACTTTAAAAGGCTATAAAACAGGAGGAACTATTCATATTGTTGTAAATAATCAAATTGGTTTTACTACCAATTATTTAGACGCTCGTTCAAGTACCTATTGCACAGACGTTGCAAAAGTTACTTTATCACCAGTATTGCATATTAATGCTGATGATGCTGAAGCCGTTGTACATGCCGTGGAAATGGCATTGGACTATAGAATGCGATATAAAAAAGATGTTTATATTGACTTGTTAGGGTACAGAAAATATGGGCATAATGAAGGCGATGAGCCTCGTTTTACACAACCTAAATTATATAAGGAAATAGCAAAACACCCAAACCCGTTACGTATTTATGCAGATAAATTAGTTTCAGATAAAATCATCAATAAAGAATATGTTGAAAAAATTTCTGAAGAATTTAAAGACATGCTTGAAACCGAACATGCAAAATCCAAAAAGGAAGATAATTCGATAGTAAGGGAATTTATGGAAGAACGTTGGAAAGGCTTCCAACGAAAAGGCATTAATGAGATGCTTGAAGATGTTGACACTTCTTATCCGAAAAACAAACTTGAAAATTTAGCTAAATTGGTGTCAACCGTTCCAAAAGGCGTTAAGTTCCTTAGGAAAGCGGAAAGAATATTAGACGGTAGGGCTGCTATGGTTTTTGAATCGGATGCCTTAGATTGGGGAATGGCTGAAACATTGGCTTACGGTACTTTGTTAGAAGAAGGTTTTAATGTACGTATGTCTGGTCAGGATGTGGAACGCGGCACTTTTAGTCACCGGCATGCTATTCTTCGTGATGAAATATCTGAAGAAACAATAAACTTGTTGAATTTAAATCCTGTTAACAAAGGTGAAATGTCTATTTATAACTCATTGTTATCAGAATATGCAGTGCTTGGTTTTGATTATGGGTATGCTTTGGCTAACCCAAATACCTTAACACTTTGGGAAGCACAGTTTGGAGATTTTAGTAATGGGGCTCAAATTATATTTGACCAATATTTATCGGCAGCTGAAGATAAATGGAAATCTCAAAATGGAATTGTGGTGTTGTTGCCTCACGGCTATGAAGGTCAAGGTTCAGAGCATTCATCAGCCAGAATGGAACGCTTTTTACAATTATGTGGAGATGATAATATGGTTGTGGCAGATTGTACCACACCAGCTAACTTTTTCCATTTATTGCGACGACAAATGAAACGCGATTTCAGAAAACCTTTAATTGTATTTACACCTAAAAGTTTATTGCGTCATCCAAAGGCGGTATCCTCATTAAATGACCTTGTTAAGGGGCAATTCAATGAAGTTATTGACGATACTGTTAATCCGAAAAAAGTTAAAAGAATGGTTTTCTGTACTGGGAAATTCTATTATGATTTATTAGCAGAACGTGAAAAATTGAACAGAGAGGATGTGGCTTTAATTAGAATTGAGCAACTATTTCCTTTACATATTGAAAAAATACAACACGTCATCAACCGTTATCCCAATGTAAAAAATTATGCTTGGGCTCAAGAAGAACCTAAAAATATGGGAGCATGGACACATATGTCTCAACGCATGGATTTGGTGAAATTAGAAGTCATTTCAAGACCTTATAATTCTGTTCCAGCACCAGGTTCTAGCACGCGAGATAAACGAAGACAACAACGTGTGATTGATATGGTTTTTGAGAAAATTTAAAAATTAAAGTAAGACATTGCATTGAAAAAATAAAATTGAAATAAGAATACATTAAAACATAAAGAATGATTTTAGAAATGAAAGTTCCTTCTCCGGGGGAATCTATAAAAGAGGTGGAAATTGCTACATGGTTGGTTGAAGATGGTGATTATGTTGAAAAAGACCAACCCATTGCTGAAGTAGATAGTGATAAAGCAACTCTTGAACTTCCTGCGGAGGCAAGCGGAATCATTACGTTAAAAGCTGAAGAAGGTGATGCTGTAGCAGTGGGTGCGGTGGTATGTTTAATTGATACCAGCGCAGAAAAGCCAGAAGGCACTGAAGCTTCAAAACCAGAAAAAGTTGCAGAGGTGAAGCAAAGTCCGAGTTCCCCTCCTTCGGAGGGGTTAGGGGAGGCTAAAACCTATGCTACAGGAAGCCCAAGCCCTGCAGCAAAAAAGATTTTAGACGAAAAAGGCATTGTAACTTCAGAAGTAACAGGTACTGGAAAAGCGGGTAGAATAACTAAAGATGATGCTGTAAATGCAACGCCATCCATGGGGACTCCAACTGGAGGAAATCGGGGAACTACCAGAACAAAATTATCTATGCTACGCCGAAAAGTAGCAGAACGATTAGTTGAGGCAAAAAACACAACGGCCATGTTAACAACGTTTAATGAAGTTGATATGTCTCCAATTTTTGCATTACGAAATCAATATAAAGAAGACTTTAAAACGAAGCACGGAGTAGGATTAGGGTTTATGAGTTTCTTTTCATTAGCAGTTGTTAGAGCTTTAAAAATGTATCCAACAGTAAACTCAATGATTGATGAAAAAGAAATGATTACTTATGATTTTTGCGATATTAGTATTGCAGTTTCTGGACCAAAAGGATTAATGGTGCCCGTGATGCGTAACGTTGAAAATTTAACGTTTAGAGGCGTTGAAAACGAAGTGAAAAGATTGGCAATTAGAGCACGTGACGGACAAATAACGGTTGATGAAATGACCGGAGGAACCTTCACAATTTCAAACGGTGGTGTTTTTGGAAGTATGTTATCTACGCCCATTATTAATCCTCCTCAAAGTGGTATTTTGGGAATGCATAATATTGTTGAGCGTCCCGTTGCCATAAATGGAAAAGTAGAAATCCGCCCAATTATGTATGTGGCTTTATCATATGATCACAGAATCATTGACGGAAAAGAAAGTGTTGGTTTTTTGGTTGCTGTTAAAGAAGCGTTAGAAAACCCAATTGAATTATTAATGAATAATGATATTAAAAAAGCACTGGAATTATAGTTTAAAGAAAGATGTATTTAAAAAAAAGAGGCTGTCTGAAAAGTATATATTAACCGTCATTACGAGAAATTTTTATTTTGAAGTAATCTGTAAATCAACAACTTGCAATTTATAGATTGCTTCTCCCGATAGCTATCGGGACTCGCAATGACTTTTTAGACAGCCTCCTTTTTTTTAACCAATAACAAAATTAATGTCAATAAAAGTAAACAATGACATTAATAGCAATTACAAGAATAACTAATGCAATCAATGTAATTGTAAAATATTTATCTAAACTATTATCGCCTTCAAACATCATATTATAATAATTTGGGGTTAAAATTATTTTAATTTTCATTAATTGAAAACTCTGTATCATTACAATACAGAGTCTTCTTAAATTCTCCCTAAGAATTAATTAATAGCTCTGTAAAGATAAGCCGTACTGATGAAATAAAAAATACGCACTTATGCGTATTTTTAAAAATTGTTTTTATTTAAGTTGGCCCAAACTAAAAGAGAAGTTGGTCCGCTATTTAATTTTAATTTTGAAATAATATGACTCCTGTGTTTATGAATGGTTTTTATGGATACTGATAGATCTGATGCAATTTCTTGACTTGTTTTATTATCAGCTATTAATGAAATAATTTTGCGTTCGGTCTTTGTTAGAGTATCCAAAACATGGTTATTTGTTGGAATCTTTTTAAGGTGAGATATTATTTCATCACTAAAATAAGGCTTGTCTTTTAAAGCATTCGCTATACAGGTTTCAATTTCTTCAATAGCAAAATCTTTAAGAATATAGCCGTAAACATCTAGTTTTAACGCTTTTTCATATAAATCTTCGTCAGTATCAAAAGTTATTAAAATAATTTTTGTGTCAATATTGTTTTTTTTGCATTGTTCAGCTATATCTAAACCACTTAAAATTGGCATTCGTATATCTAAAACAGCAATATCTGGTTTATATTTTACAATAAGATTATAGGCCGATTTTCCATCTTCTGCACAACCAACAACATTAAAACCTTTTGATATCAAAAAGTCACTTAGCCCTTTTAGCATAAATGGATGATCATCGGCAACAACAATGGTGGTATTCATTTTAAAAGTTAAAGTAGATTGGTCAATAAACTTATTGTAAATGCAAGATTTTATTTCAAGACTTACTTTTTCAAATATAAATATCTTTTTTCATAATCAATAATCGCTTTGGCTTTTATTAAAATATCTGCACCTATGATACCATCAACAGGTCTTGAATTATGGTTTATTAGTGCTGTATTTACATGTGTTAAGTTAAATAAAACCAATACAATTTTAGGGTCTTGCCACTTTCCAATTTTAACAATGTTTTTATTGGAAATTTGTGTTTCCATATTGGAATCGCCAGCACCTGCTGCTTTAATTTTAGAGTCTTCAGCATTAAGTTTAAAGGTTTCAATAGCATCAAAGCCAACGCATGAACTTGAAGCGCCAGTATCTAAAATAAACAGGCCCTTTACACCATTTATAGTAGCTTTTATCTCAAAATGATTGGTTTTGGCAAGCTTTAACTTCACTTTAATGTAATCTTTATTAAGTAGGAATTGTTGTAATGAATCAGTCATGAGCTTGTATAAATTTCAATATTAAAAGTAACACAAATAAGGTTATTGATATGATTAAATTATAAAAACATAGAAGTTTTTGGTAATATATGTTCAATAAGATACTAATATCTAAGCTTTCCAAAAGTTTATTGCCATTTTTTGCAGGCATTTAATTTTAAACGGACTAAAAATAGAAAAAAGAAAAACATGAATTTAATGGCGACTTTTTTACTTTTGCCAAATGATTATTACAGATACCCATACTCATTTATATAGTGAAGCTTTTGATGAAGATAGAGGCGCCATGATTCAACGGGCGTTAAATCAAAATATAACACGTTTTTTTATTCCTGCAATTGATTCAACTTACACAAACGCCATGTTTCAACTTGAAAAGGCGTATCCGGATAATGTTTTTTTAATGATGGGATTACATCCAACCCACGTAAAAGAAAATTATAAGGAAGAATTAAATCATGTAGAAGAGATGCTCGCAAAGCGAACTTTTTATGCAGTCGGTGAAATAGGTATTGATTTATATTGGGAGAAAACAACCCTTGGTATTCAGCAAGAAGCTTTTAAACATCAAATTCAATTGGCGAAAAAATATAAGCTACCAATAGTAATTCATTGTAGAGAGGCATTTAATGAAATATTTGAAGTTTTAGAATCTGAAAAGAGTGATGATTTGTTTGGAATTTTTCATTGTTTCACAGGAACATTAAAGCAAGCACAACAGGCCATTTCTTATAATATGAAATTAGGAATAGGAGGGGTAATTACATTTAAAAATGGAAAAATTGATCAGTTTTTGAATCAAATAGACCTTGGGCATATTGTTTTAGAAACTGATTCCCCATATTTAGCACCAGTGCCGTTTAGAGGCAAACGAAACGAAAGCGGATACATTATTAAGGTGTTGGAAAAGTTATCAGATATCTACGGAGTATCTTTACAAGAAATAGCAAAAATAACAACCAAAAATTCTGAAGACGTTTTTAATATATAAAAAATGAAAAAAACAAAACCAAATATACTTCTTATATATACTGGTGGTACTATTGGAATGGTAAAAGATTCTAAAACAGGAACGCTTCGTGCCTTCGATTTTACAAATCTATTAAAACAAATACCAGAACTACAATTGCTGGATTGTAATATTGAAACGGTTTCTTTTGAAAAACCAATAGATTCCAGCAATATGAATCCTGGATATTGGGTGCAAATAGCTGAACTTATAGAAGTAAATTACAAGCGATTTGATGGTTTTGTGGTGCTTCATGGAAGTGACACCATGAGTTATACCGCATCAGCATTAAGTTTTATGTTAGAAAACTTAGCCAAACCGGTTGTTTTTACGGGCTCTCAATTGCCAATAGGTGATTTGCGTACAGATGCCAAAGAAAACTTAATAACCTCCATTCAAATGGCTTCTGTACAACATTTAAATCAACCTGTTGTAAAAGAGGTGTGTTTATATTTTGAATACAAACTATACAGGGCTAACAGAACAACCAAAATTAATGCGGAGCACTTTAAGGCCTTTGCGTCATTAAATTATCCGGATTTGGCAGAATCAGGAGTTCATTTAAAAATTAACCATGATTATTTATTAAAACCAAATTTAAAGAAATCGCTTATAGTGCATAAAGAATTAGACACGAACATTGCATTGATTAAAATATTTCCAGGAATTTCTGAAGCCGTCATAAAAAGTATTTTTAATACTCCTCAATTAAAAGGTGTTATTTTAGAAACCTATGGTGCAGGTAACTGTTCTACTGAAAAATGGTTTATCAATTTGCTAGAACAAACCATTAAAAAAGGCATACATATTATTAATATTACGCAATGTTCTGGTGGCAGTGTCATGATGGGGCATTATGAAACGAGTGAAAACTTAGTTAAAATAGGTGTGATTTCGGGCAAAGACATTACAACTGAAGCCGCCATAAGTAAATTAATGTATATGTTAGGGCAAAATATTTCAAGTAAAGTGTTCAAAACCATCTATGAAACCTCTTTACGTGGAGAAATGTTATAAAATTTGTTGATAAAGTTTTAATCTTCAATTTTTTTTTTGTTATTTGAGCCCTTGTAATTAAGTTAATTGAAATAAAGAGAGGTGGCCGAGTGGTCGAAGGCGCACGCCTGGAAAGTGTGTATACCTCAAAAGGGTATCGAGGGTTCGAATCCCTTCCTCTCTGCTGTTATTTTTATTTTTAATTACTTTTTTTTTATATCTTTAACACTTTAACTAATAAAATTAAGACCTAGAACATGAAAAGATTATTTTCTATCCTTGCCATTTCAGGAATGATGGCTTTCGGAACTGCTAATGCAACAACAAACGTTAACACAACAGCTGTAACCACTGTTGCAAGTATGACCCAAGATGAGGCGGCGCCCGCTGAAGAACTTGGATTTCATCAAGAATTAAAAAAGAGATTTATTGAAGGAAACCCAGGCTTTATGGGAATTGTATTATTATGTTTAATTCTTGGGTTAGCAATTGCTATTGAAAGAATTATCTTTTTAAACCTTTCTACAACAAACACTAAAAAATTAACACAAGATGTTGAAGATGCTTTATCATCGGGAGGTGTGGATGCAGCAAAAGAAGTTTGCCGTAACACAAAAGGCCCCGTTGCATCTATTTACTATCAAGGATTGGATAGAACGGATGAAGGATTGGAGGCCGTTGAAAAAGCAGTTGTTGCTTATGGTGGTGTTCAAATGGGGCAATTAGAGAAAAACGTATCTTGGATTTCTTTATTTATTGCACTGGCTCCTATGCTTGGTTTCATGGGTACGGTAATAGGTATGATTCAAGCCTTCGATAAAATTGAAGCAGCTGGGGATATGCAACCGTCACTTGTGGCTGGAGGTATTAAAGTAGCCCTTTTAACAACTGTATTTGGATTGGTTGTGGCTATTATACTTCAAATTTTTTATAATTATATTATTGCTAAAATTGATAGTATCGTTAATGACATGGAAGATGCTTCTATAACATTAATGGATTTATTAATCAGACAAAAAAAGTAATAATCTAAACAACAAAAAAATGAAATTACATAAATATCTAAAATATGTAGCATATGCTCTTGGTATTATTGGCGCACTTTTTGCGCTATTAATAATAACAGGATCTGATGCTATGATTGACAATATGTTATATGTTGCTTATCTTGTACTGGCAATTGTACTAATATTAGTACTAATATATGTTATAAAAGGTTTATTTGCAGGAGATATTAAAAAGACTTTGACATCATTAGGATTGTTCTTAGGAATAATAGTGATATCGTATTTTTTATCTTCAGGAACAGATTTAGATTTACAACCTTTTAACGATAAAGGACTGGATATCACTGAAGCTATCTCTAAAAATGTGGGCGCTGGCTTATACACGTTTTATTTTCTTGGTGTTGCGGCAATAGCATCCATGTTGCTTTCAGGAGTAAAAAACTTATTTAATAAATAAATTATGGCAAAAAGAGTAGCACCAGAAATTAATGCAGGCTCCATGGCCGATATTGCATTTCTTCTATTGATATTTTTCTTGGTAACCACCACTATTGAAACAGATACGGGTATAAACCGTAAGCTTCCCCCAATAGATGATACTCAGCAAGATGTCATTATAAAGCAAAAAAATATTTTTACCGTTTTAATTAATGGTAGGGATCAATTGCTTGTAGAAGATGAAATAATGGAACTTAAAGATTTAAGGAAAGCCGCTAAAGAATTTTTAGATAATGGTGGCGATGGAACATGTGATTACTGTCAAGGAAAAAAATCACCTAGTTCATCTGATAACCCTGATAAAGCAATCATCTCGGTTAAAAATGAAAGGGAAACTTCTTATAAGATGTATATTTCCGTGCAAAATGAGTTAGTGGCTGCATATAATGAGTTGAGAGATAAAAGAGCACTTTCTAAATACGGTAAGACCTTTAGTGACATGCAAGCAGATTATGATAATGTAAACTGGCCAGGAAATAAAGAAAAGTTAAAAGAAAAGTTGGATCAAATAAAAGTGGAATATCCACAAAAACTTTCAGAAGTACAATAATTTAAAATTTAACACATTGATATAATATGGCTAAATTTAAAAAGAAAAAAGGAGGCGAAATGCCTGCGGTTAATACAGCATCATTGCCAGATATTGTATTTATATTGTTATTCTTTTTCATGGTAGCAACAACAATGAGAAAAACTACTTTAAAGGTTAATAATAATTTGCCTTATGCAGATCAGGTTGAAAAACTTGATAAAAAGGATTTGGTTATGTATATTTATGCAGGCAAACCTAGTGATGCTTACAAACAATATGGTACAGAATCTAGAATTCAACTTAATGATAAGTTTGCTGGTGTAGAAGATATTGCGGCATTCATTGCATCAGAACGCGCCTCAAAAAGAGAAGAATTAGTTCCGTTTTTAACAACAGCTTTAAAAGTTGATAAAGATGCTAATATGGGATTAATTGGAGATATTAAGCAAGAATTACGAAAAGTTAATGCACTTAAAATTAATTACACTACCAAAAAAGGTAATGTTTTTGACAGGCGTTAATTTTTAAATCTTAATTTTATTTATTAAAAGGGCGTTTTGATACTTCAAAACGCCCTTTTTTATATTTTTGTTGCTATATTATTCTTATGAAATTATCAATATTTATTGCTTTTTTTGTAGTGTGTTTTCAATGGTCTTTTTCTCAAGAAATTGGCAATAAGGCAATAGATTCATTATATAGGGAAGATCAGTTTTATGTTGCGGTAACGTATAATTTATTAGGAAAAAAGCCAGTAGATCTTTCTCAAAATGGGTTTTCCATTGGATATCATTTTGGTTTTATTAAAGATATGCCCATTAATAAAAACCGAAATTTGGCAATAGGTATTGGCCTTGGATATTCAGCTAATTCTTTTAATCAGAATATGTTGATCAGTAAAGATAATCTGGGCGTGGTTAATTATAGCATATTACAAGACGCCACCACGTATTCAAAAAACAAGTTTTCAACCCACCTGGTTGAATTACCCATTGAATTTAGATGGCGAACTTCCACAGCCGTTAAATATGAGTTTTGGCGTATTTATACAGGGCTTAAATTGAGTTATATGTTCGCCAATAATTCAAAATATAATGGTAATGACCAATCGTATAAATACTATGGAATTAAGAATTTTAATAATTTTCAATATGGTATATCACTTAGTGCAGGATATAATACATGGAATTTTTACGTGTATTATGCTTTAAATCCTGTTTTTTCAAAAGAGGCGACTATAAATGGCAAAGTTATAGATATGAATGCCATAAAAATAGGACTAATGTTTTATATTTTATAACCAATATTTTAACAAAATAAGTTGCGGAATCATCCCAATAAAAAACCCAATTAATAATTCAATATAATTATGGGCTTTTAAATGTAATCTTGAAGTTGCAATAGCCCCAACAAGAATTGACATGAAAGCTAAAGTTCCATTTATATTAATGCTGAAATGGATGCTCAAAGCGATAAAAAACATTAATAAACCCGCAACAGAAACCATATGAATACTGGTTTTAAACTTCATAATAGCTAAAAACAAGCAAGCAAGCGTAGACACTAATATACCTAAAAAAAAATAGTATAATTCAATAATTTGGTTTGCGGGCACTATTTTCTTTATAACTAAAGAAACCACGATACAATTAAGTATTAAAGGAATGATTCGCTCTCGTGTTGTATCTAAATATACCGATTTTACTTTGCCTAAAGTTTTTAGTAAAAAATAAAGCAAAATTGGTAAAACCACAGTAAGTATAAATATTGAAATTAACTTAGCCTGTATTATTTGTACTGGAATATATCTTGGGGATTTTGAGAAATAAAAGATAACGCCAAGTAGGGGCATAATTAATGGATGAAAAATAAACGAGACACTTTTTAAAAACTTATCCATTACATTTTTTTACGTAATCTCGCTACCGGAAGATCTAATTGTTCCCTATATTTTGCGACTGTTCTACGGGCGATTGGATATCCTTTTTCTTTTAAAATGGCAGCTAATGTTTCATCTGTAAGTGGCTTTTTTTTATCCTCTTCCTCAATAACAGTTTCAAGGATTTTTTTTATTTCCCGTGTTGAGACATCTTCGCCTTGATCATTTTTCATGGACTCAGAAAAGAATTCTTTAATCAATTTTGTTCCATATGGTGTATCAACATATTTACTGTTTGCCACTCTTGAAATGGTTGAAACATCCATGTCAATTTCATCTGCAATATCTTTTAGGATCATGGGTTTTAAATTGCGTTCATCACCCGTTAAAAAATATTCTTTTTGATAGTGCATAATTGCACTCATAGTAATAAATAAGGTTTGTTGTCTCTGTTTGATAGCTTCAATAAACCATTTTGCGGCATCCAATTTTTGTTTGATAAAAATAACAGCATCTTTTTGTGAATTGGATTTATCTTTTGATTCTTTATAGCCTTTTAACATGTTATGATATTCCCTTGAAACATGAAGCTCAGGTGCATTTCTTCCATTTAGTGTTAACTCTAATTCGCCATCAACAATTTTAATGGCAAAATCCGGCACAATATGTTCTACGATTCTGTTATTTCCTGAATAGGACCCTCCAGGTTTTGGGTTTAAATGTTCAATCTCTGAGATAGCATCTTTTAATTGCATTTCAGAAACATCAAATTTTTGAATCAATTTATCATAATGTTTTTTGGTAAATTGCTCAAAAGCAATGTCAATGATTCGTGTTGCCAAATCAATATCAGGCGTCTTTTCTTTTCTATGTAATTGGATGCTTAAACATTCTTGAAGATTTCTGGCGCCAACACCTGCAGGATCTAATTGATGCACCAGTTTCAACATGGCCTCAACCTTATCTTCAGTTGTATAAATATTTTGAATAAAGGCTAAATCATCTGTAATATCAGATAAAGTTCGGCGTATATAACCACTGTCATCAACACTTCCTACTAAAAATTCTGCAATGTCACGTTGTTCGTCAGAAAGGCTATAGGTATTTAATTGATTAATTAAATATTGTGTAAATGATGTACCGGCAGCGTAGGGCATGGTTTTCTCTTCATCATCAGCACTATAATTATTGGCTTGGGTTCTGTAGTCGGGAACTTCATCATCACTTAAATACTCATCAACATTTATATCATCCGTATTAATAGAATCATCTTCATTAAAATCGTCTGCTGTATTATCTAAATCAGAATCGTATTCAGTTTCTGTTTCTTCTTTGCCGGTTTCTAATGCGGGGTTTTCCTCTATCTCTTGCTTCAATCGTTGCTCAAAAGCTTGCGTGGGCAACTGTATCAATTTCATTAATTGAATTTGTTGCGGTGACAATTTTTGCGATAATTTAAACTGTAACTGTTGCTTGAGCATATTGAAAAACTAGTTTAATATAAAGGCATTAAAATTCTGATAACAACAAGTTAAAACAGATTTGTATCAAATAAACGACTTTATGAGTATTTTGTTACTTTTTTTTGACTAAAACTCTGCGTTCTGTGGTGTTCTTGGAAACGGAATAACATCTCTGATATTACTCATTCCTGTGGCAAACATAACCAAACGCTCAAATCCCAAACCAAACCCAGAATGTACGGCAGTTCCATATTTACGAAGGTCTAAATACCACCATAATTCTTTTTCATCAATATCAAGCGCTGCCATTTTTTGTTTAAGAACATCTAAACGTTCTTCACGTTGTGAACCACCAACTATTTCGCCAATTCCCGGGAACAGGATATCCATAGCACGAACCGTTTTACCATCTTCATTAAGACGCATATAAAAGGCTTTAATATTGGCAGGATAATCAAATAATATCACAGGACATTTAAAATGTTTTTCAACAAGAAAACGTTCATGTTCACTTTGTAAATCTGTACCCCATTCTTTGATAATATATTTAAATTTCTTTTTCTTGTTTGGAGTGCTATTTCGAAGAATATCAATGGCTTCAGTATAGCTCACGCGTTTAAAGTTATTTTCAATGACAAAGTTTATTTTTTCAATTAAACTCATCTCGCTGCGTTCAGCCTGTGGTTTTGATTTTTCCTCATCAAGTAACCTACTTTCTAAAAACTCTAAATCTTCCCGATTGTTAGTAAGAATGTATTTCAAAACATATTTCATAAAATCTTCGGCTAAATCCATATTACCTGCTAAATCCATGAAAGCAACTTCAGGTTCAATCATCCAGAATTCGGCTAAATGTCTGGACGTATTTGAATTTTCAGCTCTAAAAGTTGGGCCGAAGCTATATACTTTTCCAAGTGACATGGCATAGGTTTCAGCTTCTAATTGCCCTGAAACCGTCAGGTTGGTTTCTTTGCCAAAGAAATCTTTTGAATAATCAATAGTTCCTTCTTTAGTTAAAGGAGGGTTTTTTGGGTCTAAATTACTTACCCTGAACATTTCACCCGCACCTTCAGCATCACTTCCTGTAATAATAGGGGCGTGCATGCAGTAAAAACCATGTTCGTTAAAGTATTTATGAATGGCAAATGACAGCGAAGATTGAAGTCGCATCACGGCACTAAACGTATTGGTTCGGGTGCGTAAATGCGCGTTTTCCCTTAAAAATTCAAAAGAATGTTTTTTTGGTTGAATAGGGAATGTTTCAGGATCTGAATCCCCTAAAATAGTAATTGAACTCACCATGATTTCAACCTTCTGACCTTTACCTTGGCTTTCAACCAATTCACCTTTTATATGAACAGCTGCCCCGGTAGTAATACGTTTCAAAATAGCTTCATCTGTATTTTCAAAATCAACAACACACTGAATATTATTTATGGTTGAACCATCATTCAAAGCAATAAAACGATTGGCTCTAAATGTTCTTACCCAGCCTTTAATATCTACTTCTGGAGGGGTTATGTTATTTGATAATAATTCTGAAACGGTTCGTGTTTTCATTTGTTTCTATTTATTTTTTCTTCTTTTACAATTCTTGATTTTAAAGAGCAAAGATAAAAAAAGACAATCGGCTTTCAAGTACTAAAATGACAATTAAAAGAAGTTAAAATTGTATTTATAATACTGAATGAATGCCATGTTAGTCTTCTTCCGGAATGATATTTATGGCAGGTTCTTTCAATACATCTTTATTAGCAATACTGCGTTCAAGGGAAAGCAATAATGAAGGTAATAATATCAAGTTAGAAAGCATTGCAAATAAGAGTGTAATAGATACCAATGCTCCTAAAGCAACCGTACCTCCAAAGCTTGAAATTGTAAATACCGAAAATCCGAAAAATAAGACGATAGAAGTGTAAAACATACTAACGCCAGTTTCTTTTAGTGCAGCATAAACAGATTTTTTAATACGCCAGTGATTCGCTTGAAGTTCTTGCCTATATTTTGCTAAAAAATGAATGGTATCATCCACTGAAATTCCAAAAGCTATGCTGAACACCAGAATTGTTGATGGTTTTATGGGTACCCCAAAATAACCCATTAATCCTGCCGTGATCAATAAGGGCAGTAGGTTAGGGATAAGCGATACAATGATCATTTTCACTGACCTGAACATATAGGCCATAAACAGTGATATTAAAAAGATGGCGAGAGATAGTGAAATGGCTAAGTTTGTCACTAAATATTTTGTGCCTTTTTGAAATACCAGTGCCTTTCCGGTCAGGGTAACATTGTACTGGTCTTTTGGAAAAACCTTATTTATTTTGTTTTGAAGATTTTCCTCAATATGCTCCATTTTATCTGTGCCAATATCTTTCATAAATGTAGTGATATGGGCATATTGGCCTGTACTATCAACGAAGCTTTTTAAAAGTCCTGAATTTGATGTTGAGTTTTTTGCATAGGACATAATGAAACTATTCTCTTGAGGAGTTGGTAGTTGGTAATGTTTTGGATTGCCATTATAATAGGCCTGTTTAGAATATTTTACTAAACTCACTACTGAAATGGGTCTGGATAATTCAGGGGTTTCAATAATTAAATCTTCCAATTCATTCATGCGTTTTAAGGTAGAGAGTTTCATAACACCTTTTTTACGCTTGGTATCAACCATAATTTCTAAAGGCATAATGCCATTAAACTCATTTTCAAAAAACCGAATGTCCTGAAAAAATTCAGCCTTTTTTGGCATATCTTCAATTAAACTCCCAGATATTTTTATTTGATAAACACCAATAAAACTTAAAATAAGCAGTCCTACTGCAGTTGCATAAATGGCTATTCGCTGGTGTCTTACCATGTGTTCTATCCAACTTACGAATGACCCAATCCACTGTCTGTTTAAGTGCTCTAAATGACGCTCTTTTGGGTAAGGTAAAAAAGAATACAAAATTGGAATGATAAGCAAACACAAAATAAAAATAGCTATGATACTTAATGAAGCCACCACTCCAAACTCGTTTAAAAGTTTACTTTTTGTTAAAATGAACGTTGCAAACCCAGAAGCGGTAGTTACATTGGTCATTAATGTGGCATTACCTATTTTTGTGATAACCCGTTGTAATGATTTTACTTTATTACCGTGAAGTTTAACTTCATTTTGGTATTTATTAATTAAAAATATACAATTTGGGAAACCTATTACAATAATTAATGGAGGAATAAGTGCTGTTAACACTGTAATTTCATAATTTAATAAGCCTATGATTCCAAACGTCCACATAACGCCTGTACAAACTACAATAAGAGAAATAAAAGTAGCTCGCCATGATCTGAAAAAGTAAAAGAAAATAAGGGAAGTAACCAGTAAGGCAGCCAATATAAACACGCCTATTTCATCAACAATATTTTGGGAATTTAAAGTTCTAATATACGGCATTCCAGAAACTCGAACATCCAGGTTATTGGCCTTTTCAAACGCTGTTATTTTGGGTTCTAATACAGAAAGCACAAAGTCTTTTCTTGCAGATGTATTTACAATATCTTTTTTTAAATAGATGGCCGTTCTAATTGTTTTAGTTTCTTTATTAAACAAAATATTATCATAAAACGGGTATTTATGAAAAAGATCATCTTCTAATGATTCAATTTGTTGTTGGGAAGTTATGGAATCTTTTATAAAAGGAACAAGGATAAATTTTTCATGTATGGTGTCTTTTACTAATTTTTGAAGATCTTTAATAGAAACAACAGTTTCAACTTCTTTGTATTTTTTAAAATCATCAGATAGCCGGTTCCAAGCATTTAATTTTTCAACTGTAAATAAGGTGGAGTCTTTTACTCCAAGTACGATAAGGTTTCCTTCTTCACCAAACCTTTTCAAAAAGTTATTGTAGGTAATGTTTACTTCATGATCATCTGGCAACAAATTAGCTTCTGTATAAGTAAACCGCATGTTTTCCCACTGAAAACTAAAAAAAATGGTAATGACCACAATAACAATGAGTATTCCAATTTTATTGCGTAAAATAAGCCGCGCAATAATGGACCAAAAATCTTTTGTAAAAAGTTTAAACATGTTTTATTTAAAAGCTGGGCAAAGGTATAAAAAACAATGTATTAGAAGCGTTTAATGCCTTATAATGTTAGATTAAATGTAAATTTAAAAGCAACATTATCACCAATATCGGGTAAATAATAGGCTCCATAACGATAGGTGAAACTTAATCCGAAGCCAAAAAGTAATTTGTTGATTTCAAATCCAGATTCAGTATATCCTTTATTCAAGGAATTAAAGGTGATATTTTGATGCCTTTCCATGTTTTTTATATCTCCAATGGCGTACCTGGAAATTACTACCAGTTGAGGTTTAAAGCGCGTAGAAATATTGAAAGGTTTAAAATAATGTTTTAATTGAACAGTAGTAAATCTATCTGAAAAGAATTCATTGAAAAACATGGTTTCAAAACTATTAATACCTGCAACCGAAAAACGTTGCATTATTGTTGATTTATTAATGTTGTTTGGATTGGTGTTGTACAAATGTGTTAAGGGTGTTTCACCATTAGCGATTCCTGACACTACTGTAATCTCAGATAAGGCATCGTTATGGTAGGCTATTTGTTGGATTGCCCTAAAATCAAATTTTGAAAAATTAAAATCACCTTTGCTCAAATTCTTTATGCTTTTGGTGTACTGAAAGGTAAATTTTGGGTATTTGTCTTTTGTTTCTTTGTGCCTGTTTTTTGACAATTCAAAATCACTAAAGGGACTCCAGTGAAATGACATTTTAAATGTGCTAATATGAAAATTTGTATAGCTATTGCCATTTAAATTATATATATAATCATAGGTTGGAACAATATAGCTTAGGGCAAGTTGTGCTTCAGATTGGATATTTGGGGCAAATTGGTGCTCAATGGAAACGGCTCTAGTTGTATTTTTATGGAATAAACTGATGTTCAATAATCGTGGTTCAAATAACTGAAACAATCTTTTGTCAGTTAAAAAAACAGAGCTTCCTGATTCTTGCAAATCATCAGTATAAGATGCATTTATCCAGGTATTTGTTTTTTCAAGCAACTTTAATCCACCACCAAAACTGTATTTAAAACGGTGGTCTCTAAAACCATAAACAACATATGAGTTTAATCTGATTTTTTTTGAGAAGGCCTCATTTGTAATCCCGCCAAGCCCTGTCCTAACAGCTTCATACTGATTGTATTTTATTAAATAGCGTAAATCAAAATTGAAATATTTAGTAGGAAAGTAACCATTACCTAATTGTTTGACATACTCACTTTGCTTAATGGTATCTTTTGTTGTTGTTTGGGAGATTATGGAATCGTTTTGTGAATACAACACACTTGTAACTAAAAGTAAGGTAACAACGGTGCCGATTTTTAACATCAGTAGAATGAAAAATTAGGGTTTTAAAAAAAAGCGACTAAAATGTCGCTTTATAAATTATACGGTCATGATTTCTTTTTCCTTGACTTCAAGAATTTCATCAATCCTCCTAACGTATTTGTCAGTGAGATGTTGTATATCTATTTCAGCATTTTTTTTAAGGTCTTCAGAAATATCTTCTGATTTTTTTATTTCATTATTTGCTTCTTTACGGGCGCTTCTAACCCCGATTTTAGCATCTTCAGCTTCAGCTTTTGCTTGTTTTGTCAAATCTATACGACGCTCTTCAGTAAGTGGAGGCACATTTATTATAATAGTTTCACCATTATTCATGGGATTAAACCCTAAGTTGGCAATCATAATACCTCTTTCAATTTCTTGAAGCATATTTTTTTCCCATGGTTGCACAGTAATGGTTCTTCCGTCAGGCGTATTTACATTGGATACTTGATGTAAGGGTGTTTGGGATCCATAATAATTTACCATAACACTTCCCAACATGGCGGGGCTTGCCTTTCCTGCTCTAATATTTACTAGTTGTTTTTCTAAATGCTTAAGGGCATTATCCATAGATTCGGTTGCCGAATCTAATATGAATTGTACATCTTCATTCATTACTATAAACTTTATTCTTCAATTAATATTTAAAAATTTCTGAAGTTTAGCAATTAACTTCAGTTCCAATATTTTCACCAGATACAACTTTTAAAAGATTTCCTGGTTTGTTCATATCAAACACAATGATGGGTAATTCATTTTCCTGACTTAAGGTAAAAGCCGTTGTATCCATAACTTTTAATCCTTTTTTTAAAACCTCGTCAAAAGAGATGTTATCAAACTTAATGGCCTTTGAGTCTTTTTCCGGATCTACATTATAAATTCCATCAACACGTGTGCCCTTTAAAATGACATCTGCTTCAATTTCAATAGCTCTTAAAACAGCTGCAGAATCTGTTGTAAAATAGGGATTGCCTGTGCCACCACCAAAAATAACAACACGTCCTTTTTCTAAGTGACGCATGGCTCTACGGCGAATAAATGGTTCTGCTACTTCATTAATTTGAATGGCTGATTGGAGTCTGGTTGGAATTCCAGCATTCTCCAGAGCACTTTGTAATGCTAAACCATTAATAACAGTAGCAAGCATGCCCATGTGGTCCCCTTGCACTCTATCCATACCTTTACTGGCTCCAGATACCCCCCGGAATATATTTCCGCCACCAATAACTATAGCAACTTCTACACCTTTATCAACGATGGTTTTTATGTCTTGAGCATATTCTGATAAGCGATCTGGGTCAATACCATACTGACGTGTTCCCATTAATGCTTCACCAGATAGTTTTAGTAGGATTCTTTTGTACTTCATATTGTGTTTAAAAGTTTAACAAAACTACATAAATTTTTTGTTTTTAAATTATAAAAAAAGCTTCTCAAATTCATGAGAAGCCCTTTTAAATAGTGTTTTGTTATAGAATTATCCTAAAGTAACTCTTTTATAGTTTACAACTTTTACGTCTTTGCCAATAGTTTTCACATAGTTGGCAACACTTATTTTACTGTCTTTAATAAAATCTTGATTCACTAAAGTGTTGTCTTTAAAGAAACGGTTTAATTTGCCTTTTGCAATATTGTCTAACATAGCTTCAGGTTTGCCTTCTTGACGTAATTGGTCTTTGGCAATTTCAATTTCTTTTGCAATGACTGATGCATCAACAGAATCCTGGTCTAGTGCGATTGGATTCATTGCTGCAACCTGCATAGCAACATCTTTAGCTACCGCTTCTGCACCATCTACAGCAGCAGATAATCCAACTAAGGTAGCAATTTTGTTACCCGCGTGAATATAAAAGCCTACAAATGGAGCTTCAATTTTTTCAAAAGAAGTAATTTCCAGTTTTTCACCAATAACACCAGTTTGCTCAATTAATTTATCGGCAACAGTCATTCCATCAAAATCAGCAGCTAAAAACTCTTCTTTAGTAGCGTATTTAAATGCTAAATCGGCAAACTGATTTGCTAAATTCACAAAGTTTTCATTTTTGCCTACAAAGTCAGTTTCGCAACCTAACACAATGGCAACGCCATGGGTTTTAGCTTTGTTTACTTTTGCAATGGCAGCCCCTTCAGTGGATGCCCGGTCAGCTCTATTGGCAGCAACTTTTTGACCTTTTTTACGTAAAATTTCAATAGCTTTTTCAAAATTGCCTTCTGCTTCAACCAATGCCTTTTTACAATCCATCATTCCTGCACCAGTTGTTTGTCTTAATTTATTAACTTCAGCAGCTGTTATTTTTACTGTAGATTCCATATGTTTTTAAATTTAAAAAGTCGCTCAATTTGTTTCAGTGAAGAAAAGAATTAAACGACTTAATGAGTATTATATTTTTATTAATTTATTCTTCTTCTTCAGCTATGGCTTTCTTTGTTTTAGCCTTTGCTTCAGTAGCTTTTTCAGTAGTTTCAACTTTTTTCGCTACAACTTTCTTGGTTTTAACTTTTGGCTCTGTATCATCTTCATCGATTTCTACCTTTTCAGTTTTGGCCTTTTTAGTTTTCACTTTAACTGCTGAAGTTTCTGTTTCTTCATTTGAAGTATCATCTCCTTCTGATGTGGCGTCTTTTTCTGATTTACGTTCTATTAAACCTTCACCGATAGAATTAGTAACGAAGGTTAAAATTTTATCGATTGATTTTGAAGCATCATCATTTGCAGGGATAACATAATCAACTTGACGTGGATCTGAGTTGGTATCTACCATTGCAAAAATTGGAATGTTTAATTTTTGTGCTTCTTTTATGGCGATGTGCTCACGTTTAATATCAACTACAAATAATGCCCCTGGTAAACGCGTCATGTCGCTAATAGAACCTAAGTTTTTTTCTAATTTAGCTCTTAAACGGTCTACTTGTAAGCGTTCTTTTTTAGAAAGTGTTAAAAAGGTACCATCTTTTTTCATTCTATCAATAGAAGCCATTTTTTTAACAGCTTTTCTTATAGTAACAAAGTTAGTTAACATGCCACCTGGCCATCTTTCAGTGATGTAAGGCATATTGATGGATGCTGCTTTTTCAGAAACAATATCTTTCGCTTGTTTTTTGGTTGCAACAAATAATATTTTACGGCCTGAGTTAGCAATTTTGCTTAATGCAGCACCTGCTTCTTCAATTTTTACCGCTGTTTTGTAAAGGTTTATAATATGGATACCATTACGTTCCATATAAACATAAGGGGCCATGTTTGGATCCCACTTACGTGTAAGGTGACCGAAGTGTACACCTGCTTCTAGTAATTCTTTTACTTCTACTTTTGCCATTTTGTGATAGTTTACGTTCTGTTGATTAGCAATGTTCCATTTGGCTTTTTAGCTTTTGGCTTTTGGCTCTTGGCTTCATTTAGATGCTTAACTAAATCCTGACTTTTTGAGTCATGGACAACAATAACTGGTTTAATTTTTTTTCAGCTGAAATTTTTTCAGCTTCTTTATGTCTTTTTGAAAATGTTTCTTGTAACCGATAAACAGATACTGAAACAATCCCGATAGTTATCGGGACAGTATTAACGTTTAGAGAATTGGAATTTTTTACGCGCTTTTTTCTGTCCGAATTTTTTACGCTCAACCATTCTTGGGTCTCTTGTTAATAATCCTTCTGGTTTTAAAGTTAATCTGTTTTCAGCATCTAATTCGCACATTGCACGAGAGATTGCTAAACGAACAGCTTCAGCTTGACCAGTAATACCGCCTCCAAATACATTTACTGTAATATCAAAATTTCCTTCATTATTAGTCAGTGCTAATGGTTGGTTAACTTTGTATTGTAACGTAGGTGTAGTGAAGTAAGTATTTAATTCTTTTTTGTTTACCGTAATGTTACCTTTACCAGAGGCCACATAAATACGGGCAACTGCCGTTTTTCTACGGCCAATTTTGTGAATTACTTCCATTTACTTGAATTCGTTTAAGTTAATTGTTTTTGGTTTTTGAGCCTCGTGAGTATGAGTTGCACCAACAACAACATTTAAATTACGGAATATATCAGCACCTAATTTATTTTTAGGTAACATTCCTTTTACTGACTTTTCTACTAATCTTGCCGGATCTTTTCCAAACATTTCTGTAGCAGTTAAGGTTCTTTGACCACCTGGATAACCTGTGTGACGGATATACGTTTTATCGTTCCACTTGTTACCTGTTAAGTTGATTTTTTCAGCATTAATAACAATAACGTTATCTCCGCAATCAGCATGTGGTGTGAAGTTAGGTTTGTGTTTACCTCTTAATAGTTTTGCAACTTTAGAAGCTAAACGGCCTAAGCTTTGTGATTCAGCATCAACCAAAAGCCACTCTTTATTAGCGGTAGCCTTGTTGCCTGAAATTGTTTTGTAGCTTAATGTATCCACACTTATTATTTTTTCAAATTAAACATTCCTCTCTCAAAAAGAGTTTGCAAATTTACGATAATCTATTTGATTACCAAATAGTATGCTATAATTTTTGAAGGTTATTTGATTGCTTAAAAATAAGTGATTTTTCTTTCTTATTTTTTCAATTCTATATCATGTAAATTTTAAATAAAAAGAAGTTTATATTTCAGGACGGGTCAACTTGTAATAGGCATCACGTTTGAGGCCAACTGGGTACGATAAAGGGACATGGTTTACAAAGTTAAAGGGACATAGTTTACACTTTTTTAGGTTGTAATTTGTGGGCACGAAACAATCCAAGTACAAAAAAGCACTTGCCAAAGCAATTAATTATACACGGTGTGTGTGCCCAGCATGGGCATCTTTTGATTTACCGAAAGGTAAATAA
>CAXBJF010000010.1:0-105104 GCA_963976005.1 uncultured Flavobacteriales bacterium | reverse complement strand
CTAAAAAAGGCTTTTCAACAAAAGCCCTTTTTACCTATAACTGCTGAATAGTTACGTTAAGTTAGCAATAGAGCATAATTTGCTAATTATCAACGAGTAAAAATTAAATATCCTTTAAAAAGGGGAGAACAACATCTACTTAAAAGGTTACTTTTATGATTATAAATAAGACACTATGAAACAACTTACAAAGTTTTTTTTGATCCCTCTCATTTATTGTCTAACCCAGACAGGTAATGCACAATCGGATCTTTCAATACTCGGAGGTTTTCAGATCAGGCCTGAAACATCGTTTGTTAAAGTAGGACAATCACAACTTTTAAAGGTTCGAAACTGCGTCCTTAACCAAACAAAAGATGATCATGGAACTCCTCTCTTAGGTTTTATGTATGAGTGTGATCCAGGTGATTTGTTTCCTTTATTGCCACCAACATCAAAATGGAGTGTAAATGGCATTGTTGGTGGTAATGAAAAAATAGGCACAATTAAAGCTAAAGATAATGGCAGTGCCTTGTACACCGCACCAAAACATAAGCAAGGTAATGAAATTATACAGGTAAGTGCAGAGTTGCAAACTGAGGGCAAAGGAAAGGAATTGGTAGTGGCAAACATTATTATTTTGGACGATGCTCGCATCTATTATGGTATGGTTATGATACAAGGAGAAGGAGATGGTGTGAGCTTTAATGCTTTTGGCTTTATCACATTTAAGGAAACGGGGAAGAATACCGATAGTTTTAATTCTATCACAGGTTCATTAAATGTTTACTATGCCGTTGATGATTGTACAGCGTTTCAAGGGAAACTACCATTGGCAGGCGAATTATATCTGTATGAAACTGAGGAGGATAGATCCTTTGCAGGCGGAACTCATCACGGTATTTCTTTTTTTGCTGACAGTTTTGAAATCAATTGTCATGGGGTAAACATACCTCAGGGTTTGTTAGCAGTAATGGCTCCTTGTGATGGAGGAGCATATGGAAAAAGCATTGAGGAAGGTAAAATTTTAGTTGGTGACGGAAATTGTGAGGGCATAAATATAAAATGGAAACTTACAAAGCAGTAATACCACGATTGCAATTAAATGGAATAATAATCCTTAAAATTTATTTGATTAAATACTTTTGCTATGATATTATTTTTTAAAAAATTGCTATCAATACTATTTGTTTTATTGGGCTTAAATGGTAATATACAAGCTCAAAAAAATTTAATATCTTCAGATTCCTCAGGTCTTACAGGTATTAAATTTCCAAAAGGTACTTTATTAGATAAGCGAGGGTTTTTTGTTGGTGTTGCCAAAACCACCTTGGAGATGGAGTCGGGCATAGAAAGTGTGAGTGATATGGAGGTTTTTGTATGGCAAAACAAAAGTGGTAAGAAAGTTGATTCAGAAGCTTGGTTAATTGCCATCATTCAACGTCTGGATTCAATCGGTTGGAAATTGCAAACCTCAGAAAGAGACCATTCCTATATGTATTTAAGCAAGCAAAATCAAAAAAGGCTTATGTACATATCCCCAGGCAAAAAAGAGGCTAATCTGTATTTTGGAAAATTGGTGGATGATCAACCAGCAATACCGCCAGGCAAAAACGATATGTTGGTTGCAGCAGAAAATACTTCGGGTGAAAATAAACCGGCAATGCATATCAATTCAACATTGGTTGGGTCATGGGGTAATTTAACCGGGGCTAAAATCAATTATTACGATGATGCCACCGGCAATATGATAGGTGCCGGTTTAAGCAAGGGCAGTGGTTATGAATTTAATGCAGATGGCAGCTATGCACAGTCTTTTTTGGCTACTTCCTCCCATCCCACCTATAAAATATTTGTATATATCACGGGGGGTTATGCTGTTTCAGGCAACCAGGTTACTTTAACAGCCACTGATAGGCATTACCGCAAATGGGAATATGAGCAACTGGTTACCGATGAACATTCAAAACCGGCGACAGAAACCCATCAATGGGTTATCCGGCCAAATCAATATACCGGGAAGCCCTGCTTATACCTGCTTATAAAAGGAGGTCAGCCTGAACGTGAATTTTGTCATGATTAAATTAATATTAGGAAGTGGGCATATTAAAAATTGCAATAATTTTTTGAAAAGGGAATAAAATATTTGTACAACGAATTTAACTTTTGGCTGCATGTCCTTAATAAATAATTATATCTTTACTACTTAATTTTAAAGATTAATTTATGAAAGAACAAAATTATAAGAATCATGCCCGTTTGGTTTTGGGGTATCATGGATTCACTTTTTTAGCAATTTTGGCACTACTAATTGGAGCAATCATAAATGTAGTGCAATCAACTCAGGAAAATTTATATTCTGCTACCCTTTTAGTATTAGTTGCCGTAATCTTGATTCTAATATTTGCTTATCTTAGAGTTTTTCCATTAAAAGCACAAGATAGAGCCATTAGAGCAGAAGAAAAATTACGTTATTTTATTTTAACGGGTAAACCGCTAAGTAATAAATTAACAACTAGGCAAATTATTGGTTTACGCTTTGCTTCAGATGAAGAGTTTGTGGCTTTGGCTGCTAAGGCTGAAAAAGAAAACTTATCAGAAAAAGCCATTAAACTTCAAATTAAGAAATGGAAGGCTGATAATTATAGAGTTTAAGTTAAAAGAGGCTGTCTAAAAAGTATATATTAACCGTCATTACGAGAAATTTTTATTTCGAAGTAATCTGTAAATCAATAACTTGCAATTTACAGATTGCTTCATTTCATTCGCAATGACGACTTTTTAGACAGCCTCTTAATTCTATGCAAGAAACTTCAAGTGCTAAGCAGCGTTGATTTTGAAATTTAATTTATTCCTAATCCTTTAATATACTCCTTGAAATCATGATTTTCTGAATTTCGCTAGTACTTTCATAAATCTGGGTTATTTTAGCATCTCGCATGAGTCGTTCAATATGATAATCTTTAACAAAACCATTGCCACCATGAATTTGAACAGCCTCAACGGTATTTTTCATAGCCACTTTGGAAACACTTACCATTTTTATGGTAGGTGTTTTTTTTTTGAAATTGTTGTGCGGGCCACACCAATGGCGTAATCAATTCCCATTACTGTTCCTACTGCGTTTCACTTGTATTTACTGATGGTCATTGATAAGTTGTAGCCTTTTTTTAGAGAGTCCTTTACAGTAATGTAAAACACTTTTTTTGTTTTATAACTTAATACTAATCAGAAATAGTAAGGGTTTTTAACATGCCTTTTTTGGATGCGTTGGGAACTTCAGAAATCAATGCGTAATTACCAGGGCTTAAGTCTGCAGTAAAATAGCCTGTAGTTCCGGCTGGACCATTGTTTACGCCTCCTAAAAATGTAAAACCTTCAGGTATAGGATCCATTAATCCAGTAGGAGTCGCCCAATTCATCCAAGCTTCTAATACGTCAAGATTTGCATTGTTATCTAACTTAACAATATTAACATCATGGCCTACAAAATTTTCATGTACAATTTGGTCTTTGTAGTATACACTAAAAATACGTTCTCCCTTGGTAATGGATCCATTGTACTGAATACCTTCAGTACTGGAAATGGTAATATTTATATCAGCATCAGGAGGTGAATTACCACTATCTTTTTCTAGAACATATAGTTCCTTAGCCATTCCCATGGATGTATGAAATTTACCATTAGCCATTTTTACATAGCATTCCATAATATAAAGTCCTGGGTCGAGTTTAACAGTAGTGAGGCTAGTATTTCCGGGAGATACTAATCCAGAGCCGCCTGTAAATACAATATCACCAAACCATTCAGGGAGCTTTCCAAATTCAGTCATGGCTTCATTCATTTTTCCTTCCATAATAAAAGCCATACCATTGTCAAAAGGTGGGCCTACTTCATTTATCGTGTTTTGAATATTTTTTCCTTCGGGGTATTTATCTAAAAGAAAGAAATGTGCATAAATAGATTTGTTTACATACTTAAAAGTATTCCATCCGGATGGAATTGTATCAACCGATTGAAAATCCATGACATTGGTTACGATTTCAATAGCACTGTCTTTATTTACCTCTGACAAGTTCGGATCTTCTTGTTTTTTATCCGTTTTACATCCAAAAATTACAATTGTTAAAAAAGCAATAACGGTCAAACAGAAGATAGTTTTGGGGATTAGAAGCTTTAGATAATTTTTCATTTTGGTTAAAATTGGTTAGGAAAATAACAAGGTTGCGATTAAAATTTTAGTTTTCATATTAGAGCTTTATAAATTCCACACGCCTATTATTGGCTTTACCTTCTGGACTGGTATTATCGTAAATAGGTACACTTTCTCCAATCCCTTTTGTTTGCATACGTGACGCATCTATACCAATACTTACTAGAACTTCTTTTACCGCAGCCGCTCTTTTTTCGGAGAGCTGTTGGTTAAAATCGTCTGACCTATCGCTATCGGAGTGTCCTTCGATGCGAAAATTTAAATCGGGATGTTCCTGCATCATTCTGGCAACTTCATTGATAAAACTCATAGATTCCGGTTTAATGGTCGCTTTATTAACGTCGAATAAAACACCTCTAGTACAAACTTTCCATCGGCCAATACCTGATCGTACAAATCTTCGGCAATGCGCATGTTTTTTACAGCCCGTATCTGCTCGTTATAGGTATTGGCCTCTATACTAAACATTTGAGGTTTTAAATGTAAATTGGGAATATTCAGTACCCTGTGCTGATCTATAAAAACTTTCATTGAACGCTGATTAAAAGCAATGGCAATATGTTTCCAGGTTGGAAGGTTGCCTTTAATCCCGTCTTCAAAACTTTCATATTTTTTAATGACACCTTCCCATCTTACCTGAAAGGTTGCTTCATTGTTTTGAATGGATATCGGATTATAGCGTTCGTTTGTTTGTGGTTGTAAAAGACTGTTTCCAGGCCAAAACCGAAGTTTGTAATTTTGCCAGCCTGAAGGGGTATCGGCGAAATAGGCATCGAATTCTATGGTAAATACATCGGGGAGATACGGGCTTTCTTTCATTAAAGGGGCAATAATGGCCCGGTTGGCAGGGTTAATGATATTCTCTTCTCCCATGGAAGCGTTTTCGGCATTTCCCTGTACGAGGTCCCAACGTGATGGGAATTCACCGTTTTCTTCGCCAACTAAATCGTCCTGAAAAATGATTTTATCCCCTGGAACAAAATTATATTTGGACCAAGGTTTTAAATCTTTGGAAGACGTATTTTCAACAGATTGTGCTTCATCTTCATTTGGAGCAGGTCCTCTTCCATTTTCAATGTTGGTCTCGTTCTTATCTTCCTTTATAACTGTTTCTTCATTTTCCGGTTTCTTTTTTTTGTTGCCATCAAGAACACTATCCATGGCTTTATCGGTTTCTTTTTCAACTTTTTGTTCCAGTTTGCGTTCTACAGCTTTTTCAGCCCTTTTTGTGGGTTTTTTTAATAATTGGGCCTGTGTGCTTCCTGCAGCCAATACAAAAATAAAAGTGAGTAGAAGGGTTTTAACTTTCATTGTTTATGGGTTTTTAGAATTTATGGTCTGTTATCAATTTTAATTAATGACAATTTTTTTAATACTATATTGATTTTCAGAATACAACTTTATTACATAGATACCAGCTTGGTAACTACTGACATCTAGTTGACTTTGATTACCAGTAGTCAAAATTTGTTTGCCAAGTAAATTGAAAATCTCAATTTTGGTAATTAAAATTTCTGATACAATATTTATATACTCTGATGTAGGATTGGGATATATAATTGATGCAAACTCTTCTATAGTATGGTTATTTATTCCTAAAGTTTCAGGTCCAAATTTAACCACCCAAAAATCGTAACCTCCAAAGGTATCACCTATTCCTGAATCATCAGAACTGGTACCCCCTATGGTAATATACCCACCGTCTGTAGTTTGTTCTATGGCATAAACATAATCACCTTGTGTTCCGCCCAATATCTTCTGCCATTGAAGATTTCCTGTATTATCTAATTTCACTATCCATCCATCTAGACTACCTTGGGCGTTTGTTATGTCTCCATCATTAGATTCTGTATATCCAGCTACTATATAACCTCCATCTATGGTTTCCCGAACAGAAAAAGCCCTGTCTCTTTTGGTTCCTCCTAATGTTTTTTGCCATTGAAGGTTACCTGATGAATCAATTTTAACCACCCAATAATCTTCACCACCGTTATTATTGGTAAAATCTCCATCGGTTGAACTGGAATAACCAGCCATTACATAACCACCATCAGATGTTTGTTGAATATCCAATAAATCTTCTGCTAATGAACCACCATATCTTTCACTCCATTCTATATTACCTGTAGCATTTAATTTTACTACCCAAGCATCAGTAAAATTTAGCCCTAGTTGCTCAGCTGTTGTTGTATATCCTGCTAATATATAACCACCATCTGTAGTTTGTATAATTGCGCGGTGGTCTTGAGAAAGATTGTTATTGCCATAATCATAAGTGTTCTGCCATTCTACATTCCCAATAGCATCTAATTTTATTACAATAACATCTGATTCGGTTGTGCCTCCTATATAAGTATAGCCCGTTAAAGCATACCCACCATCTGTTGTTTGTACTATAGAAAAAGCACGTTGATGATTGCCATCGCCATAGCTCTTTTGCCATTGTATATTACCTAAATTATCCAATTTTACAACCCAAATATCATTATTACCAAAACTTTCTGTTATATCTCCATCAATAGAATTGGTATGTCCCGCAACAATATAACCGTTATCTGTAGTTTGATGAATGGAAAATGGCTCTTCAGTACCTGAACCACCTAATGCTTTTTGCCATTCCAAGTTTCCAAAAGCATCTATTTTTACTACCCAAAAATCTCTACCACCTTGATTATTTGTCACGTCTCCACCTGACCCAGACACATACCCTGTCATAACATAACCTCCGTCTAAAGTTTGTTCTATGGCATAAGCATAATCATTAAGTGTACTCCCATAATGCTTCTGCCATGCTATTTCGGGTTGAGCAAGCCCTTTTAGAGTTGTAAATAGTGCGATAAATATGAACAATTTTGTTTTCATGATATAAATGTTTTTATTGGTTAAAGTTATTTTACAACAATCCTTTTAGTGGTTTGTCCTTTTTCAGTTTCTATTTTTAATAGATATTAGCCATTTTGAAAGGCATCAAACTTAATGGTGCTTTTATTTGTGGTTAGCAATAGTTTGCCCAAAGTGTCATACATTTCAATGGTTTTAACAGGAGATATGGTTTTAACGGTAATAATTTCTGAAGCTGGGTTCGGATATATTTTTGTGCCCAATAGCTCATTGGATGCAACGCTTAAACTAAACGGTATGACTTCACTGTAAAAATTGAGTTCTTTTCTGTATTCTTTCCACCCAATGGTTGTATCCCAAATAAATCTATAGCCTTCAATAAGATTGTCGTTGGCATCATAAACATCATTCCATTTTCCGGTGTTTCTCCAATCATCCAGCACAATATCCCAACTTTGAAAAATCCGTTGTGTAATTTGGTTATTGGAACGGGTATAAAATACGCGGGAATAGTTTTGGAAAGAAGGATCGGAATAATATAATGTGGTACTTGTTTCTATTTGTCCACTGCCATCAAACGTGTAATTAACTTGTCTTACGGGTTGCCAAGTATCGTCTTCCCAACTAAAATCATTTATTTGAATATTCAAGCCGTTATCGTAATCATATACCGTTTTAAAGGAATTTACCCATTGGTTTGTTGATGTATCCCATTCTTGAAAAAGTCGTTCTGTAAGAACCCCATTTAAAAAAGAGTTAACTTGTTGGGTGTTATTTACCATCTGCATTAAACCGGGGTCGTAATTTCTTTGTATATATGCCAAAGTTCTGCCGTCTTCATCATAAACGGTTTCAAACTCATCATTGGGAATCCAAATATCTTGGTTGTTTTGAGATAGGTAGAAAATTTGTTTTGTTTGTCGTTGAGCATCGTTGTATAAATACTCGATTTTCATTAAATACAACCATATCATTGAGTTATTATCCCATAATTGATCAACACTTGTTTCTGGAGCGTTAAACCCGTTATATGTATTTAAATTTCTAAGACTGTTTATCCAATCATTTGTATTTGGATCCCATGTTTGATATGTAGAAACCGAAGGAAACCCAAGGTTATTTAGGGTAGTATTTGTTTGTTGGTTATTGACCCAAATGCCATTGGTTTTTTGCATATGCAAATAATTTGTATAAATTGTCCCTTCATTGTCATAGGTGTAATGTTGCCGAATGGTCATTAATAAAGCCATGGCACTCTCGTCCCATTCAAAATTTTGAATGGAATCCAATTTATATTCCGTTTGGGCATCAGTGGTTTGTAATATGGTCAAACAAAAAATTAGCGCAATGGTAAAAGTTTTGGTAATTTTTTTCATGGTTTTAGGTTTTAGTTGATTAATAGCATTTTATTTTTTTAAAAGCCCATCTTTATAAATTGATAATCACTCTTTTTTATTTCGGTCTTTTTTTCTTCAAGGCTTATCGCTGTCATGGTAAAACTTTGTTTACTTTTCTTTTTATGTGTTGCGGTCATTTCCATGAGCAGGGCATCTTCGGCAAGTACCTGTAATAAAGCAGGGTCGAAGCCTTTAGGGCCATTTTTGTTATTGGCAAAGGCGGAAAAAGCACTAAAGCTTACTGGAGCGTCCAACGTAAAATATATTTGGGCCTTATAATCTGCATTTTCAATCTCCATCCCATAGCTTTCGTAACCCAGAATGGTTTTTGTCCCAATTTCCTTAAAACTATATTCAGGTTCTTTTTTATTGGATTTTTGTTCTGGTATTTTTGACATTTGAGCCATATTTTGCCCGTTCATAGCCATGAACATGGTCATGATTTTTTGTTTGGCATCCATGACCATGCGCATTGTACCTTGCCCTTTTAGCTCTTTTGAAGATAGCTCCATCCCAAAATAGTCTTTGCTATTGGAATTGATAAGATAGTCCATCTGCATAGCTTCGTTTTTTGCCGTTTTAATTTCTGTTTTGTATTCCCAATCAAAAGCATAGGTCTCTGGCAGCTCTTTTGTTGCATTTTTTCCAGAACTAAAAGTTGGGATTTTTGCTGGATTTCTTTGTTCGCTTTTGTTCACCGAATTGTTGGATGTATTTGAATTTTCATCTTCAGTATTTTTTTCGTTACCATTGGCAACACCATCAATGGTTTTTTCAGTTTTTTCCGTAACTATTTCATCCGTTTTTTTCAAAACTGTTCGTTCGACAGCATTTACAGCTTTCTTTTTTAATTTTTTTAAAATCTGTGCTTCACCAATTTGGCATATCGCTAGAGAGAAAATGGTTAAAAGGATGTATTTGGCTTTCATAATATTTAATTTTTTTGTTTGTCTTTTTTATTGTATTTCCAAGGTTCCAACCCTTTTTTCATTAGTTTACCAAAAGGGCCTGGCATCAAGGATTGCTCGACCGCATCCGGAAGTTTTACAGTACAGTCCTGATAGGCATATATCAATTTTCCAGATGAACTTTCTTCTCCCATCACAGGCTTTATGGCATTTATATATAGTTCTGATAGTCTTCCTTTTTCATCAAACAGGATATAGCTCCCTTTGTAGTCTGGATCGTTATAGATGAATTTTATGCAATTTTCAGAACCGTTACAGGTCACTTTTTCGGGAATGTAGTAATCGTCATCATTAAAATGGGAAGGTTTGTAAATAAAGGCCAGTTCGAGTGTCAGATAAGCAATGGAGAGTTCTATTTCCTGTAAAGCCGAGAAAGCTTCAAGATAGGGTTCTGGAGGCAGTTTATACGCTTGGGGTATCATGCCCGCCATCATAAAGCCCATGTGACCGGACGGTCCAAGTGACGCTTTTATATACTGGCCTTCACTTTCGTTATAGGCATACATCAAGCCTTTACGATCTTGATAGCCAGGTTTTGGCTGCGATTCAGATTCTATTCGCATGGCAATGGCATCGGCATCAAAAAATAGCGTTTGGGTGTACTGGCCGTTTTCATTGTACATTTTCATGACAACATCTGTTGTAAAGAAATCTTGGGCAGAATTTATTTGCAGTTCTTCTTCTTCAAAGGATGTTGTCCTGTTCTTTTCGTTGTCTGTACTATCAAAGGATACGTCCCTGGTCTGTAATCCTTTTTCTTCTGCTCTTTGCTTTAACTTGTCTAGAAGTTGGGCTTCGGCATGGAATCCTGAAAAAAAAAATAAGCCTGTTATAAAAAATAGTTTTGTTCTCATTTCAATTATCTATAGTTTTTAATAATAACTTTCCGTCTTTGGCTGCCAATATTTTGGTTTTAATTAACCTTAAATCAAATTGATCACCTGGTATAAACTGATCTCCCGGAATAAACTGGTCACCAGGAATAAATTGACCACTTGAACTAAGAGGTCCTTGATCGTCAGGAAGAAATTGATCACCTGGAATGAATTGGTCTCCTGGTAGGAATTGATCACCTGGTAAGAATTGATCTCCCGGTAGGAATTGGTCTCCTGGTAGGAATTGATCACCTGGTAAGAATTGATCTCCCGGTAAGAATTGGTCACCAGGCAAATATTCATTTTCAGTATTAAAAGATATTGCCGAATTTTTTAAAGGTTGTACCACATAATTCCCATATAACATACCTAGATACAATGAACTATTAGGATATTTTTGGTTGACTAAATTGGCATCCTGCATGCTTTCAAAGAGTTCAATATTTTGAACTTGTTGGGTTTCTTTATCGACAATAAGGACTATTTTTGTGCCTTGAGGCTCACTTTTTTGGACACCTTCAAGGCGTACATTTTTAATGGCACGCACAAAATCTTTTTCATATTGATTAGAGGTGCCTTCTATGGAGATCATTTTAGGGCTAAACTTGGGCCTTGGTATGTTAAGGATTTGTGTACCATCTATAAAAAGTTTAAACGATTGCTTGGTATAACTTATGGCTATAAATCGCCACAAAGCTTCTTTGCCTTCTAAAGCAACCTTGAGTTCTCGATGTGTTTCTGCGGATGCTTTTGGATCAAAAATATTATGTACTATACTTGCTCCATGGCGAAATACTTTTAATGGAAAGGTCACGACCCTGCCCGAATTTGTAGTTTCATTACCTGCTCCGCCACCCTCCCAAAACCTAACCTGGTAGTATTGATAGTTTATGCTTTTTTCTATCACATCAAAATAGGCATCGAACTCTAATGTGAATTCTTCCGATAAATAATTGTTAGAATCCATTAAAGGTGTAATAATGGCATTATTACCAAAGCTTATTACTTTTTCACCTTCAAACGTTTTTATTTCAGCAGAACCTTTTATGAGATCCCATTTGCTGGGAAAATCGCCATCGGGTTCATTGCCTGGCCTGTCTTGAAAGGTTTGGGCGTTGACTAGTTGCAGCTGTATTAAAGCTAATATCATTAAAAATATAATGGGTTTGCCTGTTGGAATTTTAAAAGATGTTTTCATATTATTTTGTTTTAACTATAGGAAAGCATGGAAGTTATGGGGATCAATCTTTTGCAACGATGACTAAAGATATTATAAGAGAGGCGTGAAATTTCACCTAACTTTATGTATGGCAGGTTATTATGTGTGAACTGTAATAAAAAAGTTGTAATTTAACCATGTTGTAGGTTATATGGCATATTATACAAACCATACCTGTTTATGTGCCAACTATACAATTAATTGTACAGCAAGTGTAAATTAAAAAACGGCATGTCATATTGTAATTATATTTGATGAAGAATTATTTGAAACATAGCAGAATGATAAGAGCCATAATTGTGGACGACGAGTTTGGTGCTGTAAAAAACCTTAAATGGGAGCTGGAGAACTTTTGTAAGGATGTCGAGGTATGTGATGCACTCACCAACCCAATAGAAGCTATTTCCGCTATTAACTATCTAAAGCCAGATTGTGTGTTTTTGGATATTGAAATGCCGGAAATGGATGGGTTTCAGTTATTGGCAAGTTTGAAATACCGGGAATTCGATTTAATAATCACGACCGCTTTCGATAATTATGCCATAAAGGCTTTTAAAGAACATGCCATAGATTATTTGTTGAAACCTGTTGATTCTGACGACCTTTCTGCTTCGATTGAGCGCGTAAGATCTAATAAAACCAAAAATGAACTTGGGTTTGAAATACGAAAAGTGATTGAAAGCATTTCTCCGGCTTCAGAAAACAAAAAGGTCGCTATTCCCTTGTCCGGTAAAACAATTTTTGTGGAAACCGAAGATATTATCTACTGTAAATCCAGCGGAAATTATTCGGAAATATATTTTAAGGATCATAAAACTGAAATTCTTTCAAAAAAACTTAAAGAAGTTGAGGCACTTTTTCATAACGATACTTTTTTTAGGGTCCACAACTCTTATCTGGTAAATTTAATTTATATCAAGGAATTTATTAAAAGTGATGGTCAATATGTTGTATTGGATGATGGTACTACGGTGCCTGTTTCTAGAACAAAAAAACAACCTTTAATGCAAGCCTTAAGTGGGTAATACTTTATATGTTTACTCATGCAGACTTTTATAGAGACCCTTAAACATCCAAACGAAAACGGTATTACAATTTTTGTTTTGGGGATTTTATTTATCCTGGGCATTTATCATTTCTTACTTTACTTTCAGCATCGGGACAAGGTCTACTTGTATTATAGTCTTTATGTATTTCTCATTTTTATTGGTTTATTAAACCGGCCAACACAAGGTTTCGTTACTTACTTCGTTCAACCTTTTAAGGGGTTTTTGGACCATATAAGTTTAAATTTAATTTTAGTATATCATTTAGTTTATATCATTTTTGCTTCTTTAGTTATCGATTTAAAATCGTATTCACAAAAATGGCACCGTTTTTTTTATTGGGCTGTTTTAATAATTATCGGTTATGCGGTGTTGTTGGAAATGCTATACTTAATATCCGGAAACATTCAATTTGTTTTAAAAGGGCATATTCTGTTTACACTCATGTCGTACACTATTGGTTTCTTGTTTTATTTTCCACTTTTTAAAACTAAAAGCCAATTGAAATATTATATCATAGTGGGTTCGGTTTTTTTGGTTTTATCTACTTTATTTGTTTCAATTATTAAAAGAACGGATCTGTCCATTGAAGCTCAAGACATACGGTATAGCATTTTTTATGCAGGAATTGTTTTGGAAAATATATTTTTTTCTTTGGCACTTGGGCATAAACAAAAAATTATCCTAAAGGAGAGAAATGAATCTAGAAAAAAGCTGATAAAGCAGTTTAAGCAAAACGAAATATTACAAAAACAAGTTGAGGCACAACTGCAAAAAGATATTGAAAATTTATATCGGCAAGCCAAAATGGAAAAGCTTGAAAAGCAAAAAGAACGTTTTGATAAAGAAATTGCCGAACTAACGCTGTCGTCTTTAAGGAGCCAGATGAACCCGCATTTTATCTTTAACTCCTTAAACTCCATTAAACACTTCATTATTGACAACAAAAAAGAAAATGCCGTTTACTATTTAAATAAATTCTCAAAACTAATACGTAATGTTCTTGCAACCACCAGGGAAAAAGAAATCTCGCTAGCCAACGAAATTGAAACCATGGAACTTTATGTGAACATAGAAAACATAAGGTTTGACCATACTATAGATTTTACGTTATCAATTGATGACAAATTAAATCCAGATACCATAAAAATACCATCGTTAATCCTTCAGCCTTTTATAGAAAACGCCATTTGGCTCGGTTTATCCCTTAAAAAAGAAAGCAGAATATTAGAGGTTGTCGTAAAAAAAGAAAAGGACACTCACCTAAAAATCGATATTATCGATAATGGCATCGGTAGAAAAAGATCGGCCGATATTAAAAAGAAAAAACTCCACAAGGCAGACTCTTTTGGTATTAAACTTACCGAAGAACGTTTAAATAATTTTGCTAAAGATTATAAATATAACTATGCCCTGAAATTTGAAGATTTGGTCGATGAACATCATAAGTCCAGCGGCACTAAAGTCACTTTAAAAATACCTCTAATTTGAGCGCACAATCAATTTACGAAATATTAAAAAGCCCAAACGAGAACGGGTTTGTACTCTTTGTATTGGGTGTGTTGTTTATTTTAACCGTTTATCACTTTTTACTTTATTTTCAGCATAAAGACAAAGTGTATTTATATTATAGTATTTACACATTTTTAATTTTTATAAGTCATTTGGATGATACGGGCGACGATTTTGTGTCAACTTTTATTGCCCCTATGTTTTATTATTTAAAAGCGTATAACATCAATATAACATGGGCATATAACCTCATGTATTTTATATTTGCTTTTACCTTTATCGATTTAAAATCCTATTCTTTAAAGTGGTATCACTTTATTTTCAGATCGGTATTGGTGTTATTTATTTTCAGCATTCTTATTGAGGTTGGCTATCAATTCACCCAAAACAATCAATTTATTAGAAAAGGGGATGCATTATTCATTATCTCTATTTCCATACTCGGTATTCTGGGATATATCCCCTTGTTTAAAATCAATAATTCTCTTAAGTATTATATTATTATAGGATCCATTTTTTTATTTGGAACCTCAATTGCCGCCACCATAATTTTTAAATTTAAGTTGTTACCTGATGAAAATGAATTACGGTTCAGTATCTTTTACATGGGTTTGATTTTAGAAAACATTTTGTTTTCCCTAGGTTTGGGGCATAAGCAAAAACGAATTTTAAAAGAGCGGAATGAAACTGAAGAAGCACTTTTAAAACAGTTGCAGGCCAATAATTTATTGCGAAAACAAGTTGAGGCACAACTGCAAAAAGATATTGAGGCTCTGCGTAATCAAGCCAAAATTGAACGACTGGAAAAACAACAGGCAAGCTATGGCAAAGAATTGGCCGAATTGAAAATTTCGGTCTTGCGCAGCCAGATGAACCCGCATTTCATATTCAATTCGCTAAACTCGATAAAACGTCATATCATCGACAACGAAAAAGAGAACGCAGTCTATTATTTGAACAAATTTTCAAAGCTCATACGGAAGGTACTGGCCACAACCCGTGAAAGAGAGATTTCATTGGCCGATGAACTGGAGACCATGGAACTGTATATCAATATAGAGAACATAAGATTTAACAATGCGATTGATTTTAATATAGACGTTGAAGATGGCCTGCAGATAGATACATTAAAAATCCCTTCACTGATCCTACAACCTTTTTTGGAGAATGCCATTTGGCATGGCCTGTCTTTAAAGGACGGCGAGAAGAAACTGGAAATGCAAATAGAGAAAAAGGGCAGGGCCCATGTGCTGATCCATATTATGGATAATGGCATAGGCCGTAAAAAATCATCTGAATTGAAAAGCAAAAAAATCCATAAGCCAGATTCCATGGGCATAAAGCTTACGGAAGAACGTCTCAAGAATTTTGCTCAAGACCATAAATATGGATGTGATCTGGTGTTTACCGATTTATTTGACGAAAACAATTCACCTATTGGTACTAAAGTGACCTTAAAAATTCCACTAATATAATTGTCCAAATATATTAATCCCTTAAAATACTCCTTGAAATCACGATTTTCTGGATTTCAGAAGTGCCTTCGTAAATCTGGGTTATTTTGGCATCACGCATGAGTCGTTCTACATGATAATCTTTAACAAAACCATTGCCGCCATGAATTTGAACAGCTTCAACCGTATGTTTCATAGCTACTTTGGAAGCATATAATTTTGCCATGGCACTTGAGATATCGTAATTATTACCTTGGTCTTTATCCCAGGCAGCTTTCATTACTAGATGACGCGCAGCAGTTATATCGGTGTACATATCGGCCAATTTGAAAGCAATGACTTGATGTTTGCTTATTTCTTTTCCGAATGCCTTACGTTCTTTGGAGTATTTAAGGGCTAATTCATAGGCCCCTTGAGCAATACCCAAAGCTTGTGCAGCAATTCCAATACGTCCTCCAGATAAGGTTTTCATTGCAAATCTAAATCCAAAGCCATCATCACCAATACGATTTTCTTTTGGGACTTTTACATCATTAAATTGCAAAGTATGTGTGTCACTACCCCGAATTCCCAGTTTATTTTCTTTTGGTCCAATATGAAAACCCTCCATACCTTTTTCAACAATAAAAGCATTTATTCCATGTGACCCTTTATCTTTATCTGTTTGGGCAATAACTAAGTAAACATCAGATCTTCCACCATTTGTAATCCAGTTTTTAGTACCGTTTAATAAGTAATAATCACCCTTATCTAAAGCAGACGTTTTTTGAGAAGTGGCATCACTACCGGCTTCAGGTTCACTTAGACAAAAGGCTCCAATAAATTCGCCAGTTGCTAATTTTGGAAGATATTTTTGTTTTTGGGCTTCCGTTCCAAAGGCCTCAAGACCATAGCAAACAAGAGAATTATTTACGGATACAATAACAGATGCTGATGCATCAATTTTTGACAATTCTTCCATAATGAGGACATAAGAAATGGCATCCATACCACTGCCACCATATTTTGGATCCACCATGACGCCCAAAAAACCTAATGCTCCCATTTTTTTAACTAATTCGTCAGGAAAATGTTGTTTTTCATCACGTTCAATAACGCCTGGAAGTAATTCGGTTTGTGCAAAATCGCGAGCGGCATCGCGAATCATGATATGTTCTTCTGTAAGATTAAAATCCATAATTTTGAAAAGACTGTTAATTTGATAAAAATTGTATACAAATATAGGTTTTTAGTAGAATATATTTAATGAGTATTATTATTTTTACTGAATATGATAAAATCTGAATACAAAATTATTGGAGTGATGTCTGGAACATCATTGGATGGAATTGATCTGGTTTATGCCTCTTATAAATTTTTTAATTCTTGGGATTTTGAAATCATTCATTCTGAAACTTTACCTTATGATAATTTTTGGGTTGAAATCCTAAAAGATTTAATATCATTATCAGAGCCAGAATTAAAACAAATTGATATTGAATACACAAGTTATCTGGCTTATAAAATTAAAGATTTTATAATTAAAAATAACATTTCAGATATTGATGCCATTTGTTCTCATGGTCATACCGCGTTGCATAGACCCAATAAAATGCTAACGTATCAGATAGGGAATTTACCTATTTTAGCCTCGTTATTGCACCATAGGGTTGTTTGTGATTTTAGGGTTCAAGACGTTAAACTGGGTGGTCAAGGAGCTCCACTTGTTCCTGTGGGCGATGACTTACTGTTTAGTAAATTTGATTATTGTTTGAATCTTGGAGGTTTTGCCAACATATCTACCACTTTTAATAAAGAACGTATTGCTTATGATATTTGTCCAGTAAATATTGTTTTGAATGCCTATGTTAAACAAATGGGACTAGATTTTGATGATAAAGGAAACATGGCATCAAAAGGAAAGATAAACAATGAATTACTTAAGCAATTAAATGAACTGGATTTTTATAAAGAGACCCATCCTAAATCTTTAGGATTGGAATGGGTAAAAGATTTTATTTTTCCATTAATGGATTCGTTTCAACTTGAAGTTAAAGATATATTAAGAACGTTTATTGAACATATTGCCATTCAAATTTCAAACGAATTAAATAATAATAAAGAATCTTCAGTTTTAGTAACAGGTGGTGGTGTTTATAATGATTTTTTATTTGATTCCATAAAGACTTATACAAACAATGCTATTATAAAACCTACAAAAGATATTATAGAATTTAAAGAAGCTTTGATTTTTGGTTTTTTGGGAGTACTGAAACTTCGTGGAGAAAATAATTGTTTAAAATCTGTTACAGGGGCAAAATACGACCACAGTTCGGGTGTGATTTTTCATGCATAAAATAATTAGAAAATTAATCCATTAGGGTTATTAGTTTTTTATATTTGTTGAATCTAAATTATTTTAAAGGTTTAATCAGTAAATAAATTTTTCTACATTAAAAGCATTGAATATTAAAATAGGAATGAAGCATTTAAAAAGCATAAATTGAAAATCAACAAACAAAATAATATCATATGCATCAATTAAAAACCCGTATTTTTAAGACAATGCTATAAATCAACTTAATGGAATTAATTTAACAACGAAGTATTTTATGGAAACAGTAATTATTTTGGTATTTGTAATGGGCTATTTAGCCATTACCTTAGAGCATAGTATAAAAATAGATAAACTTATACCAGCCCTTGTAATGATGGCTATTCTATGGGCTTTAATTGCATTAGGTATTGAAAGTTTTCCACAATGGTTTGATTCCTCAAAGCTTACCCTGCTTGAAGGTTTTGGTTCCTTTTCTGGAGAAGAGAAAATCAATCTCATGGAAGAAGCCTTGTTGCACCATTTAGGAAAAACGGCAGAAATATTGGTGTTCCTATTAGGTGCCATGACCATTGTTGAAATCATTGATTATTTTGACGGGTTTTCAACCATTAAAGATTTTGTGAAGACAAAAAAGAAAGTGAAAATTTTATGGATTTTCTCAATCTTAGCTTTTGCGTTATCAGCTATCATTGATAATCTTACAGCTACCATTGTTCTTATTTCTATTCTTCAAAAAGTTGTAAAAGATAGAAATGTACGTCTCTATTATGCAGGGTTAATTATTATAGCTGCCAATGCCGGTGGTGCCTGGTCTCCTATAGGTGATGTAACTACCACCATGCTTTGGATAGGTAAAAAAGTGACTACAGGGCATTTGGTAGGTTATTTGCTTTTACCATCTTTTTTATGTATGGCCGTGCCCTCTTTTATTGCGTCTTTCCTTCCAATATTTAAAGGGGATTTAGAAATTGATGAACAAGCTGAAGAAAAAAAGAAATCCAGATTTAGTGGTACCATGCTATATCTTGGGCTTGGGGCTATTGTGTTTGTTCCTATTTTTAAAATGATAACGCATTTACCTCCATATATTGGTATGATGTTATCTTTAGGTGTTGTTGCTGTTTTTGCCGAAATTTATAGTAGTGCGAAATTCAGTATGAGCGACTTTGATTCCGAAGAGAGTGACGCTCATGCCTTGCATAGTCCAGTGCATCAATCTTTATCAAGAATTGAGTTGCCTAGTATTTTGTTTTTCCTTGGTATTTTAATGGCTGTTGCAGCCCTTGAATCTTTGGGAATATTATTTGAGTTTGCATCTTCGTTACAAGAATACATGCCTATGCTTGGTACAGAAATACCACCAATTCCAGGTTACGAGAGTGTTTCAGATTTAGTAGTATTGTTATTGGGAGTTGCCTCGGCCGTTATTGATAATGTACCTTTGGTTGCAGCCAGTTTAGGCATGTTTTCAGAACCTATCGATAATGAACTTTGGCATTTTGTTGCCTATTCCGCCGGAACAGGAGGGAGCATGTTAATTATTGGGTCGGCAGCAGGTGTAGTTGCTATGGGTATGGAGAAAATTGATTTTTTCTGGTATTTAAGAAAGATTTCTTGGTTGGCACTCATTGGGTTCCTGGTTGGTGCAGCAGCATTTATGGTTACAAGAACATTATTTTAATATACTTTAGCACTAAAAAAAACGTTATATACACGGTAAGAAATTAAATACTATATGTTAAATACTTTTTTTCAAAACGCACAAGATGGAGTAGCGGTACTTCAAGACGGAGAACCTGTTGAAAAAACACTGTCCATTATTGAACTAATTAGCAGTGGTGGGTTGGCAGGACAGATCATCATAGCTGTTTTGTTTTTAATGCTTATTTTGGCTACTTATATTTATTTTGAAAGGTTGTTTGCTATAAAAGCAGTATCTAAAATAGATTCAAATTTTATGAATCAAATTAAAGATTATGTTAGTCATGGTAAAATTGATTCAGCTCAAATTCTATGTGCCAAAGTAAATTCGCCTGTATCAAGATTAATAGGTAAAGGGATTTCAAGAATTGGAAAACCTTTAGCCGACATCAATACAGCTTTAGAAAATGCAGGAAGATTAGAGGTTTATGCTTTGGAAAAAAATGTAAGTGTGCTGGCTACCATTTCTGGTGCAGGTCCTATGATTGGATTTCTTGGAACGGTAATTGGAATGATTTTAGCCATATTTGAACTTGCAAATGCGGGAGGTACGATTCAAATGGATGTTTTGGCAAGTGGACTTTATACCGCTATGACTACTACGGTAGCAGGATTAATCGTCGGAATTGTAGCATTTATGGCATTTAATCACTTGGTTGTTAAAACAGACAAAGTAGTATATCAAATGGAAGCAAACTCACTTGAATTTCTAGATCATTTAAACGAACCATCATAGTATGAATATAAGAGGGAGGAATAAAGTTTCGCCAGAATTCAATATGTCATCTATGACAGATATTGTGTTTTTGTTACTTATATTTTTTATGATAGCTTCTACCTTGGTTTCAACCAGCGCTATTGATATTATATTGCCTAAGGCCAGCGGAAAAACGGAGAATAAAAAATCAATTGCGGTAAGTATAAAAAAAGATTTAACCTACTATATCGATCAAAAAAGAGTAGGTGAAAGTGTATTGGAATCTGAACTTATTGCTGCACTTTCCTCCGAAGAAAAACCAACGGTTATTTTACGTGCAGAAAAGTCTGTGCCTGTTGAAAATGTGGTGAAGGTTATGGATATTGCTAACAGAAATAAGTTTAAAGTTATTTTGGCGGTTACGCCAAATAATTAAATTGAATGAAATATTTTGAGACGAAATACGAGAAGGATTCTGCAAAATTAACAGCGTTAATTACCATCATATTAATATTGTTGTTATTTATCGTAGGAGCTCCTTATATGGATCCTCCAATTGAATATGGTGTTGCGGTAAATTTCGGAACAACTGATTTCGGAAAAGGAGAGGTACAGCCCTTAAAACCTATAAAATCTGAACCTTTGGAAATTAATAAACCTCCACAGGTAGAACCTACTAAAGTTGAACCTGTAAAATCGGCAGAACCTAAAGAAAAAGTGCTGACGGAAGATAATTCTGAAGAAATAGCCATTAAAAAACAAAAAGAAGCGGAGTCAAAAGCAAAAGCTATTGCAGATGCAAAGGTGAAAGCAGAAGCGGATAGAATTGCTAAAGAAAAACGCGAACAAGAAGAAAAAAAGAAAAAACTGGACGCTTTAATTGGTGGTGTCAGTAAATCTGACGGAAGTGCAACAGGAAGTGAAGGTAATGATAATAAGGTTGGTGATAAGGGGCAATTAAATGGGGATCCCTATGCTCCAAGTTATTTTGGCGGAGCAGGTCCTGGAAAGGGTGGTGTTGGCTATGGTCTTGGAGGTAGAGGCACACCATCTAAGTTAATATATAAGCAAGATTGTAATGAGGCAGGAACCGTAGTGGTTAGAATAGAAGTAAATAAACAAGGTCAAGTCATTAAAGCGGAACCAGGAATAAGAGGCACAACAAATACAAATCCTTGTTTATTGGAACCAGCAAAAAAAATAGCCTTATCTCATAAATGGCCAGCAGATTCAAAAGCTCCAGAAAGACAAATAGGTTTTGTTAGTATCAATTTTGATGTAAGTCAATAATTTATGCATTATAAGGATACGCTCGATTGGATGTTTTCACAACTGCCAATGTATCAACATCAGGGTAAATCAGCCTTTAAAAAGGATTTATCCAATACCTTAAAGTTATCTCAAAGTTTAGGGAACCCAGAAAAAAATTTTAAGTCAATTCATGTTGCCGGAACTAATGGTAAAGGATCAACCAGTCACATGCTGGCATCCATATTATATGAAGCAGGATACAAAGTTGGGTTATATACATCTCCACATTTAAAAGATTTTAGAGAACGTATAAAAATTAATGGACACGTTATTAGCAAACAGTTTGTCATGGGTTTTATTAGAAGAAATAAGTCTTTTTTAGAAAATCATTCTTTATCATTTTTTGAAATGACAGTTGGGATGGCATTTGATTGTTTTTCCAAAGAAAAAGTTGATATAGCCGTCATTGAAGTTGGACTGGGAGGACGATTGGATTCTACCAATATAATCACTCCAGAAGTTTCAGTTATTACCAACATAGGTTTAGATCACACGCAATTTTTAGGGAATACTTTAAGGGAAATAGCCTTTGAAAAGGCAGGAATAATTAAACCCAAAGTTCCGGTAGTAATTGGTGAAACACAACCTGAAACAACTGAAGTATTTAAAGTGGTTGCAAATAAAAACAAGTCCAAAATCACCTTTGCCGATCAAGAAGATATTGAATTGCATAAATGTGATTTGATAGGAATCTATCAATCAAAAAATATAATTACTGTTTTGCAAACCATAAAGGAACTTCAAGGAAAAGAATTTAAAATATCTCAAACGCATATAAAAAGCGGGTTATTAAAAGTCGTTAAAAACACAAATTTAATGGGACGATGGCAGGTGTTGCAAGATAAACCTAAAGTAGTCTGCGATACCGCTCATAATAGAGATGGATTGGCTTATGTGATGAAACAGATTTCAAACGAAGTGTTTCAATCATTACACATTGTTTTTGGAGTTGTTAATGATAAAGATTTAAATTCTATATTAGATTTGTTACCAAAAAACGCCACCTATTATTTCTGTAAACCCAATATTCCGCGAGGTTTAAATGCTGAAGATTTGAAGTCAGCTTTAAATAAACATGGCTTGATTGGCGATGCTTATAATTCTGTAAGTGAAGCGTATAAAACGGCTTTAATTTCAGCTAAGCCAAATGATTTTGTCTTTATTGGTGGCAGCACGTTTGTAGTTGCAGAAATAATTTGATTTTTTATCTAAAAAGCTTTTGCGAATTAAAAATCTAGGTTATATTTGCATCCCGATAACTATCGGGACTATTTAGAGGGCGCATAGCTCAGTTGGTTCAGGGCATCCCGATTAACATCGGGAGGGTCAGTTAAAAAAAAGTCAGGGCGACTAGCTCAGTTGGTTCAGAGCATCCCGATTAACATCGGGAGGGTCGGGGTTTCGGATCCCTTTAAAAAATTCGGGCGCATAGCTCAGTTGGTTCAGAGCACTTGGTTTACACCCAAGGGGTCGGGGGTTCGAATCCCTCTGCGCCCACAACAAAACCCTAAAGATTTGCTTTAGGGTTTTGTTGTTTATAAGTTATTTTTTCATAATGAAATATCACGTATACATTCTTTATTCAGCATCTCTAAATAAATATTATGTTGGCTCTTCTGAAGATGTTCAAATTAGGTTGAAAAAACATTTACTAAATCACAAAGGATTTACCGGGAAAGCTAAAGATTGGGTTTTAAAGTATACTGAAACTTACAATTCCAAAAGTGAATCTATAAAACGAGAATTTCAAATAAAGAAATGGAAAAGCAGAAAGATGATTGAAAGACTTATTGATAATTTTTGTTTAAAAAAACTGAGTTCGCTTTACGTTTTTTTCATTTAGATTCATTTTTGAAAAAAAAATAAGCCCCCTAATTTTTAGGAAGCTTATTTTGGCTATCCGTTCCCTCTTAAAAATAAACAGCCATGGTTTTGATTGCTAACAACCAAAAGAGAATTTTTATGAAAAGTAGCCCAATTCTTGATTGGTTTTTGTTTTTTTAATCGATTCCGCTATTTACCAAAATTCAATGGATATGCCACCTTCACAGCGCTTGAGTGCAACACTAACAGGAACTTCCTCACAGAGTTTTGCCAACTGAATAATTTGATGCTTAACCAATGGTTCTTTAATTATTGTTATTAAGCCGTCTAAACCTTCAACCTTGTAGTTTTGACTCTCTTTTTGGGTATCGGTTTTGAATATGTCTTTAAAACCTTCCTCAATTATTTTGTGATATTTTTTGTCAACTGCCATTTTTAATAGTAAAGTTTATATTTTCATTCTTATGCTAATGGGTTTTCTTAACATTCCGTATTGGGCTATCCTGTAAATAAAATTTGGGTTATGAATTTTTTGGGTAATTATACCCTTGCTTTATTCTTGGAAGGGAAAAGCATTTAAAAGAAACAATTCGAGCGAAGGCAAATTTTATGGTTACCATAGTATTTGTTTTATTTAATTTGTTTTTAAATTTTTTTTCAAACGATTTGACGCAGCCTTATATTCTTTAGCTATTTCAATAATGGCATTGAAAACTAAAATATTTTTGCTAATACCACTTTTGGTGTTTCTTACCATTTGTGAATCGACAATTATTTCTTCAGATGCCAGTTTGACAATAACTTTGCTAGTATATTCTTTGGGTAGATGATTTGAGAGTAAATCTTTAAGTGTTTCTTGTTCTTTGTGTGAATGCACATCATATAATGTGTATAATTTGTTTAAATTTGTCATGGTATGAGTAAATTTATATACAAATATATACAAATAATTAAATATTTTAAAAAAAATTTACTTATTTATATAATTTATAATTATTCTAAATATGGAATTTGAGGATAAACTGAAACAATTAATAAAAAGTAAGTACAATAGATTGGGGGATTTAGCTGAAAAATTTGAGATGAATTATACCCAGCTTTCACAATATATAAATGGTAAAAAAATTTCCATTGAATTTTTAAACAAAATAATCCAAGAATTCCCCAATGCAGACCTCAATTGGTTGTTAAGAGACGACAACATAAGTAAGGATAGTGCTCAAGAATACTCAGAGCCTTATGGGGCGTCATTAAATAACGAGCAGATTATAGATAAGATTGAATTATTATTAAGTGACTTAAAAAGGCAATTGACACAAACTCCCAAAGTTTAAACTTTAGTTTTTTTGTTTTGTTTAAAATTGGAATATATTTACATCGTAATTGGGGTCATTAACTCAGTTGGTTCAGAGTGTCACGTCGACAACGTGGAAGTCACTGGTTCGAATCCAGTATGACCCACATCAAAGGGAAAATCTGTACGAAGTACAGATTTTTTATTTCTAGAAAAGGATAAAGTTTGCTTTAGAACTTTTGTAGAAATAAAAAATGAAATGCATTAGCATTTAGATTTTTCATTTGCAGGAGTGGTTTTTTTATCTGGATCATTGTAAATAATCCATGACCCACATCAATTAAAAGGGGCTGTCTAAAAAGGTATCATTGCGAGTCCCGATAGCTATCGGGAGAAGCAATCTGTAAATTGCAAGTTGTTGGTTTACAGATTACTTCGAAATAAAAATTTCTCGTAATGACGGTTAATATATACTTTTCAGGCAGCCTCTTTTTTATTATCGACTTCAATCACAATTTTAGTGGGGATATTCTATAATAATTCCATGATGCGTTCCAAAGCCATACCCCGGGATCCTTTTACGAGGATGGTTGCAAATTCTATTTGTGAAACGTTGAAGCTGTCTTTAAAATCATCATAAGATTTAAATACGATTATTTTTGAAGACACTACTTTAGTTTTGTGAAAATTATCACCTATCAAAATAATTTTATCTAAAAGTAGGGTAGAGGCTAAATCCACGATGTTTTGATGTTCTTTTTCTGCTTCATGTCCCAATTCAAACATATCACCTAAAATAGTTACTTTTATTTTATCGTTTAGCTTTTCAAAATTCAGCAAAGCAGCCCGCATACTAGTTGGATTTGCATTATAAGCATCAAGAATAATTTTGTTAGTGCCTATTTCTAAAACTTGAGAGCGGTTATTTGTTGGTACATAATTTTCTATGGCTGTTTTAATATCGTTATTTTCAACCTTAAAATATTTCGCAATGCATATGGCTGCTGCTATATTGCTAAAGTTGTATTCACCTATTAAATTACTATGAATTAATAGGTTGTTGTAATTTACTGTTACATTTGGTTGGGCTTCAATAAAATCAATTTTGACATCAAAATTTGAGTCATTGCCAAATGTAAATATATTTGCTTGTTTGGTTTTTTCTACTTGAATGCTATCATTTCCATTTACGAAAATAGTTTTGTTGTGTTTAATTAAGAACTCATAAAGTTCAGATTTTGCTTGAATAACGCCTTCAACACCGCCAAATCCTTCCAAATGTGCTTTTCCAAAATTAGTGATATAACCATAATCTGGTTTTGCAATTTGACATAAAAACTCAATTTCTTTTGGATGATTGGCTCCCATTTCAACAATACCAATTTCAGTTTTGGCATTCATAGAAAGTAATGTCAAAGGTACTCCAATATGGTTATTTAAATTTCCAATGGTTGCTGTTGTATGGTGTTTTTTTGAAAGTGTTGCGTTAATGAGTTCTTTGGTAGTGGTTTTACCATTGCTTCCTGTAAGTGCAATGATGGGTATTTTTAAATACATTCTATGAAAAGTAGCTAACTCCTGAAGAGTCTCTAAAACATTATGAACTAAAATGGTATTGGTTGAATTAACAAATTCAGCTTCGTCAATAATGGCGAATTTAGCACCCTCCTTAATGGCTTGATCAGCATAAGTATTACCATTAAAATTTTCTCCTTTTAGAGCAAAAAACATAGCGCCTTTTGTGATTTTTCTGGTATCAGTTGACACAGATGTACATTCTAAAAAAAGTAGGTGGATGTCATTTATTTTCATAAATTAAATGTATTAAAAAAGTCCTAACATTTGCTAGGACTTTTTTTATAATATTCAAAGAATTAGCTTAATTCTTAGTTTTATTTTTTGTTTTTGATTTTGAGCCTACTCTTGACATAGCGCATCTAAACCCAATATAATCTGTTGCCATATCTTCAGGGAAATAACGTCTCTGAGCTGGGTCCAGCCAGTATTCTCTATCTTTCCATGAACCACCTTTATAAACTCTAACTTTATCATTTATCAAAGAAGTTCTGTTATTGTTTTTGTCATATTCCCTAACAAGTTTTCCATCTTCATCCCTTGTTGCAACATGTTGTGGCGAGTTATACATTTTATTGGTTTCAGATTTTTTTACAACACCATCGACTTCTTCATCTTCACCAAAGTTTTGATCAAATCTTCTAGATGAGCGTTTATCACCATCTCTAAAGTTTATTTCATCACTTTTATCAAAATTCGTTCTTAAATAGGTTTCGTTCAAATCAATTGGTACTTGTAATATTTCACCGGGAAGGTTTCTGGCGATTATTTTACCGTTAGATAGGGTATCATAAACAATATCTTCAGGTGTTACCAGTTTTACAGAACCATCGTCGTTTATAGCATTTTTAGTATAGACGTTTCCACGGAAGTAATTGAAATCATTAAACTCATCATCTACTATAGGTCTGTAAACATCAGCAACCCATTCGGCAACATTTCCAGCCATATCATATAACCCAAAATCATTAGGATCATATGATTTTACCTTGTTAGTAATGTCGGCACCATCATCAGACCAACCTGCAATTCCGCCATAGTCACCTTTTCCTTGCTTAAAGTTAGCTAATTGATCTCCGCGTATTTTACGTTTATCAGAACGTGTATATTGGCCATCCCATGGGTATTTTTTACGACCTCTGTACAAGTTGTAGCTACGTATTTCACTAAGTCCTAAAGCAGCATATTCCCATTCTGTTTCAGTTGGCAGCCTATATTTAGGTGAAATTATTCCTGTTTCGCGAGTAGCGTAAATGTTAGTTTCATTTCCATCTGCATCAACTATAACATTTCTTTTGTTACGTCCTTCTGCATTGATTATTTCCTCATTTCCACCATAGGTTAATGATGGCGCATTAATATAAGTATCTGTACTGAATGTAGATTCTGCATTAACGTCTGTAATCATAGCATCTCTTTTGATGTAACCAGCCTTTGATAAATTGGCTTCATTTACACGGTCTGATCGCCAGTTAGCATATTCTACAGCTTGTATCCAGCTTACACCAACTACAGGATACTCTGCATATCCTGGATGACGCAAATAATTTTCGGTCATAACTTCATTATAACCTAATCTGTTTCTCCAAACCAAGGTGTCGGGTAAAGCACCATGGTAGATGGCTCTAAAGTTTTCCTCTGTTGGAGGATAAACCCTTTTTATCCAATCTAAATATTCTAGGTACATAAGATTGGTAACTTCTGTTTCATCCATATAAAATGACTGAACATGTTGTTGACTTGGTGTATTGTTCCAATCATGCATCACATCATCTTGAACTTGTCCTTTCGTAAAAGTTCCTCCTTCAACAAAAACTAAACCAGGAGAGGTTTCTTGTTCTTGAAAGTTAGTGTTGTATTGAAAACCACCTTCTCTGCTATTTATTTGCCATCCTGTTGCTCTAGAACTGTTTTTAGAACTGCTCGATTTTTTACAACTAATTGTGGCTAAAGATAACGCCAGGACTAATAAAGTCTTGAATGCTAATATTCTTTTCATATCCATATGTTTAAGTAAGCTAATAAGTTTTGGTGCTGCAATATAAGAATTAAACCCAATACTGCAAGCGATTTTTCACATTTTAACGAAAAAAATGTGTATTTCATCCTATTTATGCTACATTACAACGATGTTTTTGCTGTTTTTCATCATTGTTTTGTCAAATAATAACGCGTATTTTAGTTAAATATTATCGTATTTTTGAATCGTTTTATAGAAATGTTGGTAAATTAAATAATAACATGATATTTAAAGCGTTAAACAAAACAATGAAAAAGAATTTTTTACTGATTACTTTTTTTACTACCATATGTCTCTTTTCTCAACAAAAAAGATATGATCTTATATGGGAAGGTTTTCAAACCTTATCAACTAATACATTCAGTGTTGATATTCCAGCTTTCAATAAGGAACATTTTAGTTTTGATTATGAAGAAGGCTTGCAATTTGTTTCGCAATGGAAAATATCCGGTTTAATAGATGAATCAAATGTTACGGTAAGTAATGTATCATATGAAACTATATCTTTAAGGGATTTAAAAGATTTGAATTTAGATAAAATACCAACTAAATTAATTTATACTCTAAAAAATTCAAGAGCAAGGGATCAACAATTCGCTTTTTTTCAATTATCACCTATAATAAAGGAAGCAAATGGAACTTTTAAAAAGGTTACGGGGTTTACCATAAACTATAAATCAAACCCTAGTAATGTTTTGCCGTTAAGCAATAAGCGTTTTTCAGCCAAAGCAATTACGAGTTCCGTTTTAAGTTCAGGGGAATGGTTCAAATTTTATGTTGACACCACTGGGGTTTTTAAACTTTCAAAAAGCTTTTTACAAAAACTAGGAGTGAATGTAAATAACATTGACCCTAGAACCATTAAGGTCTTTGGTAATGGAGGTGATATGATCCCATATTCAAACGGTGAACCATATCCATTTGACATTCAAGAGAACGCTATTAAAATTGTTGGTGAAGAAGACGGTGTATTTAATAATGAAGACTACATACTATTTTATGCCAAAGGACCAAAAGGATATCAAGTAGAAAGTAATACGAACATAAATTGTTATACAGATAAAACATATTATTTTATTAACGTTGGCCCAGGGAATGGAAAACGTATTCAAGCCTTTTCACAACCTAGTGGTGCCATAGATTTGAATATAACGACGTATCAAGATTATAAATTTCATGAAATTGATGCTTATAATATTGCCGCCTTAGGGAGGCGATGGTTTGGAGATAGATTTGATATTGAAAACAATAAAACATTTGATTTTAATTTTCCTGACTTAGTTACCACCATACCTATTAAATTAAAGGTGTATGTTGCAGCGGTTTCGACTTCTCAAACCTCCATGCAGTTAAATGTTAATGGAAATACGGTCACTAATTTATCAATTTCAGGAGCTTCAGAACCTAATTTGGCAAGTGAAGCTTCATTTAGTGGAAACGTTAATGTCAACGCTTCAAAAATCTCCGTGAATCTTAATTTTGATAATGCTGGAAATCCCAGTGCCCTCGCTTATATAGATTATATATCTATTGAAGCTACCCGTGCCTTGAATTTCTCAGGAAATCAATTTCAATTTAAAAATAATGAAACGGCTTTAACTTCGGGGATTGGGCAATATACTATCACCAATGCTTCACAGGTTTCAGAAATTTGGGATGTTACCGATAATTATAATGTTTCTAATTTTGTAAACACCAATAATCAATCAAACCTTGGTTTTACGTCATCTCTCGGAACCTTACGGGAATATGTTGCCGTAACCCCATTGGATTATTTTGAACCTAAAAGTGACGCAAATACTTCTGTAAATAATCAAAATATAAAAGGCACCATCTTTTTAAATGATCAAGGGCAATTTCAAGATATTGACTATCTCATTATTGCTCCTGCCAATATGTTAAGCGAGGCAGAACGTTTGGCACAAATAGACAGAAGCCAATACGGTTTAAACGTAAAAACAGTTGCGTTAGATAGAATTTATAATGAGTTTAGTTCTGGTAATCAGGATATTGGGGCCATAAGAAACCTAATTAAATATGTATATGATAATGCCAGTACGCCAGATAAGAGAGTTAAGTACGTCTGTTTATTTGGCGATGGTTCATTTGACTATAAAAATAGAATACCAAATAACACCAATATAGTGCCTTCTTGGTACTCATATAATAGTTTTAGCCTTACGTTTTCTTTTGTTTCAGATGATTTTTATGGTATGATGGATACCAATGAAGGCACCATGTCAACAAGTGACAGGTTGGACATTGCTGTTGGAAGGATTCTTGCCGATACGCCACAGAGAGCAAAAGAAATGGTTGATAAAATAGAATCCTATTATATTAAGGAAGCTTATGGCAGTTGGCGAAACAATTTTGTGGTTGTTTCAGACGATGTTGACAGTGATTGGGAAGGGATTTTACAGAAAACAACAGACAGTATTGGTAATGTAGTTAGCAATTCAAAACCATTTATGAATGTTGTTAAAATACATTCAGACGCATTTAAACAAGAAGCCTCGGCAGGCGGAAACACCTATCCTCAAGTAACCGAAGCCATGGTAAATGCCATTGATAACGGGGCTTTAGTGCTAAATTATTTTGGACATGGCGGTGAAGAAGGGTTGGCAGGGGAACGTATTTTTTTAAAACCAAACATCCTGAGCCTTAGAAATTTTTTAAAACTCAATTGTTTTGTTACGGTAACCTGTGAATATACAAAGTTTGATAATCCGTTTAGGCAAACAGCAGGAGAGTTTACTTACTGGAGCAAAGAAGCTGGAGCCATTGGTCTCATAACCACAACCAGACAAATATTTGTGAATTTTGCAATTGCATTCAATAATATATTAGAACCATATTTGTTTTCATTTAGTGATAATGATTCCTATGAAGATTATGAATATCCAACTATGGCCGAAGCATTAAGGTTAACAAAAATCGATCCGGCCATATCTGGCAATATCCAAAGGCGTTTGGTGTTTTTTATTGGTGACCCGGCAATGAAACTCGCATTTCCCAAACCCAATATCAGGCTAACAAAAATTAATGATGTCCCACTTGGTCAGGCAACAGATACTTTAAAGGCATTGAGCTATATAAAACTATCCGGAGAAGTAACAGATATTTCAGGAAATGTTTTAACTGGTTATAACGGTGCGCTTTCAACAACCATTTATGATAAACAAATAAATAGACAAACCCTTGCAAATGATGGCACCACATTAAATGGGCAGCTTGTAAAATTAGACTTTACCACACTTGGTGAAATTATATTCAGGGGTCAAGCTTCTGTGACCAACGGTATTTTTAATTTCGATTTTGTAGTGCCTAAAGATATAGGTGTGCCTGTTGGATTTGGAAAAGTGAGCTTTTATGCAAAAAATGGTACTGTTTTGGAGGATCAGGCAGGTTCAAGCATCAATACCGTTAAAATTGGTGGAGTGAATGAAAATGCCCTGGCAGATGACATAGGGCCATTAATATTGCTTTATATGAACGATGAAAATTTTGTTTCTGGTGGCATAACCAATGAATCTCCAACATTGTTGGTTAAATTGGAAGACAGTAATGGTATTAATACGGCTAGCGGAATTGGTCATGATATAGTAGCCATTCTTGATGGAGATGAAACCAATCCTTTTATTTTAAATGATTATTATCAAACAGAGTTGGATAACTATCAAAAAGGCATTGTAAGTTTCCCTTTTAGGGATTTAGCACCGGGGCTTCATACTTTAACCATTAAAGCATGGGATGTCTATAATAATTCCTCAACTGCTGAAATTCAATTTATTGTGTATGACAAAGATCAAGAATTGGTAATTAACAATGTTCTTAATTATCCAAATCCCTTTGTAAATTACACTGAATTTTGGTTTAATCACAATAGTTCAGACCCTTTAGACGTTTCTATACAGATATTCACAGTGTCAGGAAAGCTAGTTAGAACCTTAAACGGACAAACTAGCGGAGGGCTTATTACAAACAGTTCACTTTCAAGGGACATAGTCTGGGATGGAAGAGATGATTTTGGCGATAAAATAGGCAAAGGTGTCTATATATACAAACTAACAGTGAGATCACCATTACTAAATAAAAAAGTCGAAAAAATTGAAAAACTTGTCATACTATAATAATAATTTATATTTGTAAACTAAATTAATTAAATGAAAACTTCCATTTTATCCCTAGCAATCTTTTTAATGGTTGCAAAAATAAATGCTCAAACAACAATAATTCCTAATTCAAATGATAGTAGAGTAATAACCACTGGAATGCCGTTTGTATTAATTGCTTCAGATGCCCGTGCGGCTGCTTTGGGTGACATGGGTGTCGCGACATCAGTGGATGCATATTCGCAACAATGGAATGCATCAAAATATGTGTTTTCTGAAGTGAAGTCAGGAATAGGAGTAAGTTATACGCCTTATTTAAGTAAATTGGTAAATGATATTTTTTTAGGAAATGTCACCTATTTTAATCGGCTGGATGAACGTAGTGCCTTTGCAGCAAGTTTAAAATATTTTTCTTTAGGGGATATTGAATTTGTAACTGATGAATTTTCTACGGCATTAATCCAAAGGCCTAATGAGCTTAAAATTGATGCATCGTATGCTTTAAGGCTAACAGATCAATTTGGTATGTCGGTTGCCATGAATTATTTACGCTCAGATTTAAGATTAGATGGTGTTGATGGTGATGCAACGCCCGCAAATACCTTTGGCGTTGATATTTCCGGGTATTATCAAAGTGAAGAAGAAGCTTATACTGATTTTAACGGCCGTTGGAGAATGGGATTTGCCATTCAAAATTTAGGACCTAAATTTAAATATGACCAAGGAGGGGTAGAGAATTTTCAACCTACTAACTTGCGATTAGGGGCGGGATTTGATTTTATTTTTGATGAATATAATAAAGTATCAGTTACCGCTGAGGTTGCTAAACTATTGGTGCCAACACCACCTATATTGGGAACAGAATATGAATATACTGATACCAACGGAAATGGTAAATATGATGAGGGTGTTGATGAATTAGGAAATCAACTTTCTGATACCAATGGGGTTATTTATAAAGGCAAAGATGATAATGTCGACTTTCTATCAGGAGTTTTTCAATCCTTTGGTGATGCCCCAGGTGGATTTAGTGAAGAGTTAAAAGAGTTTACATGGGCATTAGGTGCAGAATATGTATACCAGGATTCATTTGCTTTTAGAGCGGGTTATTTTAATGAAAGTGAGCAAAAGGGGGCTAGAAAATTTTTAGCTTTGGGTGCCGGATTTAAATATAATGTGGTTAATATTGATTTATCCTATTTGTTTTCAGCCTCTAAAATACAGAGTCCATTAGAAAATACATTGCGTTTTTCTTTAACCTTTAATTTAGGGCCAGGGACCTATAACGAATATTAAAATGTGTATTCAAATACAGAAAAAACTATTATTCTAATCGTTGAGTAATAGTTTTTTTGTATGAAATAGTTTCTTAACTTTATTGAAGAGAATATTATATGAAGAAAATAAAAATTGAATCTACTTTGTACCTGTTTGATAGTTTAGATGAATTACCACAAGAGGTATCCTTCTTAATGAATGAAGCAATAAAAGCCAGGGAAAAAGCATATGCCCCATATTCTAATTTTAATGTTGGTGCTGCCGTACTTTTAGAAAACAATGAAATAATCACAGGCAATAACCAAGAAAACGCGTCGTATCCTTCTGGTTTATGTGCAGAGCGTACCGCTATCTATTATGTAGGATCACAATATCCTGATACTAAAATACTACGAATGGCTATTTCAGCGGGTTCAAAAAATACTCAAACAACCTCACCTATTCCACCTTGTGGTGCCTGCAGACAAGCAATTGCAGAATATGAAGTAAAACAAGGTGCACCCATTGAAATTTATTTTATGGGAGAAACGGGCAAAGTCGCAAAATCAGATTCTTTGGCAAATTTACTTCCGTTAATTTTTGACAAATCTGTTCTTTAGAAATTTTACCATATTATCAAGGAAATAGATTTGCATAATTGTTAGTTTATCTTTATATTTTTGATAAATATTGATAACTAAAGATTATGGCTACTTTTTTTAATATTTTTTTTACTTTAATCAATTTACGTTTTTGCAATAACAATCAATGTATTACTTTTGTCATTGGCTTAAAAAAAACTTAAAATTAGTCGATGCAAAAAATCACTAAAAATACATACCTAAAATGGTATGAAGATATGCTGTTTTGGAGAAAGTTTGAAGATAAACTCGCGGCAGTATATATACAACAAAAAGTAAGAGGATTTCTTCATTTATACAATGGTCAGGAAGCTGTGTTAGCAGGTGCATTACACGCTATGGATTTGACTAAAGATAAAATGATTACAGCTTACAGAAACCATGTTCAACCCATTGGTATGGGTGTTGACCCAAGACGCGTCATGGCTGAATTATATGGAAAGGCTACAGGAACTTCGCAAGGTCTTGGTGGTTCTATGCATATTTTTTCTAAAGAATTTCGTTTTTATGGAGGTCATGGTATAGTTGGAGGCCAAATTCCTTTAGGGGCTGGTATTGCTTTTGGAGATAAATATCATGGAAGTGATGCCGTAACGTTATGCTGTTTTGGTGATGGTGCTGCTCGTCAAGGGTCGTTACATGAAACCTTTAACTTAGCAATGTTATGGAAATTGCCTGTTGTATTTGTTTGTGAAAACAATGGTTATGCTATGGGAACATCTGTTGCGCGTACTGCAAGTCATACGGATATTTGGAAACTGGGAAAAGGGTATGAAATGCCATGTGGACCAGTTGATGGGATGAACCCAATAAAAGTGGCAGAAGCTTTTGATGAAGCCATTCAAAGGGCAAGACGAGGTGAAGGACCTACATTTTTAGAATTGAAAACGTATCGTTACCGTGGCCACTCCATGAGTGACGCGCAACATTACAGAACTAAAGATGAGGTTGAAGAGTATAAAAAAATAGACCCGATTAATCAAGTAAAAAGCATCATATTAGAAAATAAATACGCCTCAGAAGCTGATTTAAAAGTTATTGATAAGCGTGTTAAAGATTTGGTTGGTGAGTGTGAAAAATTTGCTGATGAATCTCCGTATCCAGATAAAAGTGTGATGTATGATGTTGTTTATGAACAAGATAATTATCCATTTTTACAACATAAATTATAAGTTATGGCCGAAATTATAAACATGCCTCGTTTAAGCGACACTATGGAAGAAGGTACCGTTGCTACTTGGTTGAAAAAAGTTGGGGACAAAATAAATGAAGGTGATATTTTAGCCGAAATTGAAACCGATAAAGCCACTATGGAATTTGAATCCTTTCATGAAGGCACCTTACTTTATATTGGAGTTAAAGAAGGAGAAACTACGAAGGTGGATGAATTATTAGCCATTATTGGAGAAAAAGGAGAAGATATATCCGGGCTTTTAAAGGGAGCTCCTACAGCACCAAAAAAGGAAGAAAAGGAGACTGTAAAAGAAGCAAAAACAGAAGTTGCTACTAGTACTAGTGAAGCAAAAATACCGGATGGTGTAACTGTTGTAACCATGCCACGTTTGAGTGATACCATGGAAGAAGGTACTGTTGCAACATGGTTAAAAAAAATTGGAGATACTGTTTCAGAAGGCGATATTTTAGCAGAAATAGAAACTGATAAGGCGACCATGGAGTTTGAATCTTTTCAAGCTGGTACGTTATTATATATAGGTTTAAAGGAAGGGGAATCGGCGAAAGTAGATTCTTTATTAGCAATTATTGGCCCTAAAGGAACAGATGTTTCTGGGATAGCCAGTAATTTCAGTTCTGGTTCTGGGTCATCTACCAAAGAAGCTGAACCAAAACAAGAAACATCTAAAGTTGAAGTAGCGAAAGAAGCACCAAAAGTTGAGGTCCCTAAAACAGTTTCAACGGGATCTACAAATGGAAGATTATTTGTGTCACCTTTGGCAAAAAAAATAGCTGAAGAAAAAGGGATCAATTTATCACAGGTAAAAGGATCTGGTGAAAACGGACGTATTGTAAAATCAGATGTTGAAAATTTTGTACCGGCTGCACCATCTGGAGCTTCAGTTGGTAAATTTGTTGCCACCGGTCAAGAAGATTTTGATGAGAAACCAAATTCTCAAATGCGCAAGGCTATTGCAAAATCCTTAACCAATTCTAAATTTACAGCACCCCATTATTACTTAAATGTAGAGTTTGATATGGAAAATGCTATGGCGTTTCGCGCACAGTATAATTCTATACCAGACACAAAAATATCATATAATGACATTGTTGTAAAAGCTTGTGCTTTGGCATTAAAACAACATCCGCAGGTAAATTCACAATGGTTTCCTGATAAAATGCGCTTAAACAATCACGTGCATATTGGAGTTGCTGTTGCAGTTGAAGATGGTTTGGTAGTTCCTGTAGTTAAATTTGCAAATGAACAAAGCTTACCACAAATTGGTGCTGCGGTCAGGGATTTTGCAGGAAGGGCTAAAACTAAAAAATTGACGCAACAAGAAATGGAAGGCAGTACGTTTACTGTTTCTAATTTAGGCATGTTTGGTATAGAAAGTTTTACGTCTATTATCAATCAGCCCAATTCCGCCATTCTTTCCGTTGGAAATATTGTAGAAAAGCCAGTGGTTAAAAACGGACAAATTGTAGTTGGTAATACCATGAAATTATCTTTGGCATGTGATCATAGAACGGTTGATGGCGCAACAGGCGCACTATTTTTGCAAACTTTAAAAGGATATATTGAAAATCCGGTAACTATGTTGGTTTAATAAATCAAGTAATACGATAAATTAAAAACCCATGGTTTCCGACCATGGGTTTTTTTTACTCAGTTGGCTTAACATCAAAAGGGTCTACCAAAGCTATAAATAAGACACAGGGACCACTATCTAGACATTTTGCTTTGTGAGGTTTACCAGCTGGACCATAGGCGTAGCTTCCAGGTTTTAATATTCGAGTTGGTTCACCTTCATAAGTTACTTCAAGTTCTCCTGTAACTAGAATCATTCGTTCCGGTGAATTGTGAGTATGACTAACAACGTCGGTATTAGGTTCAATTTTAAAGAAAAAATCTAAATTAGGTTTAGACATATCTCCATTTAAAATAGTAAATGAACAATTGGGAAAAAAATCTGGTGCTGGATTCCATATAAGATCAGCATCACTTATAGTATTTGCAATTGACATTTCTGAATTAACCATTGTTGATGTTTGGGCACTAAGGCTAAAGCCATAAAACATATAAACAGTTAAAAAGGAATAAGCAAATTTCAATCTAAATTTTGTCGTCTTCATATTAAGTTATATTTAATTATAGTTATTAAATTAATTATTAGAATTGGCTAGGCAGGTTTTATATTTTGATTCACACTAAACAAATTATTTACATCATACTTGCTTTTAATTTTAGCTAATCGATTGTAATTATGTTTGTAACTTGCTTTTACGCGTTCTTGTCCTTCATCCATCATAAAGTTTGAATAGGCTCCCCCAGAGGAGTAGGGATGTAAAGCATTATAATAATCTTTACACCAGTTTGTGATTTTAACCGCTTTTTTTGAATCTGGATCCACCCCTACAATAACGCCTGCATATTTAGAATCTCTGTACGCCCAAGGGGTTTCTTCAGGGCCTATTCTACTGGCTGCTCCACTAATTGGGTATAAATGCATTTGAGATAAAGGTGTTGGTATACTGGATCCGAATTTTAAATGTTGCTTTCTAACTTCTGAACCTAATTCCTTAAAAAAATCTGCTCTCCAATACCACTGCATACCTGGAGGCAATAATCCATCAAACAATGTTTGAATTGCAGGGTAAGGCATTTCACCAACATGAGCAAAAACAGGTTCTAAATCCATTGCTGGTTTTATTAGTTTATTGAATTCTTCCTGACTACCCGTATAGCACCAAACAATACCACAATATTGGTTTCCATGTAAAAAATCGGGAAATGGTGGACCCGGAATAATCATGGTTGCTATAAATCCATTTAACTCGTCTGGTGCATTATTGATGAATTTATGATACCAAGCCATTATTTCTTCAGTTCTTTCAATAGGCCATAAAGTTGGACCTCCAATAACTGTTTTTACTGGATGCGCCTGAAATTTAAAGGAAGTAACAATACCAAAATTGCCACCTCCGCCACGTATCGCCCAAAATAAATCGATATTTTGATTTTTATTTACAGTAACAAAAGAGCCATCAGCCAGAACCATATCTGCTTCTAGTAGGTTGTCAATGGTTAATCCATATTTTCTTGATAAATGTCCAACGCCCCCACCAAGTGTTAATCCACCAACTCCTGTTGTAGAAATTATTCCTGCTGGAACTGCTAATCCAAACGGATGCGTAGCGTGATCAACTTCACCCCAAAGATTTCCTCCTCCAACTCTAACTGTATTATTTGATGTGTCCACACGTACAAATTTAAGTCCAGATAAATCGATTACCAATCCATCGTCACATAAACCCAAACCTCCACCATTATGTCCACCACCACGTACGGCAATTAACAGGTTGTTTTCTCTTCCAAAATTTACTGAAGCCATAACATCAGCTACATCTACGCACATTACAAATAGCCCTGGATGTTTATTAATCATCCCATTATACACTTTACGGGTTTCATTATATTTTACATCCTTTGGTGTAATAAGTTTCCCTCTTAATTGAGATGCAAATCCTTCAATAAGTGAAGTATCTACATTTTTAACTAGTGTTTTCATAATTGGTTGGTTTATTATTTGTTAATATTATTTAATGTGAGATTATCATATTTTTTAGCGACCATAAAATGGTCAGTACATCTTTTTTAGAATCTTCATCAATACCGTTTTTATCTAAAGCACTAAATATATCATCCATAACATGCATATATTCGGCAGGACTTATATTCATTCCTGTATGTGCACTCACCATATCTTTTCCAGAATAGGTTACGTGTCCACCACTTCCAGCACTAAAAAAATCTATAGTGTTTTTTTTTATCAGATTCATTTGTTCAGGCCGTTCTTTAAATGGAAGAAATCTGGCGTTAATATGTGGGTTGTTCATGTGGTTTTCAACGGTATCATCAACAATATTTGAAATGCCGTTTGTGCCTCCTAATCGATCAAAAAGTGTTTTAGTCATAGTATTTAATTTTGGTTATGTATCAAAACTATGACTTTAAACGCTGATCTACATCTACATTTAATTCAATAAAGGATAATTTTGGACCACTGGTTATGGAGAAACTTTGAGCTTAATTAGTTAATATGCTGCTGAATATATTTTGAAGGTAGAATTCCATATTTTTCATGGAAACATTTTGAAAAATAAGCGGCACTATTAAAACCTGTTTCAAAGGCAATTTCAGAAATGTTTCCTTGTTGATTGTGTAGCAGATTTAACGCTTTGTGTAATCTAAATTCTCTTAAAAAAGTATTGGGAGATTGCCCTGTTAAGTTAATTAGCTTTCTGTAAAGTTGCGATTTACTAATACCTAATTTTTTGCTAAACTCATTAACATTAAAATTTGGCTTATTCCAAACTTTCTCTATAAAATCAATTAGTTGTGTTAAAAATTTTTCCTCTTTAGGCTTTAATATTTTAACAATTTTGTCATCAATTAATGCATTTCTGTTTTCACTCTCGTATAAAGATTTTACCTCTGTAGTAATTACTAATTGTTCATTAACAAAATCGCACATACGTGTTGCAAGTGAAATGGTTTCTTCAAAAATATTATCTTTATTACTTACTGGTGTGCCAGAGCTTAATGCAATATTCAGTTTACGGTTGTCAGGATCAAATTTAGGGGTTACATATTTAAATTGAAATTGAATTTTCAGTGCACATAAAACGGCATCAGTGACAGATTTAAAAGATACCAAATAACTATTATTGTCTTTTTTTACAATACGGCCATTAAACTTATTCAGAGTTTTTGTTACGCTATTATGAAATTTTTGACTAAATATGGTAAATTGATTTGCCTCCAATCTATTTAAATAATTACTGGTTTCTATGACCATTAAAACTCTAAACGCCGGATCGTTTATAATGTTTAATTCTGTATTTTGTGATTTTTCAGGATCTTCAATGCGTCCCAAAAAAGATTCCACTATATTTTTATTTACTTCTATAATACTATGAGGAAATTCACCATGTGCATGGTTATGCATCTTTTGAATAGCCTCTTTGTTTGGTGCTTCAATTAAGCAAAAGGCTGTTTTTCTATTTTCATCACACCAATAGGTCATTCCTTTACAACCGTACAAATGCTCTACTTTTAAATCCGCCTGATGCATTTGAGCTACATGTTCAGCTGTGATTTCTTTCGGTATTTCATGACGATCCATGTAAATAGGCATAGTTGGTAATTTTATACAAGTTAATGATTTTTAATATATTACACAACCAGCGAAGTAAGGGTAAAGTATATTTGTATAAAGTGATAATATATAACTTACAACTTTAATATTTTTTTATCTTTAAGCTCAAATAAACATATTGAATGAATAAAGTAATTGGAGTATTATTTGTAGTATTAATTTTTGGATGTAAATCTTCAGTGCATTCCGATTTAAATACCACCACTGTTACAAGTAATGAACTTGAGGATCTTGTCACCTATTTGGCTTCTGATGAATTGAAGGGACGAAATACAGGCAGTGAAGGAATTGAAAAGGCAGCTATTTATATTGAAAATAAATTTAAAGCATTTGGGGTGAAACCTTATTTTAAAACTTACAGAGATAGTTTTAATATTAAGGATAAAGTTGGTTATAATATAGTGGGCATTATTGAAGGGACAGACCCAAAACTTAAACATGAGTTTATAATTCTTGGCGCACATTATGATCATATTGGTTTTGGAAAAAAAGTAGATAATGATTCCATTGCTAATGGCGCTAATGATAATGCCGCAGGAACCAGTGCAGTGATGGAATTAGCTAAATATTTTGCAACAACTAAAAGTAATAAACGTAGTATACTCATAGCCCTTTTTTCAGCTGAAGAAATGGGTCTTTTAGGATCATATCATTTGGCAAAAAAATTACATGAACAAAACATTGATTTATACACCATGCTAAATTTTGAAATGATTGGTGTTCCGTTTAAAGATAGAGATTATGTGTCTTTTTTAACAGGTTTTGAGCTGTCTAATATGTCTGATAAAATAAATGAGTACACAAATTCTAATTTCACGGGGTTTTCCGAAATATCAAAAAAATATAATTTATTTAGGCAATCAGATAATTATGCCTTTTATTTAGAATTTAAATTACCCTGTCAAACCATTTCAACCTGTGACTTATCAAACTACGATTATTATCACCACGTTAATGATGAAGCTGATAAATTAGATTATGAACATATGGCTAGTTTTGTCAATAAAGTTATTCCTGCTATTAAAGTTATGTGCAATACGGCCACTAAAGAAATAAAATTAATTAATGAGTAAAAACATCATTATTACAGGAACCAGCCGTGGTATTGGATTTGAATTAGTTAAACTATTTGCTAATGGAGGTCATCATATTTTGGCTTTATCTAGAAATGAAGCGCCAATAAAAAGGTTAAACCTAAAAAATGTAGCAACATTTCCGTTTGATTTAGGTGATACGGATGCTTATAAAAAGGTTGAAAAATTCATTTTAAATAATTGGAAACAGGTTGATATTTTAATCAATAATGCCGGTGCTTTGCTCAATAAACCTTTTACAGAAACCACGATTCAGGATTTTGAAACTATATATAAAACAAATGTTTTTGGAGTTGCTGAAATGACTCGAACCGTATTGCCTTTTATGGAAAAGGAAAGCCACGTGGTTGCAATCAGCTCTATGGGAGGCGTTCAGGGAAGCGTGAAGTTTCCTGGGCTGTCAGCTTATAGCTCAAGTAAGGCGGCAGTTATTACACTTACGGAGTTATTAGCAGAAGAATATAAAGAAACAGGGCCAAGTTTTAATGTATTGGCGCTTGGTGCCGTACAGACTGAAATGTTGGAAGAAGCCTTTCCAGGTTACAAAGCAACTATTTCAGCCATAGAAATGGCGCAATATATTTATGAATTTTCTTTAAACGGGAACAAGTTTTATAACGGAAAGTTGTTACAAGTTTCAAATTCTACACCTTAGTTTATGAGCAAATACAAATGTGTCATTTTTGATTGTGATGGTGTGTTGGTTGATAGTGAACCTATAAGCAATCAAATTATAGTGGATATGGCTAATGATTTAGGTGCAGATACTGATTTTGATTATGCCATGAAACATTTTAAGGGCAGTCATTTTAAAGAGTGTATAGATAAAATTTCAAAATTGGTTACACAACCTATTCCTGATTCTTTTGAAGCTACTTATAGAGCTCGAACTCTTGAAGCATTTAAAAAGGATTTGAAACCAATTGAAGGTGTAATAGAAGTAATTGAAAATCTAAAACTTCCTTTTTGTGTGGCTTCCAGTGGATTGGAATCAAAAATGAGATTCAATTTAGATTTAATTGGGTTGCTTCCTTACTTTGAAGGTAATATATTTAGTTGTTACACCATCCAAAAATGGAAGCCTGACCCCAGTGTTTTTTTATGGGCTGCAAGAACCATGGGCTTTAAACCGTATGAATGCATCGTCATTGAAGATAGTATTTTAGGAGTTCAAGCAGCAAAAAATGGCGGTTTTGATGTGTTTGGTTTTACAGCTCATGACTATAATAAGGAGTTGGAAAATGAAGCGACCAAAATATTTAAAGACATGAGTGATTTATTAGAGATGCTTTAACACCCTAAAATTTTGATTTTATAATAAACATCTGTTTAGTTTACCCTTTTTCTTTCTTCTTCTGATCCTGTTTCTCGTTCTCTTGACGATTTTAATTTGCTTTTTCTAAAATTGCAATCAAGTTAAGCGAAATGGTAGACTGAGAAAATTCACGTGTTGGTTTTATAAAATAAAATTAATTATTGTATTATTCCTTTATAAAGGAAGTTGCATTTTTTCCTTTATAAAATCTGAAAGGCGCAATGATAGTGCGACTAGAGTAAGTGTTGGATTAGGCGCTCCTGATGTTGGATAACAGGCTGCCCCCGCCACAAACAAGTTGGAAATTCCATGTATTTTGCAGTTGGCATCTACCACTCCATCTTTAGGGTCTTCACTCATTCTTGTTGTACCCATATGATGCCAACCACCATTGGTTCCATCCGGCCATGAATTATCATTCTCATCTTGTAAAAATTCCATTAATTTAAGTCGACCTATTCCTGCGATTCCTATTTGCTGACCTAAAATTTGATAAATTTTACGAATACTTCTCTTATCAAAATCTGTGAGTTGCCAGTGCAAATTTGCTCTGGGTACTCCAAGCTCGTCCTTTTCAGTACCGATATTAATTCGAGAATTCGGATTTGGCGCTTGTTCAATCCGTGTATTAAGCTGAAATGCTCGCTCTATATTTCCTTTTTCATTCTTTGCAGCTTCATCGGCTTTATCCCAATTTTTAAACGTGTTTTCACCAGATTTTCTGGGGTCGTCATCCTGCCATGTTTCCATTCTAGGCTTTTGATTTCGACCTATCGCAAGAGGTAATAAAGATGCTGTGCCATTCAGAATTTTATGTTCTATTTGAGCTTTTTTAGTAATAGCTAGCTCTGCACTTGCTTTGGTGATACCATATTTCCATGAATATAAATCAGTTGAAAAAGGTTTAAATAACCATAATTCAGCTGATGCAATTTCAAGATGTTCCATAAAATAACGCCCTACATTATCATTATCATTGCCTAAACCCTGTTTTGATTGGGATTTAGATGCTAATAAAAGTCGTGCATTTTGAATCGTTCCACAAGCCATAATAAAATGTTTCGCTTTTACCTTATGGATTTTACCGGCATGGTTTTTTACGATTACCTCTTTAATTGAGGACACATTTTCATTAGCTGAGATATTTACTGCATTGGCGTAAGTATACAAATGAATGTTTTTTGCATTTACAATATCATCCTTATAAAGATTGCCAAAGTGAGCCTGACTATATTGCCACATTTTATTCCAAACAACGTTTTCGTCAAAGGGAAATGGATTTAAATTAGGTAATTCATTCCGCCAGTAGCTAAAATCATAATTATACGGTCCAAGTTTTAGTGTCTTATTTGCCCTGGCATAAAACGGATCCAAATCTTTCCTTTCTATGGGCCATCCACTATGTGGTACATAATCTCTTTTCATAAAATCAATTTCGTCTAATGGTGAACACATTCCTGCCCAATGGCCGGTTGTTCCTCCAAAATAACGAAGTCGAGTTGATTGTAGTGGATAATATTTTTGCCCTGTGGATTCTCCACGGTTTAACTCCTGAATTTGATAATCGTATTCAAAACCACCACCCTCAAGAAGTATTACTTTATATGGTGAATCTTTCCAGTCAAGCGCTATACTTATGCCTGCCGTTCCTGCCCCAATAATGCAGATATCACCTTCAATAATCGTATTGTTTTCTAATGTTCTTGCGTCAATATGCATAGTTTCTTAATTAGGTTGGATTATAGAAAAAAGAGCACATTGCCGCGCTTCTGTTACTGAGAGAATCCACCCATTTATCATAACGGTGTTTCCTTTTTCAAAATCATTCTTAATTTCTTTTTTTAAGACCTCAATTGCGCTAATGTCATCGTTAGTATTATCTGATAAAAGCTTGATCAAATATTTTTCATTGTTTTCCTCAGGAAGTTGTTTTCGGTAATTTGTTCCCACAGAAATAATTGTATCTCGATCCCATATATAAGATAAAGATTTAGGTTCAACAATTGAACTATTGCACTGTTGATTGTAGTAATTTAAGTACCAATAGGATGTTCCGACTGCAGCAACAGCAGCTGCAGACAAAAGAATAAAGTTTCTTCTTTGCATTTTCAATATTTTGGTTGGTTAATAAAATGAATCTATTTAAATTATAAATAATTGACTATCAGATTCATATTAGTGATACTAAGATAATAATATTTTTCATTATTGTTTTTTTAGTCTCTCTTTTTAATAATTAATTTATTTTAAAAACAAAATATCTTACTTGAAATCTTAGAAATCCATTATTTTTGTTTCTATGCAAAACACCCTTAAAAACTTTGTGCCTTCCAATGCTTTATGGCAGGTTTTAGATTTAATTAAACATGATAATCTTACAGTTAAAATAAAAAATGAACGTAAAACCAGACATGGAGATTACAGGACACTTCCAAATAATAAGCATCAAATAACCATTAATACAAACTTAAATCAATATCGATTTTTAATCACGCTCATTCACGAAATCGCCCATTTTGAGGCCTACAAAGCCTATGGCAGATTTATAAAACCACATGGCGTAGAGTGGAAACGAAGCTTTCAGCATTTAATGCTGCCTTTTTTAAATCCGGCAGTTTTCCCAAATGACTTATTACCGCTGTTGGCAAAACATTTCAAAAACCCAAAAGCCACTAGTGATACAGATGTAAAACTAGCTTTGGCATTAAAGCAGTTTGACGAGCCTAATAATAAATCATATATTTTTGAAGTACCTTTAGGTGTTAATTTCAAAACATATAATGGCAGAATATTTAAAAAAGCCAATAAACGTGTAAAACGTTATGAATGTGTTGAGGTAAACACTGGAAAGTTGTATCTTTTCAATCCAAATGTAGAAGTAGAATTAATTCCTGCGAAGGCAGGAATCTCTTAAAATGAAGCAGTAATATTGTAATTAAAAATATTTATGAAATATTGTTTTTTTACTAATTCGTGTATTAAAGGCAAAAAACAGAATTATAAATAAAATCGCTCATTAGAAGGAATGAAGCTTATGAAGAATAAAAATTATTACGCCATATTAATGGCAGGAGGAGTTGGGTCACGTTTTTGGCCTGTGAGTACGGAAGCGTTTCCCAAGCAGTTTCATGATATGCTTGGAACAGGGGATACGCTCATTCAAAAAACGTTTAAAAGACTTGCAAAATTAATTCCGCAAGAAAATATTTTCATTTTAACCAATGCGCGTTATAACAATTTGGTGTTGGAGCAACTTCCACAAGTTACCCAACGTCAAGTGGTTTTAGAACCCGCCATGCGCAATACAGCACCTTGTATTTTATATGCGTCGTTAAAAATCCAAAAGGAAAATCCAAACGCTGTAATGATTGTGGCACCAAGTGACCATTGGATTGAAGATGAAGTTATCTTTTCAAACAATGTCCAACAGGCTTTTGATTTTTGTATAAAAAATGATGCGCTTATGACATTGGGTATTCAACCTACATTTCCAAATACGGGGTTTGGGTATATAGAATTTGATAAATCATCAAAGGAGGATATCAAGAATGTAAAACAATTTAGAGAAAAACCGGATTATGAAACGGCCAAATCTTTTATAAAACAAGGAAATTTTTTATGGAATGCCGGTATTTTTATGTGGACTGCCAAAAGTGTTATTAAGTCTTTTCAAATGAATCAACCAGCATTATTTAGTTTATTTGAAAAAGGAATGAGTGCTTATAATACACATTTAGAAAAAGATTTTATTCAAGATAATTATGGTAAAGCAGAAAATATTTCTGTGGATTATGCTATCATGGAAAAATCTAAAAATGTGTATGTTTTGGCTGCTGAATTTGATTGGAATGATTTAGGAACCTGGGGGAGTTTGTATGATAAACTTGATAAAGATGAGTCAAGAAATGCCCTTGTAAATGCAAGAGTCCTAGCTGAAGATGCATCAGGTAATTTGATAAGAACCAAAACAGATAAAATAGTGGTTGTTGATGGGTTACAAGATTATATTATTGTAGATAAGGACGATGTGCTACTTATTTTTCCAAAATCAAAAGAGCAGGATATAAAAAAAGTGCTTCATAAAGTGAAAGGTAAGTTTGGTGAACAGTATGGATAAAACCAGGGGCAGTGTTCAGTTGCAGTCTGCAGTAGTTAACCAATTATTTATTATTTTGAAGCATTTGGAATTTTTAATTTGAGATTTTTAAACAGTTATGGAAGAAAATAAATCCAATTTTTCTAAAGAAGAAACTAGTAAAGAGGAATCTGTAGAGCAATCCAAAAAAGATATTAAAAAAGGAGCTCAAGGCTTATTTGATAGTATTAAAAAGTTTTTAAGCGGGTTATTGGATTTTAGAGCAGATACTGATAGAGATGCCACCATTGAAGCTATAAAAAACGACATTCCTTTTAAAGGAGCAACGGCTTGGATTTTGGTGTTTTCCATATTTGTGGCCTCTATTGGATTAAATGCTAATTCTACCGCAGTTGTTATAGGCGCCATGTTAATATCTCCACTAATGGGGCCTATTTTAGGTGTTGGTTTGTCCATTGCCATCAATGATATTGATACGTTAAAAAGATCGCTCATTAACTTAGGGACTATGATAGTCCTGAGTTTATTAACCGCCTTTTTATTCTTTTGGTTATTTCCGTTAAGCGAAGATACATCAGAACTTTTAGGCCGCGTAAAACCAGATATTCGTGATGTGCTCATTGCCTTTTTTGGTGGTTTAGCGTTAATAATTGCAAGAACGAAACGAGGTACCATTGCTTCGGTTATTTTTGGAGTTGCCATTGCAACAGCTTTAATGCCACCTTTATGTACCGCCGGTTATGGTTTAGCAAAAGGAAACTGGCAATATTTTGGCGGTGCTATGTATTTATTTACCATCAACACCATATTTATTGCGTTGGCTACATTTATAGTTCTTAAGGTTTTACGTTTCCCAATGCTTAAATATGTTAATTCTACTAAACGTAAAAGAATTGGCAGATTTGCTTCATTATTGGCCATTGTAGTTATGATTCCTGCAGTATGGACATTTGTAAATGTGTTAAAAGAAAGTAATTTTAATAGAGATGCCAAAGCGTTTGTTAATAATGAATTATCGGGACTACCGCATTTTGAATATATAAAACAAAATGCTATTTATAACTATACCGATAATAAAACACATTCTTTAGAACTTACTACATTTGGTTTAGATGACATACCGGACTCTACTATAGATCTTCTTAAAAAGCGCATGACTGATTATCACGCTTTAGAAAACACTCAGTTGGTGTTCAATCAAAATAAATCCAAAAATTTAGATAACTTTAAATATATGCAAGAATTAAGGTATCGTGATTCTTTGGATTTATTATCACAAACCCAGCAAATTGCCTTTCTTGAAAAAAAGGTAAAATCATTGTCAAAATTCCAACACAATCAAATTCCTTTTGATAACATATCCAAAGAAGTAAAAATCAATTATAGTAGCATAGAGCAATTTTCATATGCCATTGAAATTAAAACCAATTTTATAAAAACCGATACCATCCCTATTTTTGAGGTAAAATGGAATAAGTCTGCTGAAAATAAAGTGGAAATATCAAAGGAAAAAGAAAAATTGGAGATGTGGTTAAAACAACGTTTGGGTTTAGATACTTTAGTGGTAAAACAATCTAATTAGGGACTTTGTTTGCCAGATAAATTTATAAATCCGGTCAACTATTGCTCTTCTTCAATATACATTTGACGTACTTTTTTCATGAGTTCTGATGAATATACAAAATCAGTAACTACTTCATTATCAGTTTTAAAAATAGTTTCTTTTGAACCTTCCCAAGCTTTTAATCCATTCTTTAAAAACACAATTTTTTCGCCAATTTCCATAACTGAGTTCATATCATGAGAATTAATTACAGTGGTAATATCATACTCTTCAGTAATTTCTTTAATTAAATTATCAATTATGATGGCGGTTTTTGGGTCTAAGCCCGAATTAGGTTCGTCACAAAACAAATATTTAGGATTGTTAACTATGGCTCTGGCAATAGCAACGCGTTTCTGCATACCTCCAGATGCTTCACTTGGCATTTTATCGTGGGCATCAATTAAATCGACGCGCTTTAACACAAAGTCAACGCGGTCTTTCATTTCACTCATACTCTGGTTGCTGAACATTTTTAATGGAAACATGACATTTTCTGCAATAGTCATGGAATCAAATAGAGCGCTACCTTGAAAAACCATACCAATATCAGAACGTAAATCACGTTTTTGGTCTTCTGATAATTCTGAAAACACCTTCCCATCATAAGAAATAACTCCGTCTTCATAATTATATAAGCCTAATAAACATTTAATAAAAACCGTTTTTCCAGATCCACTTTGACCTATAATCAAATTGGTTTTTCCTTTTTCAAATAAGGTGCTGATTCCTTTTAAGACTTCTGTGTTCCCAAAAGATTTATGTAAATTCTTCACTTCTATCATTAACTTAAAAGCATTTGGGTTAGTATATAGTTTAAAAGGATGATTACCACACTGGTCCATACAAATGACGTGGTACTTGCTTTTCCAACTTCTAAAGCACCTCCTTTCATGTAATATCCATGATATGATGGAATGGTTGCTAAAACAAATGCAAAAACAATGGTTTTTACAAAGGCGTAAGTAACATGAAACGGATCAAATTGAGTTTGAATGCCTAAAATATATTCGTCAAGCGATGCAAAACCACCATAAACACATGCAATCATGCCTCCAAAAATCCCTAAAAACATAGAGATTGAAATCACAAATGGGTAAAACATAAGTGCAATAAACTTAGGGAACACTAAATAATTCAAGGAATTAATCCCCATAACTTCTAAAGCGTCAATTTGCTCAGTAACACGCATGGTACCTATGCTTGAGGTAATAAAAGAACCTACTTTTCCAGCCATGATAATAGACATAAATGTAGGTGCAAATTCTAATATAATAGACTGTCGGGTTGCAAACCCTATTAAACTTTTAGGTATTAATGGGTTGTCAATATTTAAAGCTGTTTGTATGGTAACAACACCTCCCACAAAAAATGAAATAAAGGCGACTATACCAAGAGAACCAATTATTAAGTCGTCAATATCTTTGAAAATAAGCTGTTTCATCACCGACCATTTGGTTGGCTTTCGAAACATTTCAACAATCATTAAAAAATATGTTCCTATATATTGAAGGTATGTCATATGGATATTTGTAGACGCTAAAGTAAAAAAAAGTTATAGGTATTTAACCTTAATTTTAAATTAAGACGTTTTAAAAGCAGTATTTTTGAAAAATCAAATAGAAACACCAAAATGAAGCAGTTAATATCCTTGTTTATATTACTTGTTGTAACTAGTACAAGCATTGCCCAAAATAAAAAATTCAGTAACTATAGTGAACGCCCTAAACTGGTTATTGGTATAGATGTAGACCAAATGCGCTATGATTATTTAACGCGTTTTTATGACAAATATGGCGAAGGCGGTTTTAAGCGTATGATGAATGAAGGGTTTAATTGTAAAAACAACCATTTTAATTATATCCCAACCTACACGGGACCCGGTCATGCATCACTTTATACAGGAACATCACCTAAATACCATGGTATTATTGCTAATGACTGGTATGATAAAGAATTAAAAAGAAACATTTATTGTGTAGAAGACACAGCGGTTCAATCTGTTGGAACTCGTGGCGACTTAGGACAAATGTCGCCTGTTAGAATGAAAACAACCACCTTTGGTGATGAAAACAGATTGTTTACACAGATGCAAGGAAAAACAATCGGTATTTCAATTAAAGATAGAGCGTCTATTCTATCAGCTGGTCATACGGCCAATGCAGCCTATTGGTTTCAAGGTAAAAATGAAGGCAACTGGGTTTCAAGCACCTATTATATGACTGAACTTCCAAAATGGGTGACGGATTTCAATAAAAAACATTCCGGGGAATCATATTTAAAAGTGTGGAACACATTATATGATATGGCTACGTATACTGAAAGCGGCAGTGATTTAAATACTTTTGAAAAAGGATTTAAAGGAAAAGAAACAGCAACCTTTCCGTATGATTTGGCAACATTAAAGAATGACAATGGTGGGTATGATATTTTAAAGTCTACCCCTTATGGTAATAGCTTAACTGTTGATTTTGCTATTGAGGCCATTAAGGGAGAACAATTAGGAAAGGATAATATTACCGATGTGTTAACCATAAGTTTTTCTTGTACAGATTATGTTGGACATAATTTTGGCGTTAATTCAAAAGAAGTTGAAGATACCTACTTGCGTTTGGATTTAGACCTTGAAAGATTATTTAAGGCCTTAGATGAAAAGGTTGGAAAAAATAATTATACGGTGTTTTTAACAGCCGATCATGCAGCGGTTAATGTACCAGCCTATTTGCAAAGTGTAAAAATTCCTGCTGGGTATTTTGATTCTAAGGGTTTTGACAAGAAAATAAATAGTTTTATGGAAACTAATTACGGAGCTTCTGATTTGATTGAAAGCATCAGTAACAATCAAATATTTTTAAACATGAACAAGTTGCAAGAGTTGGATTTAGATTTGGATGATGTACAAGAAGCCATCGTCAATGAAATTATTACGTATAAATATATTGATAAAGCTTACACAGCAACGGCGCTGACCAGCACATCTTTTTCTACTGGAATAGAAAGATTGATTCAAAACGGATTTAATCAAAAGCGTTCTGGCGATGTTGTTTATGTCCTAGATCCAGCAGTTATTTCTGATAGCAAAACAGGTTCAACACATGGATCGGGACTTGAGTATGATACCCACGTTCCTCTATTGTTTTTTGGTAAGGGCATAAAGCATGGAAGTACCTTACAAAAAACAGAAATTACCGATATTGCACCAACTATGTCAGCGCTGTTAAATATTGGTTATCCAAGCGGAAATATGGGGAAACCTTTAGAATTTGTATTTAATTAGTTTGAATCAAAGAAAACTATACGCAATACTGGCTGTCCTGATTGTGATTGGGGTTTATGGGTATGAGTATTTTTTAAAACAAGAAGAACAAAAGGAAGTTGTTGATGAAGGAAAAACAGTAAAGCAAAATACTAATGCATATTTTTTGCCTACAAGTACAACGGGGCAAATTGTACATCATGAAGGGTATTCACTTTCTTATGATGAACCTTTTGAGCAAGCAGAATGGGTAGCTTATGAATTGAAGAAATCGCATTTGTCAAATACCAATTTTAAAAGGCCCTATTTTGAAATTGATAAAGCCGTAAAAACGGGTGCTGCCGATTGGAAAAACTATAAAAAATCTGGCTATGACCGAGGGCATCTTTGTCCGGCAGGAGATAGAAATTACAGTAAATTTGCCTATGATGAAACTTTTTTAACTAGTAATATAAGTCCGCAAAAGCATGACTTTAATTCTGGTATATGGAATACACTTGAGCAAAAAGTGCGCTATTGGGCGAGTAAATATGATGGTGTTTTTGTAGTAACAGGAGGTGTTTTAAAAGGTAAAATGAAAACCATTGGATACGAAAGAGTGGCAGTGCCAAATCAGTTTTACAAGGTTTTGCTTGATAATAATAAGGGCAACATTAAAATGATAGCGTTTTTAATGCCTCATGAAAATTCAAATAAACCGTTATATGACTTTGTTGTTTCGGTAGATTCTATTGAAACATTAACCGGTATCGATTTCTTTCCGCAGTTAGAAGATTCGTTAGAAAATAAACTAGAATCTTCAAGTAGCTATAAAGATTGGAGTTTTAAATAGTTTCAGTTGTTGGTTGGTTGTCATGCTGAGCCGAGCCGAAGCATCTGGTTTTTTTGGATTTTAATTATTGGAATTTATTCAGCATTCCTTTCCAACGTAAATTCCTTATAAATTTACCTTCATCCTCAGTTACCAAAAAAGCAATCTTGTTTTTCTTTGCTTTAAAATACCCAGCTAAATAATCTATAAACAACAAAAGACTTCTTTTTTTATAAGCCAATTTTAATGCGGAAATTAAGGTGATTGTAAATCCATACCTCATTTTATACATAGCTTCACCCTGTAAATATTTTGAAGCTTTATTGTAGCTCATTCCTGTAGGTTTCAAGTGTTTTACATGAAGAGATTCATCAGTTAATAATTCCCATCCATAAAATTTGGCAAGTAACTCATCAGCGGTGTCCCAGCCCATAGACGGTTTTAATTTTCCAATTTGCAAAAAGCAATCTTTTTTATAAGCTTTTAAAGCGCCACGAATATGATCTTTTCTGGTTAAATTTTCCAATATCCAATCCGCATTTTTTTCTATATAGCAAAAACCGGAAACCATACCAAGTTTTACATTTTTATTGAAATGATTAGAAAGTTGTTCTAAGTAATTATTTGGAAAAATTAAATCGGCATCAAACTTACATAGCACATCATAATCTGCATCCAACGTTTCATAACCCTTATAAAATGCATGGATAATTTTTGACCCGGGAAGATGTTCGTTAGATGATTTAGAATTTATTAATTGAATCCAAGGATATTTAGAAGTATAACTTTCAACTATATCTTGGGTTTTATCTGTTGAATTGTCATTTACAACCACAATACGTTTTGGTAGAAGCGTTTGATTGACTAAAGAATCTAAGGTTATACCAATAGAGCTTTCTTCGTTATGCGCAGGAATAATAATATAAAAATTCATATTTATCATTAATTGACCTGCAAATATCTTTATTTTTGTTTGGTAATCCGTAAAATTTGTACAAAAAGGTTTTTATTATTATTGTTACCTATAATGGTGAAAAATGGCTTCAACGACTTTTGGAAAGCCTTCACCAATCCATTTATCCAGTAGATATTTTAATGGTTGACAATAATTCTCTAGATAATTCGGTGGCTATAATTAAAACATTTCCTAAAGTACAACTTATTGAATCTAATGAGAATTTAGGTTTTGGGAAAGCTAATAATTTAGGTATTCAATCAATATTAAAACAACATGCGGATTATGTTTTTCTGCTAAACCAAGATACTTGGATATATCCTGAAACTATTGGTAATTTGTTAAAAGTCGCTGAATCCAATAAAAGTTTTGGGATTGTGAGTCCGCTACATTTTTCAAGTAATGAAACCACTTTAGATGCAAATTTTAAAACCTATTGGGAAAGAAATAAAACGGTGATTTCTAAAACCATTTATCAAGTAGAATTTGTAAATGCCGCAGCATGGTTCATTTCTAAACAGGTAATTGAAAAAGTAGGTTTTTTTGACCCTATATTTAATCACTATGGAGAAGATAGAAATTATTTAAACAGAGTCGTGTTTCACGGGTATAAAGTAGTAATTTGTAAAGATGCCAGAATTTGTCATGACAGAGCGATTATTAGAAACTTTAAAAAGGATATTATTCAATCAAAGTATAAGATTTTGAATGAAGTTTTAAACCTTAATGATTCCCTTGTTTTTGGGTATTTAAAAGCCTTTCGTTCTGTTTTTGGATTGCCTAAATACTTTTCTGAATTTTATTCTTTTTCAGAAGTAATAAAGCTTTTTTTTACACTATTATGGTATTTCATTATATTAAAATTAAAGGTTTTAAAAATTTATAAAAGACGCTTAAGCTATAAAAAATGAAAGATGATAAAACGCATAAGCAGGCCTTTTGGTTTACCATAATTAATTATTTTGGTGTGGCTATTGGCATTATTTCTACAGTGTTTATTTATCCCTACAATAAAGAATTTCTGGGTATTGTGCGGTATGTGGATAGCATAGCGCAATTGCTGTTTCCTGTTATGGTTTTTGGTGGTGCTCAAGCTTTAATTCATTTTTATCCTTCACTCTCAGAAAACAATAAAAGACAACTTTTTAAGTACGGAATGGTGACCATTTTAGTAATCAGTTTCGTGCTTTTGGTTTTGCTTTTTTTTGGAAATACCTTTATTGAATGGAAAAATTATAAGTATGTTTTTTATGCCTTTCCCATTGCTTTTTGTTTGGCTTTTGTTGAATTATTTAGACGACAAGCCACTAATATTGAAAAATTGGAAATGCCTACTTTTTACGAAAAAATTATTCCTAAGGTAGCATTGCCAATCATTTTTATTCTTTTGATTTTTGGATATTTGGAAGTAATAAGCGCGCTTTATGCATTTATTATTTCGTACTTTATTTTGTTTGTGCTATTAGTAATTTATGTATTGAGGCATTTTAAATTGAAAAGCGGTTATAATTTTGAACCCCTATTTTTTGAAATATCCAAAAAGGAATATTATAAATATAGTTTTTATAGTTTTCTAGGAAGTTTTGGCTCGCTCTTAGCCTTTAGAATAGATGCCTTTATGATTCCGGAATTTTTGTCTTTTGAAGCCAACGGAACCTTTAATATTGGGGTTGCTTTGGCAACATCATTAGCTATCCCAGCTACTGGCATATTTGCCATTTATGCACCTAAAATCTCGTCCTATTTAAAAAATGACGGCATTAATGAATTAGGGAAAAAGTATATTGAAACCGCTAAATTATTGTTTTTTATTGGTGCTATTTTATACGCATCTGTAGTTTTAGGAATTGATTCCTTATTTAAAATGTTGCCTACTTATGAAAAGTTAATGGATACGATTCCAGTAATTATATTGCTTGGTGCCAATGTTCTTTTTAATATGTCCACAGGTTTCAATTCAGAAATAATATCGTATTCAAAGTATTATAGGTTTAATATACTTTCTGTGTTGATTTTGGCTGCTCTCAACATTGTTCTTAATCTTTATTTTTTAACACAAACAAATTTGGGAATAATGGGAGTAGCGTATGCCTCTTTAATAGCCATGATAAGTTTTAATTGTTCAAAGCTGATTTTTATTTATAAAAAATTTGGTATTCTGCCTTTCGACAAAAATTATTTAAAACTTATTGTAATGGTCGGTTTGGTTTTTTTCGTTATTTATTTATTACCTGAAAATTCAAATAATATTTTAAACTTAGTTTTGAAAGTAGGTTTAAATGGAGTCATAATTATTTTTCTGACGTATAAAATGAAGTGGGTTTGTAACTTGAATTATTGGGTAGACAAACTGATTAAACCTGATAAACAATAGCGTTGATGTGCATGCCGCCTCCAACACTTGCAAAAATAATAACATCACCTTTAGAAAGGCTCTGATTTGGTAATTTATTATTTATAACTAAATCAAATAATGTAGGCACAGTGGCCACTGAACTATTTCCTAGGTTTTGAATACTCATTGGCATAATGCCCTCAGGTGGTTGCATTTTAAAAAGTTTGTAAAAACGTTTCACAATGGCTTCATCCATTTTTTCATTGGCCTGATGTATAAATATTTTTTTAACATCATTAATGGATTTACCACTCTTTTCAAGACATGTTTTCATGGCATCAGGAACGTTAGTCAACGCAAATTCGTAAATTTTACGACCATCCATTTTAATGTATCTGGTGTCTTTACATAGTTCTTGATTATTTGATTTTCCGAAAAATAAATAATAGGCTTCATCATAGGTATAACTTCCAGTTTCATGTGCTAGTATCCCACCATTTTCATCAGATGGTTCTATAACAGCAGCTCCGGCACCATCAGAATATATCATAGAATCCCTATCATGTTTATCAACTACTCTTGATAAGGTTTCTGAACCAATAACTAAGCACTTTTTTGCAATACCTGCTTTAATAAAAGCATGAGCTTGAATGACACCTTCAATCCATCCAGGGCATCCAAAAAGGATATCATAGGCAACGCATTTTGGGTTTTTTATACGTAAACTATGCTTTACCCTTGAAGCTAAGCAGGGTAAAAGATCACTTTGAACAGCATCATGTTTTACATCTCCAAAATTATGTGCAACAATGATATAATCTAAATCTTCTTTGTCAATATTAGCATTAGCAATAGCTTTTTCGGCTGCAAAAAAACCTAAATCTGAAGACGTTAAATCAGGACTTGCATAACGGCGTTCAGCAATTCCTGTAATGGCTTTAAATTTTTCAATAATGACGTCATTTTCATTATTTATAAGAGATCCATCCGTATTTAGAAATATATTTTCATTAAAATTTTCATTTTTTTTAATAGTTTCTGGAATATAACTACCTGTGCCTGTGATTTTAATATTCATAAAAAAGAAAATTTACTTTTAATAATTTAAACTTGTACTAAAGTATTTGTCTTTTACTTAATTACAAATTTAGTTCCATGTTATTTTACGACGTTCATCACTTCATTTTATACTTCCATATAGGCTTCAATAGGTGCGCAAGTACAAATTAAATTTCTGTCTCCATAAGCATCATCAATCCGTCTAACTGTTGGCCAAAATTTATTGTCTTTTACAAAGTCTAAAGGAAAAGCTGCAGTTTCTCGCGAATAAGGAAAAAACCATTCATTTGAAGTTACCATAGCTAATGTATGAGGCGCATTCTTTAAAATATTATTGTCATCTTCTTTTGAGGCATTATCAATTTCTTTTTTAATTGAAATCATGGCGTCACAAAAACGATCCATTTCTTGTTTGCTTTCACTTTCAGTGGGTTCAATCATTAAAGTTCCTGCAACTGGAAAAGATACTGTGGGTGCATGAAAGCCATAATCCATTAAACGTTTTGCTATATCTGTAACTTCTATACCATGTGCTTTAAACGGTCTGCAATCTACTATCATTTCATGTGCTGCTCGTCCGCGTTCCCCTGAATACAACGTATCAAAACTTCCTTGTAATCTGTGCTTAATATAGTTGGCATTTAAAATGGCTATTTTAGTGGATTGTGTTAAACCTTCAGCACCTAACATTTTAATATAACCGTATGAAATCAGGCAAGCTAATGCAGATCCATAAGGTGCTGCAGAAATGGCAGTGATTGCTTTTTCTCCACCCGTTTTTATAATTGGATTGCCAGGTAAAAAAGGAACTAATTGCTTAGCAACACAAATGGGTCCAACCCCTGGGCCACCACCTCCATGCGGAATGGCAAATGTTTTATGTAAGTTTAAATGACAGACATCTGCTCCAATATTTCCTGGATTTGTCAATCCAACTTGGGCGTTCATATTGGCACCATCCATATATACTTGTCCGCCATTTTTATGAATGATGTTGGTAATTTCTTTAATAGCTGATTCATAAACACCATGAGTAGAAGGATATGTTACCATTAAAGCTGATAAATTTTCTTTATGAATTTCAGCTTTTTCGCGTAAATCATCTACATCTATATTACCTTCAGCAGTAGATTTGGTAACTACTACTTTCATGCCGGCCATAACAGCGCTGGCAGGATTGGTTCCATGAGCCGATGAAGGAATTAAACAAATATTTCTATGATGATCTCCCCGTGATTCATGATATGCTTTTATAACCATTAAACCGGCATATTCACCTTGAGCGCCTGAGTTTGGTTGTAAAGAGGTGGCAGCAAAACCGGTTATTTCGGTTAATTGATTTTCTAATTCTTTTAAAACAGCTAAATAACCTTTAGCTTGTTTTGAAGGTGCAAAAGGGTGGATATTACCCCATTTAAACCAGCTCAATGGCAGCATTTCTGAAGCAGCATTAAGTTTCATCGTACAAGAGCCAAGAGAAATCATAGAATGATTTAATGACAAATCTTTACGCTCAAGAGATTTTATATAACGCATCAGTTCAGTTTCAGAATGATAGGTATTAAAAACTGGTTCGGTTAAAAAGACTGTAGTTCTTTTTGCAGTTTCAGCAATATTATTTAATTCAGAAATTGATGAAAGTACGATGGCTTCTTTTTTAGCAGCTTCGGCAAAAACTGTTATGATGTAATTAATATCTCTAATAGATGTTGTTTCATTAATTGAAATAGTTACAGTTTCTTTATCTGGATAGAAAAAATTAACTTTCTTTTCCTTCGCTATAGCTTTAATTTTTTTTGAATCTGTTTTAATTTGAAGCGTATCAAAATAAGAGGTATTCACTTGGTTGAAGCCTAATTTATTTATAACAGTTGAAAGGGTAGAGGCTGTATTATGAATTTTGTTTGCAATAAATTTCAATCCTTTCGGGCCATGATAAACGGCATACATTCCAGCCATTACGGCTAATAATACTTGTGCTGTACAAATATTTGAAGTGGCTTTATCACGTTTAATATGTTGCTCACGAGTTTGTAATGCCATACGAAGTGCTCTATTGCCATTCGCGTCTTTTGATACACCAATGATGCGTCCTGGTAAATCACGTTTATAGGCCTCTTTTGTTGCAAAAAAGGCAGCATGTGGACCACCATATCCCATCGGGATTCCAAATCGTTGAGTAGTACCAACTACAACATCTGCCCCAAATTTCCCCGGAGCTTCAAGTTTGATTAAACTCAATATATCTGCTGCCACAGCAACTTTAATCTGTGCATTATTGGCTCTAGTTATAAAAGATTTTATATCACTTACCTGACCGTTTTTGCCTGGATATTGAAGTATGGCCCCGAAAAATTCAGATGAAAACTCAAATTTATTTTCATTGCCCACAACCAATTCAATACCAATTGGAGTAGATCTGGTTTGTAATAAAGACAGCGTTTGGGGAAGTATATTTTCTGAAACGAAAAATTTATTAACGTCATTTTTCTTTTGCTCACGTTCCCTAACTGCAAATAATAAACTCATGGCCTCAGCTGCGGCTGTACTTTCATCTAAAAGGGATGCATTTGCAATTTCCATTCCTGTTAAATCTGTAATCATGGTTTGAAAATTCAATAATGCTTCCAACCTTCCTTGTGCAATTTCAGCCTGATATGGCGTGTATGCGGTATACCATCCCGGATTTTCAAGTATATTTCTTTGTATAACAGCAGGTAAAATAGTTGGGTGATAGCCTAAACCTATATACGTTTTGTAAGCTTTATTTTTTTTAGATAACTCATGTATATGAAGCAAATAATCATGCTCAGTCATGGGTTCCTCTAAATTTAAAGGTTTTTTTAAACGAATGTCATCTGGTATGGTTTCGAAAATTAATTGGTCTAAAGAATTTACACCTATGGTTTTTAACATGAGGTTTTGGTCATCTTCTCTTGGACCAATATGACGCAGTGCAAAAGCGTTTGTATTCATTTATATTGCTGTTGAAATTTAGGCGCAAAATTACATAATTAATAACCCTTTTTTAGCTATAAAGTTGAAAGTTTTTAACCAATTAATTGCGTTATTAACACTTTGGTTACATTTGTATGATGAGTGCATTAAAACCAATTATTAATTTTTACATAAATAGCAGTATTCATGTTGCTTTGGCGGTGTTTTCCTTGTCATGGATAACCTTGTTGGAATACCAACTGCCTTATGATGAAAATGTGTTGTACTTTATCTTTTATGCATCTATTACAGGTTATAATTTTGTGAAGTTTTTTGGTTTGGTAAAATTTCATCATCGTCAATTAGCTACCTGGTTAAAATTAATTCAACTATTTTCCCTGCTGTGCTTTATTTTAATGGGCTACTATTTTTTTCTTTTAGATAAAAATGCCATGATTTTTGTGTCTATTTGTGGTATTATCACCTTTCTGTATGCGGTGCCATTATTGCCAAATCGTATATTTCTAGATAAACACAATAATTTAAGAAGTATTGCCGGATTAAAAGTATTTATCATTGCTTTAGTTTGGACCGGGGTTACTGTTTACCTTCCCTTATTGAACAATCATTTTAGTTTAAATGCGGATGTTATAATTACCTGTATCCAACGTTTCTTATTTATAATTCTTTTAATGTTGCCATTTGAAATTAGGGATTTAAGGTATGACAGTTTGAAACTTTCAACAATTCCTCAAATTTATGGTATGAATAACACTAAAATAGTAGGGGTTTTAATTGGTGTTCTTTTTTTTTCTTTGGAATTTTTTAAAAACGAGATTGGTGTAAATAATGTTATTGCATTATTAATAATTGCCATTTTGACTATTTTAATGTTGCTTTTTGCTAAGAAGGAACAAGGATTATATTATTGCTCTTTTTGGGTAGAAGGACTGCCTATTTTATGGTTGGTAATAATTTTATTTTTACTTAATACCACCTTCTTTCAAAGCTTTTTCAAAATCTTTTTTTAAGCATTCCTTGTTTTCTTTACTCATACAAGTAACCATTGAATTTGAAATTACAGAAGAAAGTTTTGAATTTTTTTTTGAGTATTTTCTGCAAGCCTTACAATATAATAAATGGATATTAAGTTTAAATTTTTCCCAAAAAGAAGATTCTTTATATTGGGATTTATCACACACATGATTTGCATCTTCGCAGCGAATAATCATATTAAGTTTTTTACTCATAATTAAAACCAATTTTTTTCAAGGCAAGCTGCCATGGCCGTTCTAGCTCTGTGTATCATTACCCAAAGGTTAGACGCGGTGATGTTTAATTCTTTACAAATATCTTCAGTTTCTAGACCTTCAATAGTTTTCATCCTAAAAACTTCTGCCTGTTTTTCTGGTAATTTAGCTAAACATTTGAATATGGCTTCACCTAGTTCTGTATTTTGCATGGTATCTTCAGCTGTTTTGTCAAACGGATCCGCTACACGTTCTTCCAGCCAGTTGCCTTCGGTTTCACTATCGTCGTTGTACGTTATTCTAACTTCTGCTTTACCCTTATTAGAATTTATTTTTCTATAATAATCAATTATTTTTCGTTTTAATATAGAAATTAACCAGGTGCGTTCACTGGCTTCGCCTTTAAAATTTTTCATTGATTTTAAGGCAGCCAAAAAAGTATCTTGCACCAAATCATGAGCCATATCTCGATCATTTACACGGGAAATTGTGTAATTAAATAAATAATCGGCATATAAATCTATCCATTTATTTGGATTTAGAAGTTGCTTAGCCATGAATCAGTTTTTTGATAAAAATAAGGTAAATTAATTTATACATTTAATTTTTTATTAACCCCGCCCGTTTCAACAAAGCTTCTGGTTTTGGTTCTTGCCCTCTAAATCGTTTATACAAAATCATTGGGTCTTCTGTTCCTCCTTTTGATAACACATTATCTTTAAATTTTGTGGACACTTCCTTGTTGAAAATACCGTGTTCTTTAAAATATTCAAAGGCATCTGCATCTAAAACTTCTGCCCATTTATAGCTGTAATAACCTGAGGAATAGCCGCCTTGAAAAATATGTGAAAAAGACGTGCTCATGCAATTTTCTGCTACATCAGGAAATAATCTGGTGTTTTCAAAAGCATTCAATTCATGACTTTTAACTTCTTTAATAGGGGTAGGGTCTTGTCCGTGCCAACTCATGTCCAGTAATCCAAAACTAATTTGGCGTAAGGTTTGCATGCCTTCATGAAACGTGGCTGATGTTTTTATTTTTTGAACTAATTCCATGGAAATCACTTCTTCAGTCTCGTAATGTTTTGCAAACAATTCAAGAGCTTCTTTTTCATAACACCAGTTTTCAAGTATTTGACTTGGCAATTCTACAAAATCCCAAAATACACTGGTCCCTGATAAACTAGGATAGGTGGTATTGGCAAGCATGCCGTGAAGTGCATGACCAAACTCATGAAACAAGGTGGTAACTTCATTAAAGGTTAATAAGGAAGGTTTGCTTTTTGTAGGTTTGGTAAAATTGCAAACTATAGAAATGTGAGGGCGCTCATTGACGTTGTTTTTGATGCATTGAGGTTTAAAGGAAGTCATCCATGCGCCATTGCGTTTTCCTGCTCTTGGGAAAAAATCAGCATAAAAAATTGAAATTAATTCGCCTTTATTATTAGTGACTTTATATGTTAGGACGTCTTGATGATACGTATCTATGGTATGTATTTCTTCAAAATGTAATCCATAGAGTTTTTGTGCCACTAAAAACACACCGTTTATAACATTTTCTAATTTGAAAAAGGGTTTTAGTTTTTCATCATCTAAATCAAATAATTTTTGTTTTAGTTTTTCTGAGTAATATGCCGAATCCCATTTTTCCAATTTTGAAATACCATCTAAATCCTTTGCAAATGCTTCCAATTCTTTAAATTCCTGTTTAGCGGCAGGCTTAGCCTTTTCTAAAAGTTCATTTAAAAAAGAAGTTACTTTTTCGGGAGTTTTAGCCATACGTTCTTCCAAAACAAAATGAGAATGTGTTTTGTAACCTAAAAGTTGGGCACGCTTAAAACGAAGTTTAGCAATTTGTAATACATTTTTTTGGTTATCCAAATCATCATGATGAAAGCCTTTTTTTCCGGAAGCAATAGCGAGTTTCTTGCGTAATTCTCTATTATCAGCATACGTTATAAACGGGATATAACTAGGATAATCCAATGTAACCAGCCAGCCTTTTTTGTTTTTTGATTCGGCTAATTGTTTAGCAGCTTCTATGGTGCCTTCAGGCAATCCTGATAAATCTTTTTTATTTGTAATAAGCATGTCATACTTATTGGTTTCTGCCAACACATTTTCTCCAAATTTGAGTTTCAGCTGACTTAATTTTTTATCTATTTTTCTAAGTTGAAGCTTTTTTTCTTCAGACAGGTTAGCGCCATTTCGTGAAAAACTTTTGTACTTTTTATCAAGAAGGGTTTGTTGCTCAGTTGTTAAGCTTAAAGTATCCTTGGTGTCATAAACAGTTTTTACACGTTTGAACAAATCCTCATTTAAGGTAATATCATTACTGAATTCTGTTAATAATGGCGAAACCATTTGTGCTATTTTTTGAATTTCATCACTGGTTTCTGCTGAATTTAAATTAAAAAAGATGCTAGAAATCCTATCTAATTGTTCCCCTGAAAAATCTAAGGCTTCAATGGTATTTTGAAATGAAGGGACTTCGGGATTCTTCACAATAGCATCAATTTCAGCTTTAGCTTCTTGAATGGCCTTTTTAAAAGCTGGAAGAAAATCTTTGTTTTTTATTTTTGAAAAAGGAGCTGTATTGAATGGAGTATCAAAATATTGATTTAAAACAGACATAGAAAATTTAGAAATTTAATTACTTATTATATGGATTTTCAACAAAGAAAACTCCAGGTTTTATTTTAAATCTTTAGCAGATTTAATGACCATTTGTTTCAAGCCCTCTTTGTAAACTAAAATTTTATCTAAAACACATGTATCATGTGAGCCTATTATTTGAGCGGCTAAAATACCTGCGTTTTTGGCTCCGTTTAAAGCTACTGTAGCTACAGGAACACCTCCAGGCATTTGTAGAATGGAAAGAACAGAATCCCATCCATCAATGGAATTACTGCTTTTTATAGGTACACCAATAACAGGGAGTGGTGATAATGACGCGATCATACCAGGTAAATGAGCCGCACCACCGGCACCGGCAATGATAACCGAAAACCCATTAGTATGTGCATTTTTACCGTATTCAAATAATTTTTCAGGCGTTCTGTGTGCTGATACAATATCAACTTCAACTTGAATATCGAACCCTTTTAAAATATCTACGGCTTCTTGCATGATAGGAAGATCGCTTTTGCTTCCCATGATAACTCCAACTTTACTCATTTCCAGAATTAATTAAATTTATAATTATGTTTATTATCAAATCTTTTTCTTTAGGACTGCTTTCTGCAATCATTAAAGTTAATGCTACTAAGGTACTATTTGTTATTTTTTTTGTTGAATCATTTTTATAAAGAAATTGGTTTTTATCAAGATACCAAATAAATAACCAAGCAGCTATCCTTTTATTGCCATCTGTAAATGAATGATTTTTTACAACAAGATATAATAGGTTTGCAGCTTTTTCCTCAATACTTGGATATAAATCATTGCCATTAAAAGTTTGATCTATAACTGCAATGGAGCTTTTAAAAGAGCTGTCTTTTTCATTTCCAAATAGATGGGATGCGTTAAATTTTACTCTTAATTGATCTATGGCAGAAATGGCTTCATTATAATTAATGTGAAAAAGCACATTTTTTGTTGTAACATTTTTAACGACCCGTTGGTGGTCATAGTCATCAAGAATATCAAGTGCTAGTGTGTAATCGGTTAAAATGTTTATAAATCCTTGGGTTCCAATTTCTTTTGTACCAAGAGACTTGGTGGTTTTATGTATTAGCTGAATTGTTTTTTTTAGCTGATTTAAGCGTGCTTCGTTTTTTGTATAGCCTTTAACTAAATGGTCTTTAATGATTTTGTTTGCCCAGATTCTGAATTGTGTGCCTTTTTTTGAATTTACTCTGTAACCAACACTTATTATGGCGTCTAAATTATAGAATCTTATATTTCTTTTTACATTTCTTTCACCTTCAATTTGAACTACCGAGAAATACTCGGTTGTTGTTTTTGGATCTAATTCGCCAGTTTTATAAATATTTTTAAAATGTAATCCAATGGTGTCAGAATCTTTTTCAAACAAGGTTGCTATTTGTTTTTGTGATAGCCATAAAGATTCCTTTTCAAGTTTTATTTGAATGGAGGGCTCTCCATTTTCTCTTTCATATATTATTATTTGATCTGAAATCACTTGTTATTCATAAATTGTTTGTTCTTATGTCTGGTCGGGTCTTTCGGCTTCGCTCAAGATAAACTAAAGTTGAGGCCTAAATTCAAAAACTTAAAATATAAAGACCCCTCGACTGCGCTCGGGGAGACATTATTCACTTATTACTTTAATGGTTTTTTTAACATCTTCGGCAATTCTTCGTGCTTCAGATACATCTTCATTTACAATGGTAACATGTCCCATTTTTCTGAATGGTCTGGTTTGTTTTTTACCATAAATATGAGGCGTCACACCTTCCATTTTCATGATAGCTTCTATGTTCTTATAAAACACATTGCCAGTATATCCTTCAGAGCCAACTAAATTAACCATTACGCCTCCAACTTTACTATCTGTTCTTCCTAGGGGCAAATCTAAGATAGCCCTAAGGTGTTGTTCAAACTGCGACGTGTAGCTTGATTCAATGCTATGATGACCAGAATTATGAGGTCTTGGTGCTACTTCGTTTATCAAAATTTCATCCTCATGAGTCAGGAACATTTCAACAGCTAAAAGGCCAACATGATTAAAAGCAGCAGACGCTTTTAAAGCAATATCTTCTGCTTTTTTGGCGACGGAATTAGAAATTCTTGCTGGACAAATTACATATTCAACCTGGTTGGCTTCCGGATGAAATTCCATCTCTACAACGGGATACGTTTTTGTTTCTCCGGAAACATTTCGAGCAACAATAACTGCTAATTCATTTTTAAAAGGAATTAATGTTTCAGTAATACATTCAACATTTGGTAACCCTTCTAAATCAGAAAAAGATTTTACAATTTTAACACCTAAACCATCATATCCTAACTGCGTACTTTTCCACACCAAAGGAAATTTTATCCCACCATTATTAATGGCTTCTCTAATTTCTGATGTATAGGCAAAACGAGAAAATGGTGCCGTTGGCAAATTGTGATCTACATAAAATAATTTTTGTTTTGCCTTATTTTGAATGGTTCGCAATGTTTTGGATGAAGGATATACTTTAATACCTTTTTTTTCAAGGTCCTCCAAAGCGTCCGCATTCACATTTTCAATTTCAATGGTAAGTACATCAACCTGTTTTCCAAAGTTGTATACGGTATCATAATCCATTAAATCTCCAATAAAAAATTCATTACTCGCTATTTTACAAGGCGCGTCTTGACTGGCATCTAAAACACAGGTATAGATATCAAATTTCCGGGTCTCGTTAAGAAGCATTTTCCCTAATTGACCACCGCCAAGAATACCAAGCTTAAAATTTGACGAAAAATAATTCATATAGTTTTATTTCTAAATTCTGTAATAGCTTATGCAAAAATACATTTAAATATGAAACAGCCATAACTATAGGTTCGATACCTAATTAAATCATGAAACGGCTAGTAGACCATACATAAAAAAACAAATAATCTTCATCATATGAAATAGACAAAGTAAAAATCAGTATACTTTTACACCAATTTCTAATCGTATTTTATTGATCAAATATTGAAATTGAAATGATTATATGAAATTACTTTCTAATTCCTAAATTAAAAACTCGTTATTAGTCAATCAATTCCTTAACTTTGCAGCTTTCAAAAAAATAAAAAGTGGTGATAAAACTTCATGACAAATATTTTAAACCGTTTATTTCTTCACAAGAAATAGATGCGGCTATTGGTCGAATGGCAGGTGCTATTTCTAAGGATCTTGGAGATGAAATCCCCGTGTTTGTTGGTATTTTAAATGGGTCATTTATGTTGGTGAGTGATTTTGTAAAAAAATATCCCAAACCTTGTGAAGTGACCTTTATAAAATTAGCTTCTTATGAAGGTGTTAAATCAACAGAAGATATTCAACGTTTAATAGGGCTTACTCAAGATTTAACTGGAAGAACTGTTGTTATTCTAGAAGATATTATTGATACGGGTAATACACTTGCCGAAATCCATAGGATTTTTAGTAATGAACAGGTTAAATCGCTAAAAATAGCAACCTTATTTTATAAACCTAATGCTTATAAAAAGGACTTTAAATTACATTATATTGGCATTGAAATAGCTGATAAATTCATAGTGGGATATGGATTGGATTATGATCAATTAGGTAGAAACCTACCAGAGGTTTATCAAATAAAAGAAACACAACATATGACAAATTTAGTGTTATTTGGTCCTCCAGGAGCAGGAAAAGGTACTCAAGCCACATTTTTAAAAGAAAAATATAATTTAGTGCATATTTCTACAGGGGATGTATTTCGTTTTAATATAAAAAACAAAACCGCCTTAGGCATGTTGGCTAAGTCATATATGGATAAAGGGGAACTGGTTCCTGACCAGGTAACCATAGATATGTTAAATGCTGAAGTAGAGAAAAATGCCGATGCCAAAGGTTTTATATTCGATGGTTTCCCACGTACCAATGCGCAGGCAGATGCCTTGGATAAATTAATGGAAAGCAAAGATTCTTCAATAAGCGCTATGATTGCTTTGGAAGTGGATGATGATGTGTTGGTAAATCGTTTGTTAGAACGCGGAAAAACCAGCGGAAGACCAGATGATGCCGATGAATCTGTCATAAGAAATAGAATAACTGAATATTATAATAAAACGGCTATTTTAAAAGACTTTTATTCAGCTCAAAACAAGTATTTTGGAGTTGATGGTGTTGGGAGTATTAAAGATATTACTACCCGTTTAAGTAGTGTAATAGATAACTTGTAGTTTAAAAGTTTAATCGTTTAATTATGTATTTGCATTCATTTGAAAAGTTAAATGTTTGGCAAGAATCAATAGATTTAGTTGAATTAATATACAAAGCAACAAATAAGTTTCCTCAAGAGGAAAATTTGGAATTATTAGTCAAATGAGGAGATCATCTGTCTCAATTTCTTCAAATATAGCCGAAGGAACTTCACGTATTACTAAAAATGATAAAGCACATTTTTCAACCATTGCGTTTAGTTCAACAATGGAACTATTATGACAAATAATTATTTCAAAACGATTAAGTTATATTAGTGAAGAAGAATATTTGCTTTTAAGGGGAAAAACAATGAAAGGTTCAAATATGATTAATGCTCTCAAAAAATCACAATTAAACTTTTAAACAAATAAACAATTAAACTTAAAGATGACCGAAGGAAATTTTGTTGATTACGTAAAAATGTTTGTGTCTTCAGGTAATGGAGGTAAAGGATCATCACATTTACATCGAGAAAAATTTATTGAGAAAGGCGGACCAGATGGTGGTGATGGTGGTAGAGGTGGACATGTTATTCTTCGTGGTAATTCCAATTTATGGACACTTCTTCATTTAAAATTCAAAAAACATATTAAAGCGGGTCATGGTGATCATGGCGGTAGCAGTAGAAGTTTCGGTTCAGATGGAGAAGATGTGTATGTAGATGTCCCATTAGGAACGGTTGTTAGGGATACGGAAAGTAACGAGATTATTTTTGAAATCACTGAAAATAACGAAGAAAAGATTATTGTTCAAGGAGGTAAAGGCGGACTTGGTAACTGGCATTTCAGGACATCAACCAATCAAACACCACGCTATGCACAACCGGGGATTCCACTTGAAGAACGGCATATTACATTAGAGTTAAAAGTTTTGGCAGATGTTGGTTTGGTTGGATTTCCTAATGCTGGAAAATCTACGCTATTGTCTGTATTGACTTCGGCAAAACCTAAAATTGCCGATTATGAGTTTACCACTTTAAAACCCAATTTAGGAATTGTAAAATATCGTGATTTTCAAACCTTTATAATGGCCGATATTCCTGGTATTATTGAAGGAGCCGCTGAAGGAAAAGGATTAGGACATTATTTTTTAAGACATATTGAGCGAAACTCCATCTTGTTGTTTTTAATACCCGCTGATGCTGATGACATTAAAAAACAGTATGATATTCTATTAGATGAATTACGTCGTTATAACCCGGAAATGCTTGACAAAGAGCGTATTATTGCTATTTCAAAATGTGATTTGCTTGATGAGGAATTAAAGGCAGAATTAAAGCAAGAGCTAGATAATGAATTACCAATACCATATCAATTTATCTCATCTGTAGCGCAACAAGGTTTGACAGAGTTGAAAGATACGCTTTGGAAAATGTTGAATAATTAAATTCTGGGCGTTCCCCTTTGGGTCGCGCTTTCCGTTACAATCTTTTGCGAAAGGAGCAAAAGGATTTCCTCTTCAATCACTAACGCACTTTTAGATTGAGATATGTATTAATCAGAATGTTTTAAAATATGAGTTTTAATAATTACTAATGCTAATGGAGAAAAAGGTTTCTTTTTAAATATTATGAAATTTCTTGTTTCTTAAATTGTATATAAGAATAAATAATAGGTACAATAGAAATGATAAGCGTTATAACAATAAAGAGTATTCTATTGAGCCGTTTTCCTAAAATAAGGCTTAGAATAATTATTATAATTCCGGCCAAAAACCACATGATTCCTGCAAGTTTGTGAGTCCTTTTCCAAACCGTTTCATTTTCTAAAGTCCAGGGTGTTCTTATACCAATAAAATAGTTTGGTTTTATTGTTTTCATATAATTACCAAGAAAAACAAACAAGAATCCTATTAAAATAAATAAAATGTTAGGATTAGTAATGGTTTGTGAATGAGAGCTATATAGAATAAATAATGCCAAAAATGACATAAAAAATATTAATATAAATTTAATACTCTCATACTTTTCTCCCATATTTTTAATTTTCCCTTTGGGATCTATTATAGGAATTAAAGTTAGTATTACATATGTAAGTAATGAAAGCAAAATAGGGATTAGGATAAGAGATACTTTGTCACCATAACCATCAATTTCACCTTCACCATTCCAATGTATAGGCACTTTTTTTGGTAAATCATTCCATATATATGCCAAATAAATAAATGGTAAAATCACTATTATTAGTAATGGAAGTTCTTTTTTGAGTTTCATAGTTTATTTTTTTAATGTTATAATCCATTTTAATACATCTTCTAAAATGGTTGTATTTAATGTGTACTCAACAAATTGGCCTTTTTTTATACTAGTAACTAAATTGGCTCTTTTTAATATGTCTAGATGATGTGAAATACTAGGTTTAGAAATATTAAACGCGTCTGCAATTTCACCAGCAGTCAAATCATTTTCTTTAAGCAGTTCTAAAATCTGCCTCCTTGTTTCGTCATTTAATGCTTTAAATAAGAGATTCATTATTTAGGTATTTAGACAAATATCTAAATAATATTTGATATTTCCAAATAACTAAATGTTGATAGAAGTATAAAAGGAATAATTTTTGATTAATTTTATAATAAAATAAAAATCATGAAATTTCTTATAGCTAGCCTAATACTGCTTTTAACTATGTCCTGCGCGCCAATACGTGTAAATTATGATTTTGATAAAGAAACTAATTTTTCTAAATACAAAACCTATAATTATTACAGTGATATGAAAACTGGTTTAAGCGAATTAGATACCAAACGTTTTTTAGAGGCTTTAGATGCTAAATTGGAAACGCTAGGGATCACATTTTCAGAAACCCCGAATTTTTTTATAGATATTAAGAGTAACACGGTTCAAAATGCACAACGTAATTTGGTTGGTGTTGGATTAGGTAGCGGTGGACGACATATGGGTGGTGGAATTTCTATCGGTTTACCAATAGGTCAAGCGAATTTAAATAGACAAATTATGATTGATTTTGTTGATGAAAACCGTAAACAACTTTTTTGGCAAGCCACAAGTGAATCAAGTTATAACCCAACTGCAACTCCAGAAATTCGTGAAATGAATTTAAAAGCGATTGTAGATAAAGTGTTTTCTCAGTACCCTCCAAAGAAATAAATGTCAAAATTTTATAATTTTCATAACAGTTTGTTTTCTGTGATTGAGATTTGATTTTGTAAATTTGATAAAACTAAAATCGATGAATTCATTACAAAATAAAGTCGCATTAATTACAGGAGGAACCAAAGGAATAGGATACGGCATAGCTCAATCGTTATTAAATCAAGGAATTCATGTAGCTATTACAAGTAGGAATGAATCTTCAGCTTATAAAGCAGCAGATGCTCTTAATTCAAATTCATTATTAGGGGCAAAAGCCATAGGTATTAAAGCAGATGTAAGAGATTATAAAAGTCAGCAACAGGCTGTGGATACCGTATTAAAGCATTTTAATCAACTCGATATTGTTGTCGCAAACGCAGGTTTAGGACACTTTGCTAGCATTGAGGATTTAACTTTAGATCAATGGCATGAAACTATAGATACCAATCTTACAGGTGCATTTTATACCATAAAAGCAAGCGTAGGTGCCTTAAAAGCCTCAAAAGGATATTATATAACAATTTCTAGTTTAGCTGGCACTAATTTTTTTGCTAAAGGCTCTGCCTATAATGCCAGTAAATTTGGGCTTACTGGATTTACTCAAGCTGTCATGTTAGATTTAAGACAATATGGTATTAAAGTAACTACGATTATGCCTGGATCTGTATCTACACATTTTAATGACAATAAACCTGATAACAGTGATTCTTGGAAAATTCAAAGTGAAGACATTGGTGAATTGGTTGTTGACTTATTAAAAATGAATCCAAGAACCTTACCAAGTAAAATTGAGGTAAGGCCAACAATACCGCCTAGTAAATAAAAAGAAGCGTCTTTTTTTAATCAACTTGAATTCTTAAACCTTCACTATGACTACTAAATTCTGGTGCATACATACTTTGAATCGTGGTGATGCCATTGCTCATATTTCCAGCGTTGTTGACTCGTAAATCATATTCAAAAACAAATACGCCTTTTGGTAAATAATCAAAAAAGAAATTGGTTGAGGCATCTTTTGTACTTTCATAATACCCCAAACCGTCTTGCCATTTGTATTCAGATAATACATTTATTGGTTCTAACCCTGCAGCTCGCATATCTTTCATATGAACAAATTCCATAGCTCTGTCACTTCGCAATTCAATCCGAACCCGAACTAAATCGCCTACTTTTAAACTGGTTTTTTCTGTAATTTCAGAAATTTGTTCACCTGTATCCGTATTGGTTTTTTTAAATAGTTTTTTCTTCAATTTTAAAGGCGTTTCAGTCCCGATAGCTATCGGGATGATTTTGTCTAAATCTTCAAAATATTCCCAGTATAATCCGCCCCAGGCAATACCATCACCTTTTTTGGTAAGGGTAACGGTTGCCATTTCTGGTTTTATGTCTGAAGCATTCCAAGATGTTTTGTAATACCCCGTTCCAGCTTCAACTTTTACATTTTCTAATATTGAAGGCTCTATTTTTTGATTGCCAATAACTACTTCAATAGCATCGGTTACCGATAACCAATCACTACCTTGGAGCAATAAAGCATATACAGCCTCGGTAGTGGCTTTGGTGGTTTTCCATTGGTTGGTTTGCTTGTTTTTAAGCAACCATATTTTTAAATTGTCAATATCGTTGAGATTCTTCGCTTCGCTCTGAATGACAGAGCCAATTTCTGAAAAAGCTTCAATAAGCAACGCTTGTGTTTCAATAGGTGCCTGATACCAATACCATGAATTGGTATTTTCTTTCCAATACATGCCTAATTCATCATTGGTAATACTGGTTTCTTTCAAGGATTTTAAAATTTTAGTTGAAGTAGTTTCATCTCCATATCGTGCTGAAACCAATGCCATTAATCCTTTTGAATATAGCGAACGAGGTAACCAATACTTCTGAATTTGCGTTTGGTAGTATTTAATAATTTCTTCAACTTCTTTTGATTTTTTAATTTCCGGATAAAAGCTTCGCATGTACAAATAATGCAATTGTACATAATTTAAATGATTTTTGGTTAAGTCAATTTTTGAATTGTATTTTCTTAAGTCTTTGTATTCTTGAATGAATTCAGCATCTAAATAGTTGATGGCTTTTTCAATTGTTTTTTCTAATGAAGACCCTTCGACTGCGCTCAGGGTGACACCAAGTTTTGAAAGATGTCCAAAACCAGTGATGATGTGTTGCGTAATGTATCGATTTTCGCGTCCGCCATTAAACCATGCCCAAGCACCTGAATTCATTTGATTATTTTCAAGCTTACGTTTAGCCGATTGCAATTCGTTAGTCATTTTATTTAAATCAAATAACAAGGCAATGCGTTTTTTCTGTTCGGTTTCACTTTGTGCATCGCGTAACCACGGTGTTTCTTGAATTAAAATAGATTTCAATTCTTCATTCTTTTCCAGATTAGAAATTAAAGCATCGGAGTTCTTCCACTGATTGAAAACTTCTTGAATTCTTGGATTTGAATTGGCAATATGGCTTGCTAAGGCATTCGCGTAAAATCTTGAGAATGTTTGCTCATTACATTCATAAGGATATTCCATTAAATAGGGAAGCGCCTGTACCGCATACCACGCAGGGTTGGAAGTGATTTCCAAAGTTAATTTATGGTTTTTAAGTGTTGTTGAGGTATTGGTTTTAAGCTTATCTAACGTAAAGGTTCTCGTTTGGTTACTTCTAACCCACATGGGCAATGTTTCGGTAACTAACATTCTGTTTGAAAAAACAGGTAAGGCGTTTTGTTCGCCATCGCTAAAATCGCCCGATTTTGCAATGATTTTATATTGAACCGCATCTACATCATATGGAATTGATAAACTCCAGGTTACTTGTGCGTTGCCTTTTGCGGGAACGGTAAATTCCCCCTCTAACTCCCCCGAAGGGGGAGGACTGAGCAAGTTTGTGGTAATATCTTTTCCTGAAACTGCATCCGTTAAAACTAATATGGCTTGACCAGAAAGTTGTTTTTCTGTTAAGTTTGCGATTTTTGTACTGATAGTTATTTGGTCACCTTGACGTAAAAAACGTGGTACATTTGGAATGACCATCAATTCTTTTTGAGTAACCGTTGTTAAGGTTTTAGTGGCACTTTCCAAAGTTTTGGTATGTGCCAATAGTTGCAATTTCCATTGGGTCAACGCTTCTGGGGTGGTGAAACTGAAACTTACATTACCATCTTTATCGGTTTTTAACTGCGGAAAGAAGAAGGCAGTTTCTTGAAGGTTTTTACGAATTTGAACAGTGTCGAAGTTTGGTTTGTTATTTGGATTTGTAGAGGATAAAGTATCATTAATTATTTCTACACCAGCAACTTTCCCTGCAAGGGCAAAAGCAACATCTTCTGATTCAACAGAAGCAACAGAGGCGGATAAAGACCTTTTTTCCATTGATACTCCATAACCTGCTACAACAACTTCATCTAAATGTGCACTGTCTTCAGCTAAAGAAATACTTAAGCTATTATTATTGCTGACATTAATTTCTCTAGTAGAAAACCCAACGTAACTGAATTGTAACTTATCATTTTTATTAGCTTTAATAATAAAGTTTCCATCAAAATCTGTAGTTGTTCCTATTGAAGTTCCTATAATCATAACATTTACTCCGGGTAAAGGTGTTCCGGTTTCATCAAAAACAGTTCCAGAAACGAATCCCTTTTTTATGGAGTCATCATGTTTAGATTCAGTTTTTAGTCTTAAAGATTTAATATAATTATCGTATCGCCATTTATTAAAATTAAAACTAAACCCAAACCAATTCAATTGGTCATAAACTTGTTGTTGATAATTAGTACGAGCATAAGGTTTATTATAAACCCTAAAATTTCCAGTGCCAAAACTTTGATTTGCATTGCTTCGGTTATATGAGTAATATATTGGATTATTTATAGGATTAAAATCCCAGGTATGAGGTTTAAACTGGTCCAATGAGGCATCGTACATACTTGCCAATAATTCTGCAGATACTTTTTCGCCTTGGAGGCCTTTAATTTTAAAACTCCAGGTTTCATCGGTACCTGGTTGTAATTTGTCTCTAAAAGTGGTGGTTTCAATATCTAAATCGATTTTTGGGTAAGGCACCGTAATCAGTTCTGTACCCGATTGAAAACTATTAAAGGCTGCAAAACTATAATTGACAGCAAAACCACCAACATCATCTTTATTAACAGGAATAGTAATGGTTTGTTTGTTTTTGTTAAGTCGAATTATTTCAGTTTTTATGACCTTATGGTTTTTTTCAATAGTTACTGTAACACTTAAATTTTCTGCCGCCGAAGCTAAAGTTACAACAGCAGTTTCATCAACTTGATAGGTCGGTTTATTTGTTGTGATGTTGAATAATTGATTGTCGGCTAAAGTTTTATCATCATTATTAAACAAAGTGGTTTTTATTTCATCCTTCACTAATTGCCCAAACTTGTCTTTACTTTCTAAAGTGAAAATATACTCACCTGATTGCCATTTTTCAATGTTTCCTAAAGCAAGTTCTTTTGATTTTTCGGTATCAAATGTCTTTTCAAAAATTAATGCACCTTTTCCCCAATTAGTTGAATTATGTTCATCTGTATAAGCATCATGCGGAAACAGATTTTTAAAGGCTTCTTGAGAAAAATCCTGATAATCGGGCGCTGCCCAAGGTCTTGCTCGTAAAACAGATTTTGGTGCTTTTAATTTGTAAATTTTCACAACACCAGTTGCTGGAACAAATTCACCATTAAGGTTTTTTGTATCAATAATGATTTTATGATCCTTGTCGGTTTTGTCAAGTTTATCGGCAGTATTCATAGTTGCGATTAAAGCATGATATCCAACGTTAACAATGGTAGTTGCGCTTCTCGTTTCGCCATTTAAATCAGTCACATCGGCAGTAATTTCGTAATTAAAAATGGGTAAACTTGCCTTGTCAACACTTTGATCTGGTTGTGCCTCAAAAGTGATTTTAAATTCTCCTTTATCATTGGTGGTGGTTTCACCATGTGTAATTTCTTGAGGTTCGCTGTTAAACCAGGGTCTATACCAAAAATACCAACGTGGATATTCTACTTTTCTATGAACACGATACACTACTTTGGCATCGGTAATATTACTTCCGGCATATGCTAAAGCGGTTCCTTTTACAGTTACAGAATCATTGATTTTAAATGTTTCCGTAACGGGATTGAATTTTGTTTCAAACTTTGGACGTTTGTATTCTTCAACAGAGAAATAAGTTAGGGTTTCTATATTCACCTTCCCAGATTCAGCATCAAATTCAATATGGTATTCGCCATTTAATCCACTATTAGGTAGAATAAATTCACCCGAAACCGACCCAAATTCATTGGTTTTAAATCCGAGTTCTTTAATTTCCTCGTCATTCACATCATATAAAGTAGCATAAACAGGTTCGTTTGCCACAATTTCCGATTTCCCTTTATTGGTTTTTATAACGATGGCTTTAAAATAAACGATTTGACCGGGCCTGTAAATACTTCGGTCAGTAAATAAAAAAGAAGCATAGCTTTCCTTTCCATGATTTTGTTTGTAATATGGATTTACATAATAATTACCAAAATAGGCGGTGTCATTGGCATACTTTACTTTTACAGATAGGTTTCTGTAACGGTCTGTTGTTTTTTCAATTTTAATTTCACCATATTGGTTTGTAGTGAAATTTTCAGTATTTAAAATTCTGTTGTTATTTTCATGATAGCTTAATTCAACAGATACATTGCTAATGGGTTTTCCATGGTTTCGGTCAATAATTTGTAGCGTTTTATATGTTTCACTTTCCGTTTCAACCAAGGCTAAATTAGTCACTTGAATCGTACTAAATGCGAAGGTGTCAGTATCATTTTTTGGCGAGGTTAAAATTAAATACATGCCACTATTTAATACAGGTATTAATATTTCAGTGCTGTGAGTCTGGTAATCATTTTCATTGCGCAACGTACTTTCCCATTCTTTGGTAACATCCAACTTTTTAATGAAAGCCAATTGCTCTTCCTGTCTGTATATTTTGTTGAATTTTTCTAATTGGTTTCGTGATATTTTATAAACTTTAAACTGAAGAAAATCTAAATTTTTGTAGCGAACCAATAAACGGGCATTCTGTTGAATAGGTAAAAAGTCTTCGGCAGTAATTTGTAAACTTTGTTGTTCTATTTGTTGTTTTAAAATTTCGCATTTTTCAGCACCTTTGCTTTTTGGGAATTGTTGAATAACAGCATTGCAAATATCAAGGGCGTCTTTTGCTTTCCAACGATTCTCTTCTTTTTTTATAGGTTGATATTGATTGCTCTGTTGGTAATAAATGGAAGCGATTTCAAAATTGTATAACCCAGAAATTTCATGAGATTTTAATGTTTCGCTTTCAGTATTTAAAGCCTTTATAAGAATGGGTTCTTTGTCAATAAAAGTTGCATTTTGATTTACAAATTGTAAACGTTTAATACTCACGTCAGCCAAAGCAAAAGGCTCCTCGTCTTTGATGTGAAATTTAATTAAATCCTGATAAATTTTTAATGCATTCAACTGCAAAGACGTCGAATCTTTCGATTTTAATTCAATTTTTGAAAACGTAACAGCATCACCTAAAAAACCAGGATTATCAATTTCAAATTTATATGCAGGTTTGGTAATATTGGTTTCACTGGTTTTATAAAAATCCAATGCTTCGTGACTTAAAAAATCGAATAATGTAGGTCTGTATATTTTTGAGTCAGGATAAATAATTAATATTTCAGCATAATTACTTAAAGGCTCTAATTGAAGCATCAATCCGTTCTGTAACGAATTTTGGTAATGCATGTGTATTTCATCAAACAGGGTTTGTAAATCCCAGGTTCTAAAATCTTGAACCTGCCCTGAGCCTGTCGAAGGGTCAACTTTCTCTTCCGTTTTGGTTCGGTTATAAAATTGCCATCTGTTTTGATTAAAATATTGCCAGTATAAATTGGCCAGAATACTTTCCAAAATATTTTTCGTTGGAAATGTACTTTTTTCAATTTCACTTTTAAAACCATTAATGATGTTTAATTGTGCATCTTCTTCTAAAACCAAAGCAAACTTGCTTTTAAAAAGCATTGTTTTTATTAGCTGAGGTGCATTTTTATCCTTTTTGGCGAGAATTGAAATTTTTTCAACAACGGTTAAAGCAGATTTTGGTAACCCTTCAACTTCATATTGTTCTACGGTTTTCCAAAGCGATTCATAATTAGAATTTTGTCCGTTGCTAGAGTTTGAAAGCAAAAGAATTGTTAAAAAAAATACTATTTGTCTCATTTCATTAAATTTGTCTCTAATTTACATTCAAAAGCTATTCCAAAAAACAATAAAGGAATCATTAATTACGTTCGTTGAGTGAAATTAGCTATTTTTAATTAAAAACAAACTTCGATGTTTGTTAACAAATTATGAGAAAATTTATTTACTTACTGCTTTTCCCGTTAGTGTCATTTAGCCAAATCCAGTTGGATAGTATTGGCTATTTATTAAAACATAAACAGTTTGATAAAGCAGAAATGCAATTAACTTTCTATATAAATAAATATCCTAATGATTTGAGAGCTCTTGAACTTTTGGGTGATACGTATGGGCATCAAGAAAAGTGGGACGGTGCCATTGATAACTATAAAAAACTTGTGGATGCCAACCAAAACATTGCAAACTATCATTACAAATATGGTGGTGCTTTAGGGATGAAAGCTTTGGCGGTTAGCAAGTTTACAGCATTGGGAATGATTGGTGATATTGAAAATTCATTTTTAAAAGCTGCCGAATTAGATCCAAAACACATTAATGCGCGCTGGGCCTTGGTTGAATATTATATGAAATTACCAGGCATTTTAGGTGGTAGTAAAAACAAATCATTAAAATTTGCGCAAGAGTTAGAAAACCTATCAAAAGTTGATGGTTATTTGGCAAAAGGATATATTTATGAATATGATAATGAGCCAGAACTTGCTGAAAAATATTATAAAATGGCCATTGATGAAGGCGGTTCTTTATGGAGTTATGATAAACTTACAACCTTTTACGAAAAGCAAAAACAACCCGAAAAAGCACTTGCGAATTTAGAAGTTGCCAAAAGCAAACACCAACGCAATGCCCTAGAATATCAAATGGGTAAAATAGCTGCCGAGTATAACATTGAGTTGCAAAAAGGGGTGCAATGTTTGCAAACCTATCTTAAAAATTATTCACCTGAAGATGGTGTTCCAAAAGCATGGGCTCACTACAGGTTGTCACAAATTTATTCACATAAAAAAAACAAAACAGCTGCCTTAAAATATATTGATTTAGCACTGGCCGAATCGCCAAAAACAAAATCTTTTATAAAAGAAAAAAAGCTTATTCTTTCTCTGTAAAACTTTATGGAACATTAAAAATATGTTAATAAATGTGTTTTACAGAATTTTTGTTTGGATAATTAATAGTAATACTATTATATTTGCAATCAAAATAATTAAATATGATAAATTTACTTTCAAATATTAAGATAGCTGTTCCAGACAAAATTTTTATAAAGGATCCAGAATCTTCAGAACTAGGCAAAAAAATAATTGAGCATAGTATCCTGTTAATAGATGAAATTGGTTTTGATAGCTTCACCTTTAAAAAACTTGGAGTGAAAATAGAGAGTAACGAAAGTTCCATATATCGCTATTTCGAAAGCAAACACAAACTTTTAGTCTATCTAACCTCTTGGTATTGGGCTTGGATTGAATACCGGTTGGTGTTTGCTACACACAACTTGTCTGATGCTAGTGAGCAATTGGAAAAATCAATAGAAATAGTGACTCGTACCATTAAAGAGGATACCTCATTTACACATGTCAATGAAATTGTTCTTAATCGGATTGTTATTAATGAATACTCCAAATCATACCTGACTAAAGAAGTGGATAGCGAAAACAGAGAAGGGTATTTTGCAGTTTATAAACGACTCATCAATCGCATAAGTCAAATGATTTTAAAGATTAACCCAAATTACAAGTTTCCTTCAAGTTTGGCAAGTACTATTATTGAAGGTGCATTACATCAACATTTTCTAAAAAACCATTTCAAGTCCATCACAGACTGCCTTAGTGAAGTTAAAACGTCAGAATTTTTTGTTGAACTTGCATTTAAAACCATAAAATAATATGAGTAATAAACCCATGACCCCATGGCAACGCTTAATTGGTCTGTTGCAGTTAGAACGACGCGCTGTTTTACAGGTATTTTATTATGCCATTTTTGCTGGTTTTGTTTCATTATCCCTTCCGTTAGGCATTCAGGCTATTATCAACCTGATTCAAGGTGCTCAAATAACAACTTCTTGGATTCTATTGGTAATATTGGTAACTCTAGGGGTCGCTTTTGTTGGGATATTACAACTCATGCAAATGCGAATTATTGAAACCATTCAGCAGCGCATTTTTACACGAGCCTCTTTTGAATTTACTTATCGCTTTCCAAAAATAAAGATGGAAGAATTGCGGAAATATTATCCCCCAGAGTTGGCTAACCGTTTTTTTGATACGCTCACTGTTCAGAAAGGACTTGCAAAAATTTTGGTTGATGTACCTGCAGCTTTACTGCAAATACTTTTTGCTTTGATACTGTTATCATTTTATCATCCATTTTTTATTGTATTCGGTGTGCTGCTATTAATATTGATTTATATAGTCTTTAAATTTACCGCCCAAAAAGGAATGCAAACCAGTCTTGATGAGTCAAAAAATAAATATAAAGTAGCCCATTGGATTCAAGAAGTGGCGAGAACAGTCATCAGTTTTAAATTATCAGGGAAGACCAATTTAGCCTTAGATAAAAATGATGCTCTAGTATCTCAATATTTGGAAGCACGTGAAAGTCATTTCAGGATTTTGGTGATTCAGTTTATACAAATGATTGGTTTCAAGGTTATTGTTACAACTGGATTATTAACTATTGGTGGGGCTTTGGTACTCAAGCAAGAAATGAATATCGGACAATTTGTGGCAGCAGAAATTATTATTCTTTTGGTCATTAATTCCGTAGAAAAATTAATTACAGGCTTAGAATCTTTATATGATGTATTGACCTCATTAGAGAAAATAGGGCAAGTGGTTGATAAGGAATTGGAAGACCAGACGGGAGAACAACCGTCATTTGATAATGAATTTGCCATTGAATTAGATAATGTTACCTATACTGTAAGTAATAAAGAAAAACCTATTTTGAATGATGTTAATCTTAAGATAACATCCAAAGCACGTGTTTTGATTCAAGGTGAAAGTGGTTCAGGAAAATCGACCTTGTTACGATTATTAGCAGGAATTATTACACCAACAAGCGGACATGTATTTATAAACAACCTACCATTACAAACCATATATCTTAATTACTACCGCGCTAATGTTGGATTGTCTTTATCTGAAGAAACACCTGTTGAAGGTACTTTGAGAGACAATATTACCTTTAGCGATACCAGCATAACCGATGAAGCTGTTTTTCAGGCTATTGAGAAAGTTGGGCTTACCAATTTTATAAAACAGCAGCCAAAAGGCTTACAAACCATGATTTATCCTGAAGGGAAACGATTATCCTATACCATTGCTAAAAAAATTATTCTAGCAAGAGCAATTGTGAAAAATCCAAAAATGTTGATTTTAGAGGACCCTTTGCATCAATTTGAAGACCAGGAGGTGAACAGGATTATTGATTTTTTATCAAAACCTGAGCATCCATGGGCCCTCATAGTTGTAAGCGCAAATAATCGTTGGGAGCATGTCTGTCAACAACATATCCGATTAACACAAGGTAAAATGACCATTATAAAGTAATTGACCATGCTAAATATATCTCATAATCAATTAAATAAGAAATTTGACCTATCAACTTACAAGTCCGGGCAAATAGTGTTCCATACTAATTACTATAAGTTTTTTAATAGGTTTTTGTTGGCTTTTGCACTTTTTGGAATTGTTCTTTTGTTCATGCCCTGGACACAAATTATTAGTGCCAAAGGACTGGTCACAACCCTAAAACCAGACCAAAGACCACAAACCATTCAATCACCAATTCCTGGACGTATAGAAAAGTGGTTTGTTCAAGAAGGTGATTTTGTAAAAAAGGGAGATACAATTCTTGAAGTTTCAGAAGTTAAAAGTGATTACTTTGATCCTAATTTGGTAGAACGCACAGGTGAACAAATTGAAGCTAAAGCCTCGTCTGTAACCTCTTATGGTGAAAAGGTAAAAGCTTTGGAACGTCAAATTTTGGCTTTATCAACAGAAACGGTTCTCAAATTGCAACAAGCAGAAAATAAATTGATTCAATCGAAATTGAAAGTAAAAAGCGATAGTATTGATTTGGAAGCCGCTCAAACCAATTTTGAAATTGCCCAACGACAATATGAACGTACAGCATCACTTCAACAAGAAGGTCTGAAAGCCGTGAAGGATGTGGAAGAGAAACGCCTAAAATTGCAAGAAACACAGGCAAAACTAATTTCCCAAGAGAATAAATTGCTGGCAAGTAAAAATGAAGTCATCAATGCTCAAGTTGAAATTTCATCTGTGAGTGCTTCCTACAAAGATAAAGTCTCGAAAGCGCAAAGCGATAAGTTCACAGCACAGTCAAGTCAGTTTGATACCGAAGCCCAAGTTAGTAAGCTCGAAAACGCCTATTCCAATTACAAAATGCGCAATAAATTAAGATACATCACTGCGCCTCAAAATGGTTTTATCAATAAGGCCATTAGAGGAGGTATTGGAGAAACCTTTAAAGAAGGCGAGCGTTTGGTAGGTATTATGCCTTCTCAATATGATTTGGCAGTAGAAACCTTCGTTGCACCTATTGATTTGCCATTGCTTTACAAAGGAGCAAAAGTGCGCGTGCAATTTGATGGTTGGCCAGCTATTGTGTTTAGCGGTTGGCCTAATGTGTCTTATGGTACGTACGGCGCTAAAGTAGTTGCTATTGAGAATTTCATTAGTGATAATGGCAAATACCGGGTCTTGTTGGCACCTGATAAATCTGATAATCCTTGGCCTACAGCCATAAGAGTGGGTTCTGGAGCATATACCATGACTTTATTGGAAGATGTTCCAATCTGGTTTGAACTCTGGCGCAAAATTAATGGGTTTCCACCAAATTACTATCAACCACAATCTAAAAAAACTGATGGGAAAAAGTAAATTTTTTTATATAGCTATTAGCTTTTTATTTGGAATGAGTTCTATGTTGAGCCAATCTTTGGATGAGTCTGTACTTCGATTTGATGAATATTTAGGATACGTGAAAGCCTTTCATCCCATTGTAAAACAGGCTGAATTGGTTATTGATGAAAGTCAAGCCAAATTGATGAAAGCCAGAGGAGGTTTTGATCCAAAAATTGATGTCGATTACGATAGAAAAGTATTTAAAGGAAGCGAATATTATGACAAACTCAATGCAACTTTTAAAATCCCAACGTGGTATGGGATTGAATTGAAAGGTAGTTTTGAAGAAACGGATGGTGTATTTCTGAATCCAGAAAATAGTCTACCCAAGGACGGTTTATATAGTGCCGGGGTTTCATTTTCTATTGGCGAAGGTTTGTGGATCAATCAGAGAATGGCGTCCTTAAAACAAGCAAAGTTGTTTCGTGAACAAGCTAAAGCTGATCGTGATATTTTGGTGAATACGATTCTTTATGAAGCAGCCTTAGTATATTTCAATTGGTTGCAAGCCTATAATGAAACTTTGATTTATGAAAATTTTTTAGGGAACGCACAAATTCGATTCCGAGGCGTTAAACAAAATGTGGAATTAGGCGAAGTGGCAGCTATCGATTCCATTGAAGCTCGGATTGTTGTCAATGACCGGAAACTTAATCTTGAAAAATCGAAAGTGCAATTAATGAAAGCAAGATTTGAACTTTCTAACTTTTTATGGTTAAAAGATAATGTGCCGGTAGAGTTGCGAGACACTGTTTTCCCAGATTTTGAAAGTGAACTTATTGTAAATACAACATTGAATATAGATGCATTATTAATGGAGACGTCCAATCTGGATAATCATCCTAAACTGCAATCGCTCGATTATAAATATAAAAGTCTAGACCTTGAGCGACGATTAAAAGCCAATGAATTATTGCCAACTATTGATTTGCAATATAACTTTTTATCTACCACACCAGAAATCGTCAATTCGTTTAGTACAGCAGCTTACAAAAGTGGTATAAATATTAGTGTGCCATTATTTCTCAGGAAAGAGCGTGGTGAACTCAAATTGGCTAAAGTGAAGTTACAGGATACCAACTTTGAACGCATTAGCACTAAACTGACATTGAAAAATAAAATTAACGCCATACAAATCGAGTTGCAATCTTTTGAAATTCAAAATCAGCTGACTGGAAGTGTTATTGCTGATTATGAAAAATTGTTATCTGCTGAAGAAAGACGTTTTTTTGTAGGTGAAAGTTCACTGTTTTTAGTAAATAGTCGTGAAAGTAAACTTATTGATGCTAAACTTAAGGCTATAGAATTACAAAATAAATTTTTCAGCACCAAGGCCTTATTGTTTAATAAATTGGCGGTGAATCCAGAGTTTTAGTTTGGCATTTAGTTTTTTGTTATAATGCAATGATTTATTAGGTATTCACCGTGTTTTTAAGTCAAAAAATCTTTGATTGACAAACTTCCAACTTTTAACGCAAAAACCTATCTTTGAAACTTTCAAAAGAACACTATGAACGTACATTTTATAGCCATTGGTGGAAGTGCCATGCACAATTTAGCCATAGCATTACACAATAAAGGATACCAAGTCACAGGAAGTGATGATGAAATATTTGAACCTTCAAAATCAAGATTAAATGCTAAAGGAATACTGCCCAAAACTTACGGGTGGTTTCCCGAAAAAATCAATGCAAATTTAGACGCCATCGTTTTAGGGATGCATGCAAAAGCTGATAATCCAGAGTTGTTAAAAGCACAAGAATTAGGTTTAAAAATTTATAGTTATCCTGAGTTTTTATATGAACAAGCTAAACACAAAACGCGTGTGGTTATTGGTGGAAGTCATGGAAAAACAACCATTACATCCATGATTTTACACGTAATGCATTATCATGATAGAGATGTTGATTATATGGTTGGTGCACAGTTAGAAGGGTTTGACGTCATGGTAAAATTAACTGATGACAATGATTTTATAGTGTTGGAAGGTGATGAGTATTTAAGTTCACCCATTGACAGACGACCGAAATTTCATTTATACAAACCCAATATAGCATTGTTAAGTGGTATTGCCTGGGACCATATCAACGTGTTTCCAACCTATGAAAACTACATAGAACAGTTTAGCATTTTTGTAGATTCTATAGTTAAAGGCGGAAGCATCACTTATAACGAAGAAGATTTAGAGGTAAAACGGGTTGTAGAAGCTTCATTAAATACCATTAGAAAAATACCGTACCACACTCCGGAATATAAAATTGAAAACGGGCAAACGCTTTTAGAAACTCCCGAAGGAACTTTGCCTATTGAAGTCTTTGGAAAACATAATCTGAACAATCTGGCTGGAGCTAAATGGATTTGCCAACATATGGGTATTGATGAAGATGATTTTTATGAAGCCATTGCCACATTTAAAGGAGCAAGCAAACGCCTCGAAAAAATTGCCGAAAGCAATCCCGATAGTCATCGGGACCGTGTTGCTTATAAAGATTTTGCACATTCGCCAAGCAAAGTGGAGGCTACAACCAAAGCCGTGAAAGAGCAATATGAAAACAGAGCGCTGGTTGCTTGTTTAGAATTGCATACGTACAGTAGTCTGAATGCTGATTTTTTAAAAGAATATAAAGGAACTTTAGATGCTGCTGATGTGGCTGTGGTGTTTTACTCGCCGCATGCGGTTGAAATTAAGAAACTGGAAAAAGTAACCCATGAACAAATTGCCAATGCTTTTGAACGTGATGATTTAATTATTTACACCAATCCAGATGATTTTAAAAACTTTTTGTTCTCACAAAATTTTGATAACAAAGCCTTGTTGTTAATGAGTTCTGGTAATTATGGCGGACTTAATTTTGATGAGGTTAAAGAATTGATTAAGTAATTTTTCAGTATCGTTTAACGGCTACTGTATGGTTATTGGTGTTTTAAAACAGGTAATGTTTAGTTTAAGCACTATATTTATTAAAATTAAAGAACTTTAATTTACCTTTTTGTAGCCATTAACTATGCAGATTGATGGCATTTTATTATTTATTGAGGACTATATTTTCCTCATCTGTCAGAAGTCTTGAATGAATGATAAATCGTAGTCCAAGAGGAATTTCGAGGGAAAAGCTGGAGCCTCTGCCTTCGGTTATATCAACCGTCAAATGAGTGTGTTTCCAATATTCAAATTGGTCTTGGTTCATATAATAATTTACACCATCTAATTGTCCAAGTAAAATATCACTATCATCTAGGTACATATCCCCTTCTTCAAAAACCATAGGGGCTGAACCATCACAACAGCCGCCGCTTTGATGAAAGATTAAATTTCCGTGCTTTGCTTTTAGTTGATTTAAAATTACTTTGGCTTTTTCCGTAATTGCGACCCTTTCGTATTTCATAATGATGGTATAAAAATCAAAAAGACTGACTGATATTCACAGTCAGTCTTTTCGTTTTGTTAATTTCTATTTACTAAAAGAATCCTAATTTATTTTTATCATAAGAAATCAGCATATTTTTAGTTTGACGGTAGTGATTCATCATCATTAAATGATTTTCTCTACCAAACCCTGATTTTTTGTATCCTCCAAAAGGTGCGTGAGCCGGATATGCATGATAACAATTCACCCAAACCCTACCCGCTTTTATTGCTCTTGGAATTTGATATAATTGATGTGCATCTCTGGTCCAGACTCCAGCTCCTAAACCGTAAAGCGTATCATTTGCAATTGCTATGGCATCCGCTTCGTCTTTAAATTTAGTTACTGAAACAACAGGCCCAAAAATTTCTTCCTGAAAAATCCGCATTTTATTATGCCCTTCTAAAATAGTAGGCTGAATGAAAAATCCATTGGCTAAATCTCCATCTAATTTACAAGCTTCTCCACCTGTAAGAACTTTAGCTCCTTCTTCCTTGCCTATTTTAATATATGAAAGAATTTTTTCGTACTGGTCATTAGATGCTTGAGCGCCAACCATACAACTGGAATCATAAGGATTTATCTGAATTATCGCCTTGGTTCTGGCTACAACTTTTTCCATAAAAGCATCATATATATCTTCTTGCACTAATAATCTTGACGGACAGGTACAAACTTCACCTTGATTAAACGCAAATAAAACAGCACCTTCAATTGCTTTGTCTAAAAAGGTATCATCTTCATCCATAACAGAGTTGAAGAAAATATTAGGCGACTTACCACCTAATTCCATCGTTACAGGATTTATGTTTTTAGAAGCATATTGCATAATTAATTGACCCGTTGTGGTTTCACCAGTAAAGGCTACTTTATTAACTCCCGAATGAGATGCTAATGGTTTCCCTGCTTCCGGACCAAATCCATGAATAATATTTATAACTCCCGGAGGAAATACATCAGCAATTTTTTCCATCAACAAAGTGGCAGTTGATGGCGTTTGTTCAGCTGGTTTTAAAATCACACAGTTTCCTGCAGCCAATGCTGGCGGTAATTTCCACGACAACATTAACAATGGAAAATTCCAGGGAATAATTTGTGCCACCACGCCAAGAGGCTCTTTAATGTTCATTGAAAGTGTGTTGGCATCCAATTCAGTTGCCGAACCTTCTTCTGCTCTTATAACTGCTGCAAAATAGCGCCAGTGGTCAATTGCTAAAGGAATATCCGCATTTAGGGTTTCTCTAATTGGTTTCCCGTTGTCGCAAGTTTCAACCAAAGCAAATTCTTCTAGATTGGCTTCTATAAGGTCAGCTACTTTATTTAGCATACTGGCTCGTTCAGAAACAGACGTATTTCCCCAGGCTTCTTTTGCGGTATTTGCTGCTGCTACAGCATTATTTACGTCTTCTTTTTGGGAACGTGGATATTTTGCTATAAATGAATTGTCAATTGGTGAAGTATTATCAAAATACTCACCACCAACTGGTTTTACAAATTTTCCATTAATGAAATTTCCGTACTTTTCTTTAAATTTTGGTTTTGAATAACTCATATTTTATTTATTTTAGTTATATAATATTTGCAGAAGATTTTTGCAAACAAAGTAAAATATTTTTTTGGCTATAGTTTGTATTCTTAACGAATGCCAATACTTTGATATAGATTGTTTTAATGGTCTATATCAGTCGTTAAACGAAGTTCGTTAATTTTTTCCACAAAGTCAATATATTTATCAAATCTTATGGAGTAGAATGGTATTCATATTATTTCAGTTTATCGTTAAAAAAAACAATGGTTCTACTCCAGGCTAAATCAGCCGCTTCTTTATCAAACCGTGGTGGTGTGGTATTGTTATGAAATCCGTGATTTACATTTGGGTAAAAATAAACGGTATATTCAATGTTGTTTTTTTTAAGTGAGGTTTCATAAGCTGGCCAACCGGCATTGACCCTGGTATCTAAACCGGCGTATTGTAATAATAAAGATGCTTTTATTTGGGCGGTTTGCTCAGCTGTTGGTTGTGCGCCATAAAAAGGAACTGCCTCTTTAAGTTCAGGGATTCTTACTGCCATCATATTGGCAATCCAACCATCAAGGCAAAAACCAACCTGCTATTACGCGCGTCTCGCCCGTGACTATATAAAGGTAAACTATGTTTATTTATCGGCACAAGCAAGATGCTTATGCTAGCGGAGATTATTGTTTTAGTTTCAAATTCTACTTAAATCATTGTTTTTTAATTCGTTGTCATCATTTCGAATGAAATGAGAAATCCCATAACAATGATAAACCTTCACTATTAATAATGTGATTCCTCTTCATACTTCGTTCGGATGACTCTGGGTATTAAATAAAACAGAAGCAATATTTTAAATACTGGCACATTGTTAATCGAACTCAGGTTTCAAACAGGTTTGACGCTGCACTCATTTGAAACAAAAACAAGCTCGTGTCTGGTTTTTAGCGACTTTGCAAATGCAAAATGAACACCAATAAAATAATGATAAACTGGTGGGTAATTGCATGGTCTTTTTTGTTGACCATATTTATACTCTGTTTAATTCGTCCATCAATGCTCTACGTTGTGGATATTTTTTCCTAAACAATGCTATCAAATCATTTACTTGGTCATTCCCTCCCAATTTTTTCATTCTCCGTAAATACCTGCAAGCCGTTTGGTAATGGCTCCTGCCAATATATTTTTCAACGTAATTTGTAATTCTTTCAGTGTAAAGATCAATCAGTTCAGATGAATAGTCTTTAGATAAATACTGTTCGTTTTGTTGGATATTCTCTAAAGAAACATTTTGTTTTAACATAAGAAACAGTCTGTCCCACCATGCTTCTTTTATGTAGATCTTTCGTATTAACTCTGTGTATGTCCATCTATTTTTAGGCTTTATTTCTTTTATGATCTCTTCTAAAAATGGATGCCAGTTCCCGTCTTCAATAGTATCCTTTAGAATTTGATAATAATCTTGTTCGGGATGAAAATTATCAATAAATAAGAACCTTGCGTATTCGATAATTTTAGAAGTGTCTTTTTGTGCATGAGCGACTTTTAACAACCAATTGTACCAAACTTTAACTAAACCGGGTTTGTCTTTTTCATCACATTTAATCCCGTCTTTTGAAAGTTCTATTACGCTATTGTAATTCTTGCTTTTATAGGCTTTTTCTATCTCTTTTGTTCTTATTGATGAATTTGAAATATGTTCATTAATGTATTTTTCCACCTCTTTTTCGCCCTTAAACCTTCTAAGCAAATCCAACTTAAAAGATTGGGCTCTTTCCTGTTCGTATTTTCCATTGACGGTATCCAGGCAGTTGAGCACAGTATCGGCATCACTTTCCTTTTCAATCAATTTAACTGCAACACGAAGCATCCCTAAATGCCAATCCCAACCTTCAAATAGTTTTTGTTTAAAAGAAACAATACAATATTCAAAAATTACCTGTTTTAATGATTTGGGAAGTTTTTCTTGTGTTAATTTCGACAGTAATTCCATTGATGATTCTATAAAATAACCTAAATCCCCATTGCTGTCATCGGCATAATCAAAAGCTTCGGTAAACTCTTCAAGTAAAGCAGTAGCTATGTAAAATACGTTTTCAAAGTTGTTGTTTTCAAAGTTGTTGTTGGCATTTAGTAGAAACGATTCGGCAGTATTTACAACATATTTCATATCATTCCAAGCAATCCAACCGTCTTTTCCTGCGGCCGTGCTTAAAATGGATTTTATTTGTTTTTGATAAAAGGGTTTTGATTGCTCATGGCTAAGGTGGCCAAATGATGCTAAAAAGTAATTTCTGAATTTGTTGTCTTTTTTACTGTTTTCTTGTACAAAGTCTATTAATTCTTCGTGTGAAATTGCCTTTAGCAATTCTTTGACTTGTTGGGCAACCGATTTTGTTTTTTTCTTTTTGGCAATTGTAAAATTGGGTTGGTCCAATTCAAGTTCATCTTGTTTTAAATAAAAAATCGAAGCCACAATATGTTTGCAAACTGGCTCCATATCGTAAGGACAATCGCAGTTGTGCTCTACTATCGTACTATTCTTAATTTCCAATTGTACCGTATATTCTTCCGTTCCCAAAACAATGGCCTCGTATTCTCCGGTAGAAATTTCTGAAAAATCGGTTATTGCACCATCTTTAAAGTAGGCCAATCCCCTTTTTAGGATACGTTCATCAATTAATTGTTCAAATTCGTTTAGGGGTATTTTCATAAAAAATCCTTCTTTTGATGATTTATCCTTCTGATTTATATACTGGTTTTTTTTCTAAATCGTAAACCATTGTGGAAACCTCAACGTTAAACCACTGTTTGAACATTTTGTAAGTACGCTTTTGGGGCCATTCTTTTTTATTGGTATGCCAATCATCCAATTCCATTTTAAAAAGCCTGTCATACTTCTTTTTAAGCCAAGTGTTTACATCATCAATTTCATCACTGACCAAATAAATATTGTTTTCCTCAACTTCAGTGATTTTATCCTCTGGATACAATGCGTTGAGCCAGTGAAAAAAAGGTTGCTGTGGTTTAATAACTATTGCGTAACGATTAATGTAATTTTCCTCAAAGTCATTTGACGTCATTTGCCCATCTAAGTTATTCATCATATTTGATAAATAAGTTTCTTCTTCTTGTGTGATAACGGACAATATTGGATGGTTATCCGTTTCATTTAATTCAAAATCAACAATAAAATTAGTGTACACTTTGAAATTTTTGATCTTATGGTCAATCATCTTTTTTAACAAAGAAAAGTTTATGTCTTCTTTTGAAGCAGTGGCAATGATTTTTTCAAATTCTTCGTTTGGTGCAATGACTTTCATATTGCCAAAGTTCCAAGCAAGTATTGCAAAATCAAAAATATCCTCTAAAAAAAAGTCTTCCGAAAAATCATTTTGAAAGGGGCTCATAAATATTTCTAGTAATTCTGAATATTTCACGCCTTCATTTTTTACAACCTTTTTGTTTCCAAACAGACTGATTACTTTATTTTTTTTGTTCATTATTTTTAAAGTTTTTGTTGTTGTATCTTTTTTCCCGCAGATTGCGCAAATTTTCGCTGATTTTTTTAACCCATTTTTTGCGGTTATCTGCGCTATCTGCGGGACTCTATTTTTAACCCATTTACTTTTCTGAATATTCCCGATTTAATATCATCAACATTAAAATTCACTAAGAGGGCTAATTTTAGTTTTGTGAGCTTTAAATACGTTAGCACTTGCTTGTGATGTACTTTCGCTAGGTTTTCAATTGATTTTACTTCAATAATTACTTTGTTTTCAACTAATAAATCCAATCTGAAACCTACTTCTAATTTTTCTCCTTCATAATAAACAGGTACTGACACTTCTTTTCTCACTTTTAAGCCTTCTTTGTTTAATTCAAAAATCAATGCGGCCACATAAACAGATTCTAATAATCCGGGACCTAAAGCATTGTAAACATTAAAGATTGCTCCTCTTATTTTGTACGACATGTCGTTTTCTGTCATTGTTTAGTTTTTTATCCCTCCGATATTTTTAACCCATTTTTTCTGCGGTTATCTGTGCCATCTGCGGGACACTTGTTAACCATATCCTTTTCCCGCAGATTGCGCAAATTTTCGCCGATATTTTTAACCCATTTTTTGCGGTTATCTGCGCTATCTGCGGGACACTTGTTAACCTATTCGATCCATCCTAAAACAAGTTTATACCAAAACCATAAAGAATGGACAATAAAAAAGAATGAACAATAAAAGTAAGCCAATTTCAGGACAGGACAAAGTTGATTTTAAAGAGAAATGATTAAAATCATATTAGTTTCCCCTTAAAAAATCCAATGGTTCTACTCCACGCTAAATCAGCCGCTTCTTTATCAAACCTTGGTGTGGTGTTGTTATGAAATCCATGGTTTACATCTGGGTAAAAATACACGGTATAGTCTATGTGATTTTCTTTAAGAGCGGTTTCATACGCTGGCCAACCGGCATTGACCCTGGTATCCAAACCAGCATATTGTAATAATAAAGGCGCTTTTATTTGTGAGGTTTCTTCAGCTGTTGGCTGTCCTCCATAAAAGGGTACGGCTGCTTTAAGGTCTAGGATTTTTACTGCCATCATATTGGCAATCCAGCCACCAAAACAAAACCCTACTACCCCAATATTCCCATCACAATTTTCATAGGATTTCAAATAGTTAAAAGCGGCAATAAAATCTTCCAACATCTCATCTCGGTTACGTTGTTTTTGTAAAGCTCTTCCATCGTCATCATTTCCAGGATAGCCACCAAGTGGCGTTAAGGCATCTGGAGCTAAACTTATAAAACCCTCCAGAGCAGCTCTCCTGCCAACATCTTCAATATATGGATTAAGGCCTCTATTTTCATGCACAACAACAATTCCGGGTAATTTGGTTTTTATGTTGCTAGGTTGAGATAACAATCCTTTTATGGATCCTCCACCGTTCGGAGAGTTATAGGTTATGTATTTGGAATCAATGCGTTCATCTTCAGGTTTTACTAAAATATTTTCAACATATTTTGGCGACATAAAACTTAAAAGTGATGAAACTGTTAATCCACCAATGGCATACAGTGATAGTTTTTCAACAAATTGACGTCTGTCAATTTTATTATGAGCATAATCATCATATAAATCAAAAACCTCTTGACTTATGTCTTTTTTTTTTAAAGTATCCATAAGAATCATTTTAATTATAAATAAGGAAATCTAAGATAGTTATTAATTTGATAATACCTTAAACGAATTTACTTAAAAATATTGAAAATAACTTTTAAAATTGCAGTCTGAAGCTCACATTTGGTGTAATACCAAGGGATTGGTTTTCAACTTTGCTTACTACATCGTCATTGTCTAAAGTATAGTAAGTATTAATAATATTTTTTTTGTTGGTAACGTTCCAAATGGATGCTCCTATAGTTGCATGGGTATTATCAGACATATTAAACTCATAGGTTGCTGAGCAATCGGCACGTAAATAATCTATTAAATTGGAGCTATTTGGCGATTCATAATTAATTTCGCCGTTACTAACTTCTCCATTATTTAACGGTAATGTGGTAGGTTTTCCAGAACGCCAATTTAAACCCGTTGCAAATTTTATTCTATTATAGGTATAAGTTCCTGCAAAGGTGAGCGCATGACGGATATCGGCATTATTAGGAAATGATTTCCCATTGTTAAGCGAATCGAATGTATAGTTGTTTTTACTAAATGAATAGCTAACCCAAGTACTTATTGTGTTATTAAATTGTTTGTTTATTAAAACATCAAGCCCTTTTATTTGGTAACTGCCAATAGCATTTACAAACTGATATTGGTTTTGAAAGCCTTGGCTCCTGGTGGTAATACCTTTGACATGCTTCAAATAAGCTTCGGCACTAATGAGGAGTTTGTTTTTGTTAAAATGAACCCCAGTTGAGATTTGCTTGTTTTTTAAAACAGGAATGGTGGTGTTATTTGACAATATCCAACGACGTTTCTCAATGCCTAAAAAATCGTTTTGCAAATCGATGATTTGTGATGTAGTCTGACTTTTAATCTCACCAAGTATTTCAAATCTGAAGTCATTTAAAAACCGTTGGCTAAAACTTAAACGCGGTTCTACCAAAATCATATCAAACTTTTTATGATAATTTACGCGCGTCCCAAATTTTAAATTGGTTTGGGCATTTGTTGATAACAACGACGTTTCAGCGTATACGGCATGAGTTCTAATAACTTCTTTAATGTAACTTCTAAATGGAGGGTTGTTAACGTCTTCTAGATTACTTACGCCAACTTCAGAAAACTGATAACCGGCATTTAACTTAAAATGAGGATTTGCCGTATAATTAATTTCCATTTTGGCTGAGTTGTCAATAACCTCGTTTTTCTGAATTAATCGTTGATTATTTAAAATATCAAAATTAGTAGCGTTCAAATTGTAATCTGTAAAATAAATTTGAGCGGTTGTTGAAAACCGTTGATTCCAATCTTTTACATAGGTTATTCCAGTTGCAATATTTTGTTGTGCAAGTTGGTTATTTTGAGCTTCGTTGGTATCGTTAATGGTTGACTGCTCATCATAATTTAATTTGTTATTTACGTTTAAAAAATGAATTCGTATTCTATCATTTTCAGTAATATCATATAAGAATTTAGCTGTGACATCATAAAAGTAAAAATCTTCGTTACTGGAAATGGAATAACTATCATCATCTTCATTGGTGAGATCTGAATCTTGAAAAATGCGTTTAAAATATTGGTTGTAAGTTGGTGTAGCAATGAAATCTGTTATAGAACGCCGTGTAGAAAGTTGTAATTCGGTCTTTTTTGAAAGAGGAATTTTAGCATAAGCATCGGCATTTATTAAATTGAAACCTGCACCGGCTTTAAATTGATTATCAATGGTGTTTGATAGTTGCATGTCTATAACACCTGATATACCATCACCATATTTTGCTCTGGTTCCGTTTTTTGAAACCTGTACATTTTTGGTAGTATATGGATTAAAAGCTGAAATTAATCCGAAAAAATGACCGGACTGATACATTTTAATACCTTCCCAGAGGATAAGGTTCTGGTCGTGCGTACCCCCTCTGATATTAATGTTTGAAACGGTTTCATCAACACTTAAAACACCTGGTAAAGCTTGAATGGATTGTAAAACATCTGGTTCAATCAATCCCGGTAAAATCCCGAAGGATTCAGGTTTTAAAATGGTACTTCCGTCATTTAATTTGGTAATACCCGTAGTAAGATAATTGGTTACAGTAACTTCCTCTAATCTTTGTAATAGTATAGGGGTTTTTAATTCATTTTGAATTTTTATAACAACAAACCGGTCATCTAATATTTCAAATTCCAATTGCGTCTCATTTTTTAAATAGTCAAGTATATCTTCAAGGGTTAAGGCCTCATCTGGCAAGAATGCTTCTTTATTAGAAATAGTGGCATCAGCGTATGAAAAACTAACGCTATAGCGTTTTTCAAGAATTTTTAAAATAGAAATAAGGGGTTGCTTTTCTTCTTGAACTGTTTGGCCATTTAAGGATAAAAAATTCAAAAAAAACAATAAAAAAACAGGTGTAAGAAACCTTTTTTTACTCACGCTTTAGTGTTATAGTATGACCTGTTTTACTATAGGTTAAGTGCAAAGGCAAAGTAATTGCATTTAAGGCGACTTCTAAATTATTATGACCAAAACTACCACTAAATAATTGCTCTGTATCAATGTTTTGAACAACTAAGGTAACATTGTATTGCCTTTCAAATTCTTCTAAAACCATTTTATAGGGCAAACTTTTAAATTGGCTTTCATTATGTAACCACGAAGGCGTTGCATTATTTTCTTTTTCAGTAGCAATAATTTTCCCATCAATGATTAAAAAACGGTCTCCGGCTTTTAATTTTGAGAGTTGTGAGTTATAGGTAACTCCTACAACACCTTCGTAGCAAATAACTTCAAAATAATTTTCTCTTTGTTTAATATTAAATTTTGTACCATAAACAGCAACCGTTCCTGCCTTGGTATTTACAATAAATGTTGAGCCTTTGGCAACTTTGAAAAAGGCTTCGCCATCAAGCTCAACATGACGCTCGTGCTTCCATGATTTTTTATTGTAAGCCAAATAGGTTTTGGCGTTTAGGGATACGGTTGAAGCGTCAGGTAACTTAACCGTTGTCATTTCAGCATAGGCCGTTGATATGGTGGTATCAAGGGTAGTGGTATAATAATATAAGCTAAAACTAATGGCAAGTATAGCGGCAACACGTATAAAAGGTTTAATCCAATGGGTTTTTTTGTGAGTGTTTTTAATGGTTTTTAATACGCTTTCAAGTTGTTGAGATGTATCATAATCATCTGCCTTAAAAGCTTTTAAGTTATTAGATAATGTCATCAAATCATCATAGTCTTCAAGCTTTTTAAACGCTTCAAGTTCCTGATCATTCAAATCATTATCTAACCATTTCGATATTAAAACTTCTTTTTTCATAATCTTATTACAACTATACAACAGTTAATTATTGTTTTTCCCTACCCTTTAAATAAAAAAACCCAAATTCCAAATTCCGAAATGCAAGTTTCAAATCATCAATCGTAAATCATCAATCATCAATCATCAATCATCAAAGTTCCTTGATGTCTTTCCTTAATTTTTCCAAGGCGCCATAAATTCGTTTTTCAACGGCTTTGGTTGAAATATCCAAAAGTGCAGCTATCTCTTTAAAGCGTTTTCCTTCAACTCTATTCATCATAAAAGCTTCACGTTGCGCTTCGGTTAAATTTGATAACGCTTTTTGTAACTTATCATTATATTCGCTTTCCTGCATTAAAAATTCAGGATTTTCATTAGTATATGATTTAGGTTTTGTTTGCTGATGTTTTAAAACAACTTTCTGATGGGCAACTTCATTTAACATTAAATTATTGGCGGTAGTAAAAACAAAACTCTTGGCTTTATCTGGAGTAATTTTAGAACAGTTTTCCCATAGTTTAATAAATGCTTCCTGAACTTTGTCTTTTGGGTTTAATAAATCACCGAACTTATAATATAAGAAATTATGTAAATCTTTTGAATACTTATTAAATATGGACGAAAATATATGTTCTTCGCAAATGTTCTTATGCAGTTGTTTGTCCATTATTATTGATGATTTATGGCGCTAAATTAAAAAAAAAGCAAACAAGGGGTAGGGATTTTTAAAGCTAAATTGTTTTATAATCAAAATGCATCATGTTTAACTTAAAATCATTTGTTATGAAAAAAATATTATTCTTACCTTTTTTTGCCCTATTCATGTTTATGTCTTGTCAACAGGAAGTTGTGGATGTAACGGCCCCTACTGAAGCAGAAGCGCTTGTGGCAAATTCAGAATTAACGAGCTTAATGACCTCCACATCTAAAATGGACGGATCAAAAGATAACATTATTGATAATGCCAGTTGTTTATCCATTGAACTACCTGTAACAGTCATTGTTAATAATCATGAAGTCACTATTAGTACTGAAGAGGATTATGCCAAAATTGAAGCATATTTTAATGAATTTGAGGATGATAATGATTTTGTAAACCTTATTTTTCCTGTAACCATTGTATTATCTGATTTTACGGAAGTTGTTATAAGTAATCGTGAAGAATTACAACAACGAATTCTAAATTGTAATGGAGAAAACGAACCCGATGATGATATAGAATGTATAGATTTTCAATATCCATTTTCATTTTCAGTTTACAATACATCGTTTCAGGTTATAAATGTGGTAACTGTTGAAAATGACAGACAATTATATCATTTTATTAAAAGAGTTAGAGAAGGCGAAGTTTTTGCGAGTATTAATTTCCCTATAACCATGATATTAGCTGATGGAACTACTCAGGAAGTTAATAATAATGAAGAATTGCAAACGACCATTGATAATGCAAAAGATTCGTGTAATGAAGATGATAATAATGATTACGGTGATGATGACTTTACCAAAGAAAGGCTGGATGCCCTTTTAATGTCATGCCCATGGGTTGTTAATGAAATGCAAAGAAATCAAAATAGCTTAAATGATTCTTATCGTGAATTTGTTATTGTTTTTAAAGAAAATAATGTAGTAAAAGTACGTAATAGAATGGGTGATATGCTAACAGGCACATGGACAACTCGTGTAACTGATAATGGAGCCTTGATAAAATTGAATTTTGATACGTTAGTGGATTTTACATTGGAATGGTTTGTTTATGATTTAGCTCCAGGTAAAATTAAATTATATCAGGCTGGCGGAAATAAAATCATTTTAAATAAAAATTGTGATATCGTTATTGATTATACCAAAGAACGTATTGAAAGCTATTTACAAGAATGTTTCTGGAGAGTTGCACGATTAAGTGTTGATGGCGTAGATAATGAAAAGGACTATATAGGTACACCATTAAAATTCTTACCAAATAATGAGGTAAATATTCGAGTAAATGGTGAATTAGTAACCGGTACTTATGAGGTTTTAGTTAGAAATATTGGATTTATTTTGCAAATTACTTTAGACGGAAGACCTAATTTAAAGTTAGAATGGTTAATTACTTTCTTGGAACCAGGTTTAATAAAACTTGAAAACCAAAACAATAAAATGATTTTGGAAAGACATTGTCCTAATTCTGATAACGATTTAAATTTTGTTGAAGATGTGCTAATCAGCAGCACATGGCAAGTAGCCAAATATGATGATGGTTTGGTACATGTTGTAGATCCAACAGTAAATTTTTATATGTACACTATTGACTTTTTGGAAAGCGGAAGAATTAAAGTTACAGATCCAAATTTTGGCGTAACCTCTGGTTCATGGTTAGCATATAGAAATAATGGGTTGTTCTTAGGATTGCAATTTAGTAATGATCCACCGTTTAATGAACTGACTTATAGATGGAGAATCGTTTCGGTAACCCAAACAAGAATTGAATTAAAAGATCTTGGTTCATCGGGTACTGTAGAAAGAATATTGGTTTTGGAAAAAAAATAGATTTGAAAAAAGGAGATTCTGAAATATTCGGTTAGTTAGGTTAATTATTATTTATATTTCCTTTATAAAGGCTGTCAAATTAAAAGTTTGGCAGTCTTTTTTTTATTCTCATCTTTTATTTTGCGACGCTTTATTAATACACTTCAAATCATTAACTTTGCTATTCTTAAAATTAAAAGGAAAATATGTTTAATAATTTAAGTGAAAAGTTAGATAAAGCCTTACACGTACTAAAAGGACACGGAAATATTACAGAAATTAATGTTGCCGAAACTTTAAAAGAAGTACGTAGGGCCCTTTTAGATGCCGATGTTAACTTCAAAATAGCCAAAGATTTTACAGTAAGGGTTAAGGAAAAAGCGTTGGGTCAAAACGTATTAACAACATTACAACCAGGTCAATTAATGGTTAAAATTGTTAAGGATGAACTGACTGAACTTATGGGTGGCGATGCTGAAGGCATTAATTTATCAGGAACTCCTAGCATTATTTTAATGTCTGGGTTACAAGGTTCTGGTAAAACAACCTTTTCTGGAAAACTGGCAAATTATCTAAAAAATAAAAAATCAAAAAAACCATTATTGGTTGCGTGTGATGTGTATCGTCCAGCCGCCATTGATCAATTACATATTGTAGGTGAACAAATTAATGTTGAGGTTTATAGTGATAAAGGAAATAATGACCCGGTAGCTATTGCAAAAGCCGGTATTGCGCATGCCAAAGCCAATGGGTATAATGTAGTTATTATTGATACGGCTGGTCGATTGGCAGTTGATGAGGTTATGATGACCGAAATATCAAACATTCATAAAGCCATTCAACCACAGGAAACCTTGTTTGTTGTAGATTCTATGACAGGTCAAGATGCTGTAAACACTGCCAAAGCATTTAATGATGTGTTGAATTTTGACGGGGTTATCCTGACTAAATTAGATGGTGATACACGCGGTGGTGCAGCCATTTCTATAAAATCTGTTGTTAATAAACCCATTAAATTTATTGGTACGGGTGAAAAGATGGAAGCTATTGACGTGTTTTATCCATCACGTATGGCAGATCGTATTCTCGGTATGGGTGATGTAGTGTCATTGGTAGAAAGAGCACAGGAACAATTTGATGAAGTTGAAGCAAGAAAACTGCAAAAGAAAATAGCAAAAAACCAATTTGGGTTTGATGATTTTTTAAAGCAGATTCAGCAAATCAAAAAAATGGGGAATATGAAAGACCTTATGGGGATGATTCCCGGTGCTGGAAAAATGCTGAAAGATGTTGATATTGATGATGATGCTTTTAAAGGAATTGAAGCCATTATTCATTCCATGACTCCAAAAGAACGAAGTAATCCTGCCATTATAAACTCCAGTAGAAAAATAAGAATTGGAAAAGGTTCAGGAACATCTGTGCAACAAGTAAACCAGCTTTTAAAACAATTCAATCAAATGAGTAAAATGATGAAAATGATGCAAGGTGGTGGTGGAAAGAAAATGATGCAGATGATGAAGGGTATGCAGTAGTTCAATATTCAGTAAACAGTATTCAGTAACAGTCACAGTTTTTAAAACAAAAAACAAATAATATGGATTTCAAGAAATTAATAGCTTATCAAAAATCATTTGATTTGGCGATGTCTATTTTTGAAATTTCTAAATCCTTTCCAAAAGAAGAAACCTATTCTTTATCAGACCAAATAAGAAGAAGTTCACGATCTGTATCAACAAATATTGCTGAAGCTTATAGAAAGCGAAGATATCCTAAGCATTTCATAAGTAAGCTCACAGATGCGGATGGAGAAAATTCAGAAACCAGTACTTGGTTAGATTTTGCTCTGGTATGTAGTTATATTCAAAAAGAGAGTTATACTAAATGTGTGAATGAAGGTAAAGAGATTGGGAAATTAATAAATTATATGATAAATAATCCAGGTAAATTCGGAGTTAACTGCGACTGATAACTGTGACTGAAAACTAATAAATATGACAATTTTAGACGGTAAGAAAGTTAGTAACGACATTAAAAATGAGATTGCCTTAGAAGTTCAAAAGATGAAGGATAAAGGTGAAAAAGTGCCTCACCTTGCAGCAATTATTGTGGGAACTGATGGTGCTAGTTTAACTTATGTTGGCAGTAAAGTGAAGGCATGTGAACGCGTTGGTTTTGAGTCAACTTTAGTTCAAATGTCTAATACCACAAGTGAGATTGAATTACTGGATAAAATTAAAGAGCTTAATGAAAATCCTGATATTGATGGCTTTATAGTTCAGTTGCCATTACCACCACAAATAGATACGCAAAAAGTGTTGTTGGCCGTAAATCCTGATAAAGATGTAGATGGATTTCATCCAACAAACTTTGGTAAAATGGCATTAGATATGTCGACTTTTATTCCTGCAACTCCTTTCGGTATTTTAGAATTATTAGATCGCTATGGTGTTGAAACAAAAGGGAAACATACGGTTGTTATTGGTCGTTCACATATTGTGGGAAGGCCCATGAGTATATTAATGGGCAGAAAGGGATTCCCTGGTAATTCTACGGTAACCTTGACACATAGTCACACAAAAAACATTACGCAAATTACATCACAAGCTGATATTATTATTTCAGCATTAGGGGTTCCTAACTTTGTGAAAGCTGAAATGGTTAAAGATGGTGCTGTTATTATTGATGTTGGAATTACTCGTGTTACCGATGAATCTGCTCCAAGAGGTTATAAGATTGTTGGCGATGTAGATTTTGCAAATGTTTGTAAAAAAGCAAGTTTTATAACCCCTGTTCCAGGTGGTGTTGGCCCAATGACTATTGCTATGTTGCTTAAAAACACCTTGTTAGCTAGAGAACAACACCTGGTTTAAAATACCTTATTTGATTTTCATTAATTTTTTATTCAGTTGAAGTAGGAACGTCTTTTCGGTATTTTAGCATAGATACTCCAGAAATAAAAAATATTCCACCTAAAATAGTTAAAGCCCAAGGGCTCAGCGTTACCATATTATTTCCGAAGATGCCTAAAACACCTAATATTAAGGCTATCATGCCTCCTATAGTTAAAATTATTGCTAATACTCGTATCATATTTTTATGAATTATGAGGCTAAATTAATGTTATCTCAAGAATTGATGTTACAAGATTATAAATGAAATTTTCATTATTCCCATTTAATATTAAAATTTCTTTATTTTCTAGTAGAAAGAAAGCGTGAAAAACTTAAAATATTACTTAGCAAACAATTGCCCAACATCTTTAAAAGCTTTAAATTCTAAAGCATTCCCAGACGGGTCATAAAAAAACATGGTGGCTTGTTCGCCAACCTTTCCTTCAAAACGGATATAAGGTTCAATGATAAATTGAATCTTTTTTTGTTTTAAATCTGCAGCAAAGGTTTCAAAGGTTTCCCAAGGTAAAACAACACCAAAATGAGGAACGGGCACGTCTTTACCATCTACAGGATTTGTGTGTAGAACTTCATCTGATTTTGGTTTGTAATGAATAACCAATTGATGCTCAAAGAAATTAAAATCAACCCAATGGTCACTGCTTCTACCTTCTTCACAGCCTAAAACATCTCTATAAAAAGTTCTACACTCCTCTAAATTGTAAACAGGAATAGCCAGATGAAAAGGCGAGATTTTTGTCATAAGTTAAATTTTTCTAGGTTTTTGTTTCCTTTTTTGAATTGGATTATAATTTTTTGTTGAATCCTCAATCAAAATATTTAGTTCTTTTAATTCGTCTTTCGTTAGTTCTCTATATTTTCCAACAGGCATATCAAGTTTTATATTCATAATCCTAACACGTTTTAGGGTTTCTACCTCATAATTCAAATACTCGCACATGCGTCGTATTTGTCTGTTTAAGCCTTGAGTTAAAATGATTCTGAATTCATAAGTATTAATTTTTTCAACCACGCATTTTTTAGTAACCCTATCTAAATCTGTCAGAGGGATGCCACCAGACATTCTTTCAATAAAGGTTTGCGAGATGGGTTTATCAACCTTTACAAGGTATTCTTTTTCATGATTATTACTCGCTCTAAGTATTTTGTTAACTATGTCACCATCATCGGTTAAAAGTATTAAGCCTTCACTTGGCTTATCCAGTCTTCCAATAGGAAAAATACGTTTTGGATATTTAATGAAGTCTATGATATTATCTTTTTCAACACTAGTATCTGTTGTACAAACAATGCCAATGGGTTTATTAAATGCCAGATAAACAAAATCTTTATTTGAATTCATAATGGTCTTGCCATCAACTTCAACAACATCACTTGAATTTATTTTGGTTCCCATTTCTGGAATAATTCCATTAATAGTTACACGTCCTGCCTCAATGAGTTTGTCAGCTTCCCTGCGTGAACAATAGCCTACTTCACTTAAAAATTTATTGATGCGTTTTAATGGTTCTTCCATGCCTCAAAAGTACAATAAATCTAGGCGTTTAAAAAGTCTAAAATATGATTGTAAACCGTTTTGGATTTTAATCCGTGACCTAGATTTGTTGTTGTAATAAGCACAGAGTTTCTATAATGGGCTTTATAGTTTAAGGCATCTTTGTAAGGAATGATATTATCATTTTTATCATGAACGATAAGACCCTTAACATCTATTGTTTTTGAAAAATTTGCTGCAGAAAAATAGTCAGGTAAATGGTTATAATGTTTTAAAACATATTGATTCATGGCATTTATAACCTTTTCATTATAACCCATCATTTTTGAATACCGATTAAAAACACCTGAAAAATTTGCTGGAGCACCAAGTAAGATCAATTTTTTAACTGAAGTTAATTGATACTTGTTTTGAGCAAAAATAGTAGTCATGCCCCCTACAGAATGCCCGATAATAATTTGGGCGTTGAACTTTTTTGCTACGGCATGAATACATTCAGAATACAACAGCGCATTAAAAGTTTTTCCTCCGGAATTGCCATGAGCTGGAGCATCTAATGAAACAATGTTATACTTTTCAGATTTTAATATTTCTATTAAATCCTTCCATCGGAATGAATTACTTTCCCAACCATGAACCAAAAGAATCGTTTCTTTTGCGCCACTCCAGTAATACGTGGCTATTGGTAAGTTTTTGTAGAATAATTTTTCTTGAATTGAAGCCTTAAAATAGGTATTTTCTGCATCATTAATTTTACCTTTTTGAGGTGTAGAAAACAATTTTATAGCAAGTTTTGAGGCAAATTTAGAAGAAAAATAACTGGTAATATTAATAAGAAAACCAATACTCAAATAAAGATATTTACTCATAAATTAAGCTTCTCTATTCACTAAATCCATAGAAAATGCGGGTGTGCAAATAGCAATATATTCACAAGCTATGGTAAACGGATTTGAGTATTGCACTCTGGTGTTTTTATTAATTTTTATAGATTGACCAGCTTCTAAAACAATAACTTCATCATCAATAATAAATTGTTTTTTTCCTTTAATAATAAAAGTATGTTCATCAAATTCAGGTGTTTGAAAAGGTTCACTCCAGCCTGCCGGAGCAATCATGTGGGCAATGCTAATTTTTGAATTGCCATCAGTTGCCATTCCAAAATGTTCTTTTATTACTTTTCCATCCGAGGTAGGAACTACAAATGGATTGTTTTGAATGGTATATCTTTTTTGTGTCATAATTTATATTTTTGCCTATTGCCTATTGCCTATTGCCTATTGCCTATTGCCTATTGCCTATTGCCTATTGCCT